>JBHIDX010000073.1:0-9164 GCA_046760305.1 Candidatus Aminicenantales bacterium
TTCCCATTCGGAAATAGAGCTCAGCCATGGAATCCAGAGGGTTGGCATCCTCAGGAGAAAGAGCTGCATACCTTTTGAAATATTCGATAGCCTTCTCATAATTTCCCATATCCGAGTACAAATAGCCAAGATCATTGATAGCATATCCATAGCTGGGATCGAGTTTCAGTGCTATGTCGAATTCTTCCAGTGCTTTCTGGAACATCTTTTTTCGTCTGTAATAAGAAGCCAAATCATAATGAACTCTTTTTTCTTTGGGATATTTCTCAGCTAACTGTTTAAGAAGACGAAACCTTTTTTCCGGATCTTTCTCAATAGCTCGGGCATAAGAAGCTTCTATGTAAAGTCTTTCTTTATCTGTTGCTTTGGTAGAAAAAGCTTTAGCTTTTTCGTAGGCTTCTTTTTCTGCTCTTGCCTCCCCTAAAGCGTTACTTACCCAGGCAAGGTAAAGATAGGCAGAAGCAAAAGTTGAATCGATCTCCACTGCTTTCTCCAGGAACCTTCGGGATTCATCAAAGTAAAATTTTTCATAATCCTCTCTGCCTCTCAGGAAAAAGTCGTAAGCCTCCAAGGAATCGGTGGTGACATCAGCAATCCGCATTTTACTTGCTTCTATTCTGCCTTTAGGTATTCCAACTCCCCGAGAAATCTCTTTGCTCAGCTCATCAATCTGGTTTTTCAGAATACTGCCTACGCCTTCACCCTTTGAATTGACGCTCTTTAAAAGCTTCTTGGTCTTCACATCCAGAATTTTCACATCCGTAGCAAATATGTTGCCAGCCCTGGTGAAGCTTCCCAGGGCAATAGCATCTATTCCATCCAGGCGGGCCAAGTCAAAGCCCAGATCCTTGTCAATGTTTTTTACTTCCTTCCTCCCCATCTGTTTAAGGAGATCGTTCATTCTTTCCCTGGTCATTATCTGAAGGTTTCCCGATTGCTCAAGATTGGTGATCAAAAGATTGGGGATAACTTCCCTTAAGTAGTCATAAGTTTTATCTTCGGTCTGATTCTCAAAGCTGAGGACGGCCAGAGAAGGCTTCACTTTTTCCTTATGAAGCAGCAACTGCCACAAGACCAATCCGATTATGATTGCGGCCAGAAAAATCATGCCTGGAACGAACATCTTTTTTACAGTAAATTTGACAGTTATTTCTCTGGAGGTAAGCGGCTTTCTCTCAGGAATCTCCCTCTCTGTGGTGGGCATTCCCCTTTCAATATTGATTAGCTCAAACAAAACTTCTTCTGCACTCTGATATCTTTTCTCCTTATCTTTCTCCATACACTTGAGTATCAACCGGCTGAGGTCCATAGGTACTTGAGCGTTGAGCTCCCTTGGGTCTGGGGGTTTTTCACTTTTATGTTTCATGCCTATGGTAAAAGGTGTATCTCCCTCAAAGGGCAACCATCCTGTCACCATTTCATAAAGAATCACTCCCAAAGAATAAATATCCGAGCGCTGGTCAACTTCTTTTCCCTCCACCTGCTCCGGGGACATGTACTCCGGTGTCCCGATCATCACTCCCGCACCTGTTATTCCCTTTTCTTTAAGCGAGCGGGCTATCCCAAAATCCATAATCCTTACGTTTCCTTCTCTATCAATCATGATGTTCTGCGGCTTCAAATCCCGATGAATAACCCCTAGCCTGTGGGCTTCAGCCAGCCCTTCGCAGACCTGTTTAGCTATGGATAGAGCTGTCCCTAGGGTTAATTGCCTTGACCTCCGGATAAAACTCTTTAAATCTTCGCCAGGCACATACTCCATAGTGATATAATGAGTCCCCTTCTCCTCATCAAGCCCATACATACGGCAGACATTCCTGTGGGATATCTTGCGGGCCATCTTGAGCTCATTGCTGAATCGTTCAATGGTCTTCTTATCTAAGGCAATCTCAGGTTTAATGAGTTTTAAGGCAATTTCCTCTTTTATCTTCTTGTCTTCTACCCTATAGACCCTGCCCATACCTCCCTTACCCAGCTCTTCGATGACTTCATATCTACCCGCAAAAATCGTTCCTCGAGTTAATTCTTTGAGAGGAGTTTGGATGGTTTTTGTCTGGGAGTTGGAGATTTCCTCAGAACTAGGTAAACGGGTCCCGCATTTCCCACAATAAATAGTATCAGCCGGATTTTCAAAATGACATTTAGGGCATTTCATTTAAGAAGTTTCCTTCTGGCCAGTGTGGATAAAAAATATCAAGTTGAGAAAAAAGAGTCAAATAAATAAATATTAAAGAATTCTCTCTGTTCAGATAAAAAGCAGGATGTCTGCTCCAGAAGCAAATTCAAGGAAGCCTGCAGCTCCGGTAATTTCTACCCCATCGATAAAATCGTCCTTAGTGAAGCTAAACACATCCATCGTCATCTGGCAGCATATGAGCCGTACCCCAGATTCAAGACATATCTGCCTCAGCTGCCCGATGGTCGCCACTGCTTTGCTTTTGAAAGTTTTTTTCATCAGTGCAGTGGCTAGGGTTTCAAATCCCGGCAAATTATTTTTAATAATGTTTGGTTGCGCATCTCTGCCCTTGAGTTCAGTAGCGACGATGCTCTGGACACCAAAGCAAAGAGTTGTAGCCGAGCTTGTTTTTAGCTGCTGAGATTCCTGGATGATTGTATTATAGCAAATAATCGGGGAGGAGGAATTTTTTTAGGTAGCGGGCGGTATGTGATTTTCTTGATTTTATAACCTGCTCAGGAGGCCCTTCAACGACAACCTTTCCTCCCCTTTCTCCTCCCTCAGGTCCGAGGTCAATGATGTAGTCAGCAAACTTTATTACTTCGAGGTTGTGTTCAATGACAACAACCGTATGTCCTTCATCGACGAGCTTTTCGAAACACAAGAGAAGGGTGGAAATATCGTCGAGATGGAGGCCGATTGTCGGCTCATCAAAAAGGTAGAGTATTTTCTCTCCTTTATGGTGGACGAGGTTGTAGGCAAGCTTAATTCTCTGCAGCTCTCCTCCTGAGAGAGTTGTTGTTGGCTGGCCAAGCTTTAGATAGCCAAGCCCAACTTCGATTAAGGACCGCAGCTTCTGCCTTATTCTTGAATAGTCAGAAAAAAATTCATAAGCTCTGGCCACACTCATCTGGAGGACATCATCAATGTTTTTGCCTCTGTATTTTATCTCCAGAATCTCTTTCTTGAACCTCTTTCCATGGCAGGCATCGCAGGTCAGAACCACATCGGAGAGAAACTGCATTTCGATGACCTGGCTTCCTGCTCCTTTGCATTCCTCACACCTTCCACCCGGAGTGTTGAAGGAAAAGTATCCCGGCCTGTAGCCCATTGCCCTTGCTTCTCTAGTCTGGCTGAAGACTTCACGTATGCTGTCCATGGCTTTGATGTAAGTGGCCGGGATTGAGCGGGGAGAAGTGCTGAGCGGAGACTGGTCGACCATGATTATTCTGTCGATATTTTCTTTTCCCATTATTTCAGAAAAACCGTCAGCAGACTCTCCCACCCATCCCTTGTAGAGGACGTCGTAGAGAAGAGAGCTCTTTCCTGAGCCTGAGACTCCTGTGATACATGTGAAAGCGTTGAGCGGTATTTTAATGTCGAGGTGTTTCAGGTTGTGCTTGCGGGCATCCTTTATCCTTATGAATTTATGCGCTTTTCTTCTCTGCTGCGGTGTCTTTATCCTTTTTTCTTTCCTCAGGTAACTGGCGGTAAGCGATTCCCTGCTCTTCATAAATTCTTTTTTCGGACCATCGAAAATAACCTCTCCTCCCCCTTCTCCAGCACCCGGACCGAGGTCGATTATGTAATCTGCCGCAGTGATTATTTCAGGGTCATGCTCGACGACCATGACTGTGTTTCCCATTTCCTTTAAAGACCTGAGAATTTCAATCAGCCGTCTGTTATCGCGGGGGTGGAGCCCTATACTCGGCTCGTCGAGAACAAAAAGGGTACCCACAAGCGAAGCACTCAAAGCAGCTGCCAGATTTATTCTCTGGGCCTCGCCTCCACTCAGGGTGAATGTCATGCGGTCAAGCGTAATGTAGTCAAGTCCCACTTCAAGAAGAAATTTCAACCTGTTTTTGATTTCTCTTAAAAGCTTTTCGGCTACTTGGTGCTGGAATGGAGATAGAGTCAGCGAGGTGAAAAAATTGTTTGCTTCCTGAACAGTCATTCTCACTATATCCCCTATGGAAAGCCCGCTCAGCTTTACACTCAGCGCTCTGGTATTGAGCCGGGTTTGATGGCAGGAAGGGCAGGGAACAAATTTTCTGTAGCGGCTGAGGAAGACCCTCACCTGCACCTTGTACTTTTTTCCCTTGAGCCACTCGAAAAAGCCTTTCACCCCGTAATAGCCGTCTCCTCCATCGATGATGAAGCGTTTCCACTCTTCTTTAAGGTCCTTGAAAGGAACGTGTGTCGGAATACCTCTTCGGCTGGCTTCCTCGAGGAGATGCTCCATCAGGTCTCGGGAGGCGGGTTTTGTCCAGGGTTCGATCGCTCCTTCTTCCAGAGATTTATTGCTGTCAGGGATGATTTTTTCCTCATCAAGCACTGCCAGGTCGCCAAATCCATGACAGGTCGGGCAGGCTCCCTGGGGGCTATTAAAGGAGAAAAGATTAGGGAAAGGTTCTTCGTAAGGGAGACCGCATTTCCTGCATTCTAGTTTTTCGGAAAAGGCCAGTTCTTTTCCCTCTTCTGTGAGCACCTTAACTCTTCCTTCTCCTTTTCTGAGCGCTGTTTCGAGAGAGTCAACCAGCCTTTCTCTCTCTTCTTTTTCAAGCTCTAACCTGTCGACAAAAAAATCCACGCTTCCCTTCCGGGGAAGGCTGATCTGGCCCAGCTCGATAACTTCTTTTCCCCTGAGAATGCGGAAAAAACCTTCTCTTCTCAGAGAGGCCACCCCTTTTTCAAGCGGCCAAGAGAAAGAAATCCATACCTTTGTTCCGGCTGGAAGTGAGTTGAGCTTGCTGACAATTGAGTCGATTGTATCTGCCACCACAGGCTCTCCGCATTTCAGACAGTGGATTATCCCTATGCGCGCATAGAGCACTCTCAGAAAATCGTAGATTTCCGTTACTGTGGCCACAGTCGAGCGTGGGTTTTTGGTCACCGCTCTCTGCTGGATGGCGATGGCCGGGGTGATTCCCTCGATGAGCTCAGCATCGGGCTTATCCATCCTTTCCAGAAACTGGCGGGCATAGGAAGAAAGCGATTCGATGTAGCGGCGCTGCCCTTCGGCATACAGGGTGTCAAAGGCAAGGGATGACTTTCCTGAGCCGCTCACACCAGTGACGACAATCAGCTTGTTGAGAGGAATATCAAGGTTTATTCCCTTCAGGTTGTGAACCCTTACTCCTCTGAGAATAATTTTTTCTTCCATGTTATTTCTCTATTATATGTCTCTTGTACAGTGTGTTAAAGAGGAGCATAAAATTTTGTAAAAATGGTATAACCTGGACTATTCACAAATAGTCCAGGTTTCCCTGAATTATCCATATAAAACCTTACCTTTAGCAACATAACCATGCTAAAAATATTGATATTTATGTAGAATTCAGGATAAATGGTATAATTGACGCGCTCTGTGGAAGGAGGTGTGATGAAAAAAGGAACAAAGCTGGCTATTCTTCTGGGTACAGTGCCTTTTGTGATGCTCGTTTTTGCACTTCCTCTGGTAAACCGGATTGAACCGGTGATTCTGGGACTCCCTTTTCTTCTTTTCTGGATTGTAGCCTGGGTTTTATTAACGCCGCCGATACTTTTCCTCGCTTATCTTCTCGAGAGGAAGTACAACCCGCCTCAAAAAGGAGAAAAGTGATGAGTCCTGCCCTAGTCATCATCCTTGTGGTGATCATTTTTTCTTCGCTTCTTGGCATCTATGCCGGCAAAAAAGTGAAGATGAATCTTGAAGAGTGGACAGTCGGCGGGAGAAAGTTCGGCCTTATCATAATCTGGCTTCTTATGGCAGGAGAGATCTACACCACTTTTACCTTCCTGGGAGCGAGCGGCTGGTCGTATTCAAAGGGTGCTCCTACTTTTTATATCCTGATTTACGGTACCCTTGCTTACACTTTTTCTTTCTTTTTTCTTCCTGTGCTGTGGAAAGCCGGTAAAAAATACGGGCTTCATACCCAGCCCGATTTTTTCATCAAAAGGTACGACAGTCGATGGCTGGGAGTGCTCGTGGCCCTCATCGGTGTAGCCTTTATCATTCCCTATCTCCAGCTTCAGCTTAAAGGGTTGGGGCTCATCGTTCAGGAAGCGAGCAACAGGAGCATCGACCCTCGTCTGGCCATGCTGATTGCCTTTGTTCTGACTTGTGTCTTTGTCTACACGAGCGGCATTCGAGGCACTGCCTGGGTGGCAATCATCAAGGATGTAATGATGATTCTCGCTGTGGGGATAGTGGGCATCGGTGGTCCCTGCATTTATTTTGGCGGGCTGGGGAAGATGTTCAGAGCCCTGATGGAGCGCCATCCAGAGTTTCTCGTTTTTCCCGGGGCAACGACAAACATGGATGTACCCTGGGTCATGTCGACCGCCCTCCTCACAGGACTAGGGTTCTATATGTGGCCTCATGTTGTCGGCTCTGCCTTCTCTGCCAGAAGCGAGAGGATTATCAAGAGAAATGCGATAATCATGCCTTTTTACCAGATACCGATTCTGCTTGTGTTCATGGTCGGTTTTACTGCTCTGCTCGTTATTCCCGGACTGGAGGACGGAGATTTCGCCTTCCTGGCTCTGGTCAATAAAACCTATCCTTCGTGGTTTATGGGTTTTGTGGGTGCGGCTGGAGCTGTGACAGCAATGGTTCCTTCCTCTATCCTCATCCTCTTTGCCTCAACCCTTCTGGCCAAGAACGTCTACCAGGCAGGGTTTGCTCCTCATGCAGGCGAGGAAAGGGTGATGAGGCTTTCCCGACTCCTTGTTTTCGTCATCACCACTATTGCTCTCATCTTTACCATCTATTTTCCCAACGCCCTAGTCAACCTCCTTCTCATCGGTTATGATGGGATAACCCAGTTTTTTCCTGGAATGGTGCTCGGCCTTTTCTGGAGCAGAGTAACCAGAGCAGGCGTCTTTTCCGGGCTTCTCACCGGCATCGTGCTCGTCAGCTTCCTTGTCTTCGGCGGCCACGACCCTCTTCTCGGCCTGAATGCAGGTTTTATTGCCCTTGTGGTTAACATGGTGGTGACAGTGATTGTCAGCCTGGTCACCCGACCTCAAAAAATAGAATTTCTGGAAGCTTGAGGCATTGATTCAGTAAAAATAAAGAAGGGTTCTACAAAAGCCTTTTTTGGAGGCTGAAATGCTTGAGGAAATAAAAAAGGAATTCAAGGCTCTAGAGTCTCAACTGAAGGAATGGAGGCGTGACTTTCACCGGCATCCAGAGGTTGCCTTCAAGGAGAAGAGAACTTCAACTGTCATTCGCAGCTTCCTTGAAAGTCTCGGCCTTGAGGTTAAAGTTCTTGCAGGAACCGGATTGAGGGCAGAGCTTGAAGGAAAGCCTGGAGGCAGGACAGTCGCACTCAGAGCAGATATGGATGCCCTTCCATTAAAAGAGGAAGGAGAAAAAGAATATATCTCAGAGAACTCAAAGGCCTGCCATGCCTGCGCTCACGATGGACATATGGCTGTTCTTATGGGCGTGGCAAAGGTGCTTGCTTCGAGGAGGCAGGATTTCAGAGGAAAGATTGTTTTTCTTTTTCAGCCGGCCGAGGAATTCCCGCCTGGCGGAGCAAAGCAGATGATTGAGGAAGGCGCGCTCGAGGAAGTGGATGCAGTTTTCGGACTGCATTTCTGGCAGCCTCTGCCCACAGGCACGGTGGGTATTGTCAAGGGTGCGATGATGGCCCAGGCAGATAATTTTTCGATTGTTGTCAGGGGTAAGGCAGGTCATGGTTCGATGCCCCAGGCCACTGTTGACCCCATTCTTGTTGCCTCCCAGCTTGTGGTTAATGTGCAGAGCATTGTGAGCAGAAATGTAGACCCGCTGAAACCCGCAGTCGTCTCTTTCGGAACTATAAAAGGAGGCACTTTCAACAATATTATTCCACTTGAAGTGCTGCTAACAGGAACAGTGAGGACGTTTGAGGCTGATGTCCAATCTCTGGCTGAAAGGAGGCTGAGAGAGGTGACAGAAGGAACATGCCGCGCTTTTGGCGCCAGCGGAGAGGTCGAGTATGAGAAAGGATACCCACCGCTTGTCAACCATGAGGGGATGGTGGACCTTGTGCTTGAGGTTGCGCGCCGCACCCTGGGAGAAAGGAGCATCGTGAAGATTGATCCTGTTATGGGAGGCGAGGATTTTGCCTATTACCTTCAGAAGGTGCCGGGAGCATTCTTCTTTTTTGGTATGGGGGATGGCATGAAATATCCTCACCATCATCCGTGTTTTGACATGGATGAGAAAGCTCTTCCTCTGGCTGGGCTTATGATGTCTTCAATTGCATTAAAATACCTGGAAAACCTGAATTATTCATAAAAATCAATATTAAGTTTACTACATGCAAGGAAATCAGGGACATGTACCGATTTTCTGGAATCTGTTACATGTTCCTTGATTTGCGGATAGCATTGAATAATTAAGGGAAACTTGGACTATTTACGAATAGTCCAGGAAGAATGATAATGATAGAAGTAGTAAGATGAGTATTTTTATCGTTCTTGGAATAGCTATTGCTCTGGCCATGGATGCTTTTGGTGTTTCTCTGGGTATGAGCGCTGCCCTGAAGAATATTACCCAGAGACAGGTCCTGCGTGTGGCATTTGCTTTCGGGCTTTTCCAGTTCATGATGCCTATTCTGGGCTGGCTGGCTGGAACCAGTATCCAGAGGTACATTGAAACTTTTGACCACTGGGTGGGCTTCGGGCTTCTCCTTATCATCGGAGGAAGGATGGCTTATCATTCCCTGAAAGTGAAAGAGGAAAAAGAAGAAAGAATTTCTGACCCGACAAGAGGAGCACTGCTTCTACTTCTTGCTCTGGCGACGAGTATTGATGCTCTGGCTGTTGGCCTTAGCCTGGCTGTAATTGATGGAGGTATCATCTATCCAGCTGTTGTCATCGGTCTCGTTGCCTTTACTGTTACTGTTTTCGGGATGAAGATGGGCTCTGCCTTCGGGAGTCTTGTGAAAAGAGGAGGAGAGCTTGTTGGAGGTTTAATCCTTATCTTGATCGGAGTAATAATCCTTCTTGAACACAT
>JBHIDX010000074.1:0-9047 GCA_046760305.1 Candidatus Aminicenantales bacterium
TGGCCACCACATCGGGGACAGAGCAAAGGATCGACTTCAAAGACCTTCCGAATCATTTCAGCCCAGCCGCGGCGGGGGATTCTAGGGCTCTTCTCTTCAACGATGATGAACGGATGTTTGTCGGGTTGTCTCTTGCGCACTTGGCCCCGATGAGCATTGGCATACAGGCCGAAATAACGGACGGTGACCTGGCCCTTGTCTGGAATATGGGAGGTAACCCGGGCGATGAACTCAGGATAATCCATGCGCTCCAGATTCCAGAAGTATACCCGCGGCCGGGATAGTCAATGAAGCCCGGATTGTCAAGATAGGGGAGCGTTCCGTGGAGAGCTGGCAAGATCTCACCTTGACGATGCGATCGATCTCAGCATAGTCTGTGATGAAAGCGATCCATATTTTGCCCTGACCTTGTTGTGAACGTTGAAACCTTTATGAGAGAAAAAAGGACGAGTAAGGAATATTGTTGAAATTTTTTCTGCAGATAATAAAAATAATAAGTACATCTTCTCATGTTTTGCACAGCTAAGCTTGATTTTCAGATGGAAAAAGCGAAAATGTTTTATCTTAGAATATTTAAATGGAGGTTAAGATGAAAAGAAGAAGGTTCACCCCAACCATTTGCTTATTCATCCTTTTCACACTGGTCATTTTTCTCTTTCCTCTGGCCGCCAAAGAAACACCAAAGAAACTCAATGAAAAAGATTTTGGAAAATTCATCACTGATGTCATGAACGAATGGAAGGTCCCGGGCCTGGCGATTTCAATCGTCAGGGACAATGAAGTCATCTATTCCAGAGGATTCGGTTTCAGGGATATCAAGAAGGGCTTGAAGGTCACTCCGAACACACTCTTTGCCATTGGCTCATGCACCAAAGCCTTTACTGCTCTGGCCATGGGCATTCTGGTTGATGAAGGAAAGCTTGACTGGGATAAACCGGTAAGGAATTACCTCCCAGAGTTCCGGCTTAAAGACCCTTTTGCCTCTGAGAGAATGACTCCGCGCGACCTGGTCTGCCACCGTTCAGGGTTACCCCGTCATGACCTGGTCTGGTACAATTCTCCTGCATCGCGTGAGGAGCTGGTAAAACGCCTTGCTTATCTTGAGCCGAGCAAAGACTTCCGCACCACCTTCCAGTACCAGAACCTGATGTTCATGACAGCAGGTTATCTTGTCAGCCGGGTAGCGGGAAAGAAATGGGAAGATTTCGTCAGGGAACGAATCTTCAGTCCCCTGGGCATGAAAGAAAGTAATTTTTCTGTGGAGGATTCAAAGAAGGCGCCTGACTATGCCCTTCCCTACTATAAAGCTAAGAATGGCCAGGTTATAGAAATTCCTTTTCGAAATATTGACAATGTCGGTCCTGCCGGTTCCATCAATTCAAATGTAACAGATATGACCCGATGGCTGATACTTAATCTCAACAAGGGAAAATACGGCGAAAAACAGATTATTTCCAAGAGAAACCTGAGAGAAATCCACTCCCCACAGATGATAGCTTCAAGGACAATGAGGTACGATGAGTTATTCTACTCTACTTACGGCATGGGCTGGGGCATCACTGCTTACAGAGGACACCTCATGCTTTCCCATGGGGGAGGAATAGATGGCTTTACAGCCCGTGTCTCCCTTATGCCCAAGGACAATATAGGTCTTGTTATTCTCACCAACCTGAATGGAACCCCTGTCCCTCAGATCGTTGCTTATAACGCTTTTGACCGGCTGCTCGGTCTTTCGCAGATTCCATGGAATAGGAGAATAAAAGAAGAGAGAGAGAAAGCAGAGAATGAAGCAGAGAAGGCTAAAAAGGAAAAAGAGAAGGAACGCAAACTGAATACACGCCCCTCTCACCCTCTTGAAGACTATGCTGGAGATTACTTCCATCCAGGATATGGAGTGCTTTCTATCCAGAAAAAAGGAGAGAAACTAATAGCCAGTTATAATGACATGGAATTTCCGATGGAGCATTACCACTACGATATCTTCGAGATCAGAAATGAGCAGTGGGATACCACCTATAAAGCCTCCTTTTTCACAGATGAGAGGGGAAATATAGGAAGTGTGTCTGTCGAGCTCGAGCCGGCTGTTGACCCCATTCTCTTCACCCGGATGCCTGAGAAAAAACGGCATCTTCAGAGCTAAAAAGAAGTAAGGTTCATGTGTTTTGCTTTTGAATCTTGGCTCCCTCTTCCAGCTCTTTTCTGTCAATGGTATAGAGAGCGTCGAGCATGGCTATCATGAAGCTTCCTGGAGCACTGGCTTTCCTCGAAGCTTTCTCACCTGCAAGTCCGAAATAGGCCAGAGCTGTGGCCGTGGCCCTCACCGCATCTCTATCTATGGCCAGGAAGGCTCCGATTATAACCGTAGCTGTGCAGCCAGTACCTGTGACATAACCCATAAGCTCATGGCCATTGTGGACACGAAAGATGCGCTGGCCGTCAGTAATAAGGTCTACTTTTCCGGTAATGGCCAGGGTGGTCTTCAATTCTCTGGCCAAAGTTAGAGCCGCTTCAGCAGCATCGTCCACAGTGTGAATTGAGTCCACACCTTTTGTCCGTGAGCCCTCATGGGCCATCGAGAGTACTTCTGAGGCATTCCCCCTTACAACATCTATCGAAATCTCATCAATAAGCCTCCTGGCAGAATCTGTCCGCAGTTTGGTCGCTCCTGAACCTACCGGATCAAGGATAATCGGAATATTCATTTCATTGGCTTTTCTACCGGCTTTGAGCATCGAATCAATCCAGTAAGGCGTGAGTGTCCCTATATTGAGCACGAGCGCTCCTGCCAGCGATACCATTTCCTCAACCTCTTCCTGAGCGTGAGCCATGACCGGTGAAGCCCCGCACGCAAGCAGAGCGTTAGCCGTGTAATTCATGACCACGTAGTTAGTGATGTTTTGAATCAGGGGCTTCTTTTCTCTCAGATTCTGAAGATTTTCCCCAGCTCTTTGCCCGAGTTCTCTGTCGAACATCCATACCTCCTTAATCAGAAAAATGGTTCCACCCGGAGGGAAAGACAAGCTTCCCTGTCCCATCAGGAAGAATTATACGCATCACGCCTGCTTTATCTGTAATCCTGCCCACCTCTGTGACCGGAACCTGGCTAACTTCTGAAATAATTTTCTCAATATCATCCACTCCAGAGGGAGGACAGATTATGATCAATTCATAATCATCGCTCTCACCAAGGAAGAGTTCAACCGGGTCAGCGGCGAGTTCCTGGGATGCCTTTTTGAGCGTTTCACTCAGAGGAAATTTTTCCTGGGTGAGCTCAGCCCCGACATGACTTTCCTCGCATATATGGCCCAGGTCTCCCAGGAATCCATCGCTGGTATCAATCATTGCATGGGCAATACCTGAACGGGCCACAGCTCGTCCTTCCCAAGCCCGGTGTGAGGGAAGGGAGTATGCCCTGACCAGTCGATTGTCCTTTAGTCCTTTTTCTGGCTTTGATTTGCGCAGAATTTCCAGGCCAGCCGCTGCCTCTCCAGGATAGCCGGTGACCAGGATGCTGTCTCCTGATCTTGCTCCAGAGCGGTGTAGAATTTTTCCTTTTTCCACTTCGCCGATTAAAGTGATATCGATAAAGTTTTTCTCGTTTGATCTGGTGATATTCCCACCGATGATTGAACCTCCAAAAGGCTTTAGTTCCTCCAGGAATCCTCTGTACATCTCTTCCACGGCTGAGACAAGCATCGAAGGTTTAAGGCCCAGTGAAATGAGGGCAAAGCGGGGAAGACCTCCCATGGCTCCGATATCACTGATATTCACAACCATAGCCCTCCGTCCGATATCGAAAGGCTCAATCCATTGGGAGAGAAAATGTCTGCCTTCGACAAGACAGTCGCAGGTGAGAAGCATCTCATATCCCTGGGATGGAATTATGGAAGCTGTGTCATCGCCGAGCCCTACAGAAATTGAGGAGTCATGGGGAGAGGCTTCTTCTATCAGGTTTCGGATTCGGCGAATCAAACCGAATTCCCCGATATCAGCCAGAGTTTCACTCATTTCTTTCCTGCTTCTGTAGCACTCTGCAGGCTGTGGTAAAGGAGTTCTGTTGCCAGCCTGGGATCTTCCTGACAGCAGACAGCGGATATAACCGCGATACCGTATGCGCCTGCTTTTATGACTTCAGGAGTGTTTTCTGCGGTAATCCCGCCGATGGCGACTATGGGGAGGGGAATGGTGCTGACTACCTTTTTCAGCACAGCAATCCCTGAAACCGGACCTGCATCATCTTTTGATGTGGTGGGATAAACCGGTCCAAATCCCACATAATCTGCTCCTTCCTCCACACAAATCCTGGCTTCCTCCACAACTGCTGCCGAGCCTCCAATGATTCTTTCTTCGCCCAGCCATTTGCGAGCAAGCGGAATCGGGAAATCCTTCTGCCCGAGATGCACTCCATCAGCTTCTGCGGCCAGAGCTACATCCAGACGGTCGTTGACGATGAACATCACCCCTGCATCTGCACACAGCTTCTTTAGCTGGCGTGCGGTCTCGATCATATCCCTTGTATCCCCGCTTTTCTGGCGGAATTGTATGGTATCAGCACCTCCGGCTATGGCCATTCTGGCAAGTTCAAGATGAGAAAAACGCGATTGAAGACTCGTATCCGTCAGTACATGCAGCCGCCCGATTCTTTTGTTTTCCATCTTACTTTTCCCGAGGAATAGGGTTAAATTGGAATAATTAGGCGTATGTTTCTATAAACTTCTTTATTTTTTGAATATCTGGATAGGAAAATTAGCATAAGCCAGGCTTTTTGTCAAAACCCGGCTTATGTGTTAATAAGTTTTAAAGTGAGGTTAGAAATCCTATTGTTAGTAGATGTGCTTTATAATACTGAGTAGGATAATCAATCTGACTGTGGTCATACAGGCGGTAATTCACAGTAAAGGCAAGTTCTGGTAGTACTTTTAACATGAGGGAAATGTAGGGAAACTGCATTTTTATCGGAAAAGTTCCTTCTGTCTTTGTATAACTGTAGCCCGCATTAAGACCAACAATTCCCAGCTTCAGCCATAAGCCGGCTGAAAAATGAAGAGAGTCGCTTACAAATTCAGAGATATCATCTGTTTCAACAAACAAGCTCACATACCGTATGATATCAAGAACAGAGTTGAAATCATTCTTGGAAAAATTCGCAAACGCTCCAAATAACCCATTCTCAGCAGAGTACCTAACACTGGCTCCATATCCGTTTAAGGTGCTGTCATAACCAAAAGGAGCATTTTCCAGCTTTTGATACTTGTAGTGAAAAGAGCATGAGATAGTCTCTGCCAAAGTAAATTTACCCTGAACTGCAGCAGAAGAGGAATCCAATGGAATAAGACGGGCAAAAACTCTGTTGTAGTTTCCTTTCTCATAAGTGGCTTTTAAGGAAAAAACCCTGTTAAGTTTGAAGGCTAGAGAGCCAAAGTAAGAGCTAAGATTGTAGGAATAATCCTCTTCTTCTCCTTCGGCTGATCTTAGTTCGAGCTTGTTAGTGGAATAAGCATATCCTCCACTCACTGTCACGTGTTTCCCGATTGTAAACGATGCATCTGCAAAAAACTTACCATACTTCATTCCAATCAGAGGATTAGAATTTTCACTCTCTGTAACTGTTCGACCGTAATAAACACGATAAAAGGAGTAGCTCAATAAATCAGAATTTTCGATTGTGTAAGAATAAAAATCATATCCTGCACGAACTCTGAGATTAGGAAGAAGGTCAAAATATACTCCTACATCACCCCTGCATAAATCTTTTTTCAAGTCGCCAGAATTTGAATAAACTGCGCTGCTTACAATATCATAAAGAGGCCAGACAAAACGCCCTTCTACTACCTCTTGACTTTGAGATTCTCCACTGGCCCAGCTTTTTCTAAGGCTCCCGTTTATGGAGATATTTCTAAAAGGCACAATGTGGAAAGACTGGTTGATTGTCCATGTCCTCAAATTAACGGAAATATCTCGCTCTTGATTTGTCAGGTATGTTCCAGAATCTCCATAGGGATTTCCCCGGAGTCCCCAGTTTACAGCTGTCTGTGAATAAGCTTCCTGATCCAACGAGAATGTATTGTAGATTCCAGTAACTTTGTAAAAAAGTATTCCCTTTACATTTATTTCGCTTCCGAGCTGAACAACATTAATCGTCTGGTTTACAGGCTCATTCAGGGGATATTCATTGTTTAAAAGGCGAAGAGTTATAACACTATTTCCTTCCAACTTTGTCCTCTGCCATGAAACATCCAGGCTCAACCAGGGAGCAACACGAAGCCTTCCGCTGATGTCAGTGGTTTTTTCCTTTGTATTCCAGGTGTGGTAACTCGTAAGTTGGGTTATTTCAGAGTCTGGGTCAAAGAGAGGGTTGGCGAAAATTGCGACATTGGTGAAGTATTTCCTCTCAGTATATCCGCCTCTTAAAAGCAGTAAATTTCGCTTTTCCAGTCTAAATTCTGCTCTTCCATAAGGCTCAGCACCAAACCCCCTCACATCAAAGGAAATCGAGTCAAAAATTCCTTCTCTATCTGGAATGCGATTGGCCTTAAAAGAAAGGCTGCTGAATTTAATGCCACTCTGCAGGTTGAACTGGGAGAGATAGAGATTCCTTTCACCTTGGACATTATCAAAAAGAAAGTTGACACCAATCGTCCCCGAGACTGAGTAATTTCCCCATATGTTCTGCTTTTTTTCCAGAAATCCAAATCCCAGTGTTTGGCTTAACGCAACTCTCCCCAAGAGAGGAAGAAAAATAAGAACAGCTATTATTAAACAGCTAACTAAACGACGCATTTCATCCCCCTTATCTTAAAAAGTAATGGTCGAGATAAGAACCATGAATCTTCACATGACAGATAGTACAATTCTGATAGGTCGGATTAGAAGTAATGTGGAAAGAAGGAGTTTTCATACCAAGAAGAGACTCAGCCGAGATTGAACCTGAATGACATTCAAGACAGAGGAGATACTGACTCGAGCGACGCAGCAAACGTGCATTTTCAGAACCGTGAGGCGAATGACAGACCGTGCAGGTACCGATGTTAGTTCCAATGTGCTCATAAGTAAAAGGACCTCTCTGAGATGGATGACAGACGAAACAGCTCTCATCGATTTTCTTAAAGCCTATCTTCTGTGTGGAGACATCGGCGTCATGTGGATTATGACAATCCCAACATCTCATCCTCCCTTCGCTGACTTTATGATGGTAAGGAAGATTAAACTCTGAAACCTTGTCCTGATGGCAGGAAAAACACAATCCTTCAGGCTGTTCTGAAAGGAGCTTATTCAGGGGCTGTTCGGGATGCATTGAATGACAGGAAAGACAGGAGCTTCCGGTCTGGAAATGCTTTTCTCTTTTGAAGTTGTTCAAGAAATGATTCTTTTTGTGGCAGGCAAGACATGTATCTACAACCTCTGAAAACTCAGTATCTTTGAAGTTCCTGATGGTACCCTTCTTTTCTGGATCTTCTACATGCAGATTTCCAGGACCATGGCATGCCTCACAGTATTCAACCTGAATATTGTTAACGGTCTTTTCCAGATCAAAATGGGAAGTAAAGACAACTCTGTCTTTTATATTATCGTGGCATTCCAAACACATCTCAGAGCCAACAAAGTCAGACTCGGTGAACTCGCGTGTAAATGCAGCACCCAGGAAGATGAGGAGGGATAGAGAGAGGAAAAGATAAATGGCTATTTTTTTCACTTTCTACTCCTTAATCTAGAAATAGAAAGGATTATAGAGGGTATGACCTCTATAATCCAAGAATACCTCCTAAGACCTGCTACTGGATGGTGTGTACTGTTCCGATAAAAGTAGCTGCCCACGCTTTATCTCTATCATAATGGCATACCAAGCATCCGTATTCAGAAGTTATATACCCGTTTGCCTCCGATCCGTCTGCAGTAAAAGGTTGAGCATTAGCATCCAGGTTGAACAGGAAGAGGTGAGTTTTCACATCTCCAACCCACTTTCTTAACGAAACAGCACTCTTTGACATGTAAGGCATATGACAGTCTTCACAACTGACTCCGGCTTCTCCCATTTCGCTCGTCTGGTAAACAGCAGCAACATCAGCATGGCAGTCTGCACAGGTTAGTTTAATCGAAGAGCCAGCAGGTTTATGAGGATCATGACACGAGACACACTCCATTGTCTGTGAGTGTCCGCTCTTTAAGAATTCATTGTACTGCTCGTGGTGCCTGATAAAGCCTCCTTTGGCAGGAATTATATTCGGGTCGGTCCTGTAATGGCATTCTCCACACATGGCCGAAGTCCTGTCAACAGTGATCTTCGTCTCATCTCCTCCTGAAAGAACATGGTTTTTCCCCGGCCCGTGGCACCTCTCACATTGAATAGCAGGGTAAACCCATGTTCCCACAACTCCAGGCAGATACTCCTGGTTTCCTGTAGGGTCGTATCCAGTTGTATGACAGGCACCGCAACTGTATGGTTTTTGCTCATTAGCATGATAGTCAGTCCAGGCGCGGGTCTCCAGATTAAACTGATTTTTCCCTCCCTGAGTTATGATATAGCCATCTTTTCCTATAAATCTCGCCTTCCATCCAAATCCTCCGATTACCCACTTGATATCATTCCAGGTAACAGACTCAGGGTGAGGGATACCTGCTCCTCTAGCTTCTTCTGCAGATCTCAACTTATGAGCATGACCCGAAGCAAACCACCAATCATAAATCCCAGTATGACAAACACCGCATGCTTCAGAACTGATGTAATCACCTTGAGCTTGAGCAATGTATTTAGCCAGCCTTTTTAAATCATCAACTCTGACTGTTCTGGTTGAACGATCTTGAGGCCCTCTGTATCTGACACGAGAATCCTTGAGCTTTCTCGGCTTCTGAGATAAAACCAATCCACTTAGAACTAAAATAAGAAGAGTAGCAATGATAACTCTGGCGACTTTCATCATTCTTGCCTCCTTTTTTGTAGACTTAATCCTCTTTTAAAACAGCAAAAAATATGCCAGAATATAGAGAAAATAAAGGTATTTCTATAATTTATTTATTTTCAATAAAAACATTACGATATTTATATATTT
>JBHIDX010000075.1:0-8546 GCA_046760305.1 Candidatus Aminicenantales bacterium
CCTATGGGGAAAGCTATTGTTTTCAAATCATTTCCCCTAAACTCTCTCCCTCTCCCGTAATGGTACAATTTTTTTCTGCTGTATGTTTTTGTCCCGCAAAGAATAAAATCAGCGCTCAAAATTAAAAGAAAAACACACACTATGCACTTTTTCATTCTTGCCCCCAGCGAAGAATTTATCTCTCACCACTGCCTTATATTAAGCTTGTTTTTTTCCTGAGAGGCGAACCATCCTCTCCATCTCTTTATAAGTTCTGATTGAGCAGCAGACTGTGTTGACTTCAGGATTGCTCAGCACAAACTTAATAGCTGCCTCTCTTATTTCCTCCGGGTCTTCCAGCCTGTTCTCTTTAATAAAAGCCTCAGCCATATCTGCCTTTTCTTTAAAGCGTTTCAGACCTTCCCTGTAGAGCGGATGAATCTTTTTTCCCTCTTTTTCCAGCTTTTCAATTCGCGATTTGAGCAGGTAATACCTGTAGACAGGGGTTGTTTTCATCAGCGCTGTTCCAATTTCTTTCTCCCCGCACACTTCAAGCACCCTTTTACCCTGGTCCATCTGAAGAAAATTATAAGCCAGGAGAAAAACATCAAACCGACCATCCTCGGCTGCAGCAAGAAGGACTTTCTCCATCGATTCTTCAGGTTCCCTTAACCAGAATGACCCGTGGTGTGAGACACCGAGAAATCTCACCTTCCCCTCTGACTTGAGCCGCTTCATAGCCTGGTGAAAATTTTTGTGGCCGAGTGTTTCGGCTTTCTCGGGCATATGCATCATCATGCAGTCTACATAATCAGTTTCGAGCTCTTCCAGGGCTTTGTCCACTCTTTTCACAAGACCTTGGACCGAGACATCACCTTCCATCTGCATTTTAGTAGTGATAAAAACAGACTTCCGGTCGCGACCCCGGATGGCTCTGCCCACTATTCTGTGATGTCCGGGGTAGCTTTCAGCAGTATCAATGTAGTTTACACCAGCATCAAGCATGGCACTCAGAAGGCCTGCATCCTGGATATTACCGCAGCCAATTTCAGAGACCCTGAACCCGGTCCGACCCAACATCCGGTATCCTTTTATCCTCAGGGATTTTTCTTCCTTTTTTTCCTTTTTGGAGAGGCAGCTTATATTCTGTCCGGCACTAATCCCTGCACTAACCAGGCCTAATGTTGATACTTTTAAGAACTTTCTCCTGCCTATATACTGTTTTACGCTCATTTTTTCTCCTTATTTACGACCTGAATTCTCCTCAATTATTAGTCCGAAAACAAAACGATAATAATTTAAAAGAGAAGAAATGGCAATATTCCCCTCTCATTCGTTCCTTTCGGATCTTTATTCATGAGGGGCAAAAACAGTTCTCATTTTATTTCAATAAAAATTGATATAATCTATAATAAAAATAAAATAAAGATATGAAAAAATTTTTATTTTCTCTTCTCCTCTCTTTAAGCCTTATCCTCATGTTCTTATCCTGTGGGCAGCAAAGAGAAAAGAGCATAAAAATTAGATTTGATAACAGAAAAGAACTCAACACTTCTGAGAATGGCCCTGGAAAAATAATCAGAGCAGCTGTCTCAGCTATGATTTCTCCTGAAGAAAACTATGTTTACTACAGCAGAATTTTTAATTATATTGCCCAAAATATTGGAAAAGAAATTACTTTCAAACAGAGAAAAACCTATCAGGAAGTAAATGAACTTCTGCGCCTGAATAAACTTGATTTTGCCTTCATCTGTTCAGGGGCTTATGTTGAGGCAAGAGAGAAGTTTGAGGCGGAAATTATTGCCATTCCTAAAATAAGGGACAGGACATATTATCAAGCTTACATCATTGCCAACAGCGATTCTGGTGTTAAGAGTTTTGAGGATCTCGAAGGGAAAGATTTTGCTTTCACAGACCCTCTTTCAAACACTGGATATCTCTATCCCTCTTACCTCTTGAGAAAAATTGACAGAAGTGAAGCAGACTTCTTTTCCCGCATCATTTATACTTATGCCCATGATTACTCAATTCAGGCCGTGGAAAGAGGGCTTGTAACTGGCGCAAGTGTTGATAGTCTAATTTTCGACTATCTCCGGCGGAAAGCTCCTCGCAGAGTTGCTCATGTGAGAATAATAAAAAAATCTGAACCCTTTGGTATGCCGCCTGTGGTCGTCAATCCTAGAATTGAACCTGAACTGAAGAGAAAACTTCAATCAATACTCCTCAAGATGAGCCACGACCCGGTGGGGAAAGAAATTTTATCCCACCTGGAAATTGATAGTTTTGTTCCTGGCAAAGATGACGATTACGACTCTATCCGAGCGATGAGGAATCTCCTCAAGGAGCCTCGCTGGTGAAAATAAGGATAAGTAATCTGAAGCTCCGCACTAAGTTTATCACGGCTACCATTATAGTTGTCGCCCTCTTCGGGAGCCTCAACATCTTTTTCAACCGACAAATTACTTACAGAACTCTTAAGAAGGAATTAGACAGGAGAAGCCTCTTCATGGCTCAGAGCATGGCAGTAGAAGTTACAAAATTATTACTCTTTGAAGACCTCATCTCTCTTTATCAACTTCTTAACACAGTTAAAGAAAACGAAGCGGACGTTTCGTATTGTTTTGTCACAGATTCCAGAAATAAAGTTATTGCTCATACTTTCGGCTCCTCCTTTCCTCTGGAGCTCATAGGTGCTAATGAGATTAAAAAAGGTGAAGCATACCATTTCCAGTATATCAAGGATGAGAAAGGCCAGCATTACAGGGATGTAATGGTGCCAATTCTCGAAGGAAAGCTGGGCTTTCTTCGTCTGGGAATAACTGAAAAAAGCCTCTCAGCAACAACAAATAAAATCGTTGTTTTTCTAACCAGTATTGTGCTTATTTTTTTGATGCTGGGAATTGCCGGTGCTTTAATCTTTTCCTACTGGATCACAAACCCCATATCAAAGATTACAAATGCTTTTGAAACAATCAACCTTGATCAAAAGTTTAATCCTGTAAAAATTAATACCCGAGATGAAATAAATGTCCTTGCCAACAAGTTCAACGAAATGGCATGTCGACTCCAGAGAACCCATGCTGATTTAAAAAAGGCCCAGCAAAGTCACACCCAAACAGAAAAGCTTGCTTCAATGGGGACTCTCGCTTCTGGATTAACCCATGAAATCAGCAGTCCCCTGGCAGGCCTGAAGAATTGTTTGATTCGCATCGAAAAAGAGCCAAGCAAGCAGATAAGGAGATATTTCAGCTTGATGATGGCTGCTATTCAAAAAATTGAAAAGGTTGTTCAGGGTCTTCTTGATTTCTCGCGCCGCGATGATTACCACTTCAAACAAATTAATCTCCACACCACAATCGAACGAGCTCTGTCTCTGGTTGAATACAAATTCGAGAAGAAAGGAATTGAAGTTGTAAAAAATTACGCTCAAAACGGAAGACCATGCAGAGGAGATAGCCAGCATATCGAGCAGGTCATCATTAACCTCGTCTTGAATGCTGTGGATGCTATGCCTCAAGGAGGGAGACTGACTGTTTCCACCCATTTCAAAAACTCCAGAGCTTGGGTGGAAATTGAGGATACGGGAACCGGAATTTCATCTGAAAATATCGACAAAATATTTGACCCCTTCTTTACCACAAAAGAACCTGGAAAAGGAACAGGCCTAGGACTCTCTGTCTCTTACAACATCATTAGAGACCATGGAGGCGATATAACAGTCGAGAGCAAAATAAACTCAGGAACGAAATTCACCATCAACATTCCCCTCTATGGAGAAGAAAATGAACATTCTAGTCGTTGAGGATGAAGATATCCTTCGTATTTCTATCGGAGATGACCTGAAGGAAGCAGGTTTTCGAGTTTCTCTGAGTAAAAGCCCGACGCTTGCCCTAAACCTTTTAGAGAAAGAAAAGTTCGAGGTGGCTGTTGTTGACTATAAGATGCCAGAAATGAACGGAATCGAATTACTGGAAAAAATAAAACAGAGACATCCGGAATGTTCAGTAATCATAATGACTGCTTACGGCACAATTCAAATGGCTGTTGAAGCCATAAAAAAAGGCGCTTCTGACTACATCACCAAGCCGTTTTCGAATGAAGAACTTATCATCGTCCTTAAAAGAATCGAAGAAGTTTTATGTTTAAAAAAGGAGAATATTGCACTCAAAAAACAGCTCAAAGAGAAACACAGTTTTCATAAAATAATTGGTAAAAGCAAACCCATGCAGGAAATTTTTCAATTGCTCCCCATAGTTGCTGATTCTGATAGTACGGTTATCATCACAGGCGAAACCGGGACAGGAAAAGAGCTGGTGGCAGATGCCATTCACTACACCGGCCCCCGGAAAGACAAGCCTTACGTTAAAGTAAATTGTGCTCTGTTTTCAAAAGATATTCTAGAGAGTGAGCTTTTCGGCCATGAAAAGGGTGCTTTCACAGGAGCAGTAAACGAGAAAAAAGGGAGATTTGAACTGGCAGACGAGGGAACAATCTTTCTGGATGACGTTGATGATATCCCGCTTGAGCTTCAGGTTAAGCTTTTAAGAATATTACAGCACCATGAGTTTGAAAGAGTGGGGGGAACGAGAACAAAAAAAATAGATGTGAGAGTTATCGCTGCCTCCAAAATTAATCTATTGGAGAAAATTAAAAAAGGAGAATTCAGAGAAGACCTCTATTACCGTCTAAATGTCATTCCCATTCATCTACCACCTTTGCGCAAGAGAAAGGAAGATATTCCTCTCTTGATAGATTTTTTCATCCAGAAATATTCTCCTCATAAATCACCAGAAATTTCACCTCAAGCTATGGAACTCCTGATGAGCTACAGCTGGCCCGGAAATGTGAGAGAACTTGAGAATCTCGTGGAGAGAATAGCTCTCATAGCTCCCGCAAAAACTATCAATTCAGCACACCTTCCCCTAGAAATTATCTGTGAAGAGGTGTATCCAAAAGATGCATATCTGGACAGCGGCTCCTTTGAGGATATAATTAAACAGACTGAAATAAATCTTATCAAACGCGCCTTGGCCAAAAGCAATGGTAATAAAGCAAAAGCAGCCAAAATATTGAATCTAAAGCCCTCAACCCTCAGGAGCAAAATCGAAAAATATAATTTGTAGCGAAAATTCGCGGACTTCAGCGAAAAATCGCTCTTTTCATTAAGCCTTTCTTTCTTTTGGAAATCAGGGACATGTACCGATTTTCCAAAATCGGTACATGTCCCTGATTTGCCTTGAAAGGACGTGGCAATCTCATGCCTCTGGAATGTAACCCCGGGATTGCTTCGCTAACGCTCGCAATGACATTCTTCATTTTACCTAAATAACAATTCAGTTAATCAAAATAAAGAATTTGGCATATTTATTGCTACTTACCAGAGCTGGAAAAAATGAGTTGCATGCTTTTTTATGGGTGGAAATAATTTTTATCTTGTCACTTTAGTAAAAACCTAATAATTTAAGGTGAGTAAAAAAGGCTCAAAACAAAAATTCAAGGAGAAACTGATGAGAAAAGCCTGCCATCTATTATTGTTTTTTATGATAATCGGCATTTTTTGGAGCTCAATCTATTCTGCAGAACTGAGTTTTAAAGGCTATATGTTTGGCGAATATTATTTTGTTCTCAGCCACCACTCAGGAGAAATAAACGCAGGTGGGATTCGAGGCCGGCATGGTTTCTGGTTCCGCAGAATTTATTTTACCACAGACGCCAAATTTAGCGATAAAATAAAAGGACGCCTCAGGTTAGAGTTTAACTCTCCCGGGAAATTCCCCTTTGATTCCTCGGATAAATTAGTCCCCTTCGTCAAAGATGCTTACATAAGCTTCTCATGTTTTGGACAGGAAATAGTGTTCGGCATTTTCTCCACCCCTACCTGGGGCAGGATCGAAAATATATGGGGATACAGGTCACTTGAAAAGACACCCCTCGATTTAATGAAAATGGGTTCTTCAAGAGATTTCGGTATCGGTCTCAAAGGCAACCTCGATAAAGGGAAGACACTCTCCTATAAGCTGATGCTCGGCAACGGCGCTTCCACCAAGGGAGAGACAAACAAGCACAAAAAGATTTATGGCTCTCTTGCCTGGAATCCTCTCCAGGGAATGACATTAGAAGTGTATGCTGATTATGAAAGCCTCCCCAACAATAAGAATTATTGTGTCCTTCAAGCCTTTGGTTCTTACGCAGACAACTGGGGAAGGATAGGAGCCATGTGGGCCAGAAGGCATCTGGATGAGGCTGACACTGGTTATGATTATGACCTCATTTCTGCTTTTTCCGTGCTCAAAGCAGCAAAAGAGTTGGAAATAATCGCCCGCTTCGACAGAATGTTCGGCAATGGATTCAGGTCAAAATTTAACGGATCAGGAGTTTCATATGTTCCTTTTGCCGACAATCCTGGTGCCCCCTTTAATCTCATCATAGGTGCTGTGAGCTGGAATGTAGCCAAAGATGTTTGGCTTATCCCCAACATAAAGTATGTCATATATGACCATCCAGAAGGAGGAGAAAAGCCTGGAGAAGATATTTACGCAAATCTGACTGTCTTCTTTAAATTCTGAAATCAAACGGAATTCCGGGCTGAGCTTAATTTCAATTTAAAGGAGGTAAACGTTTGATGAGCGGGAAGAGAACCAACATAAATTCAAGAAGAGATTTTATCAAAAAAGCGGGTACAGCTATGGCTTCATCTTTCGCCTTTGCCTCGAACCCGATTTTTGCCCGGACATGGGAAGAGAAAAACAGTCTGCCCCGCTATGCAATGGTTGTTGACATGCGTAAATGCTACGGCTGTCATGCCTGTAGTGTGGCTTGCAAGAGTGAATTTCAGGTTCCTCTTGGAGTTTTCCGGACTGTGGTTAAAGAAAAGCAGGAAGGAACTTTTCCCCGCACAAAGAAATTTTTCCAGCCCATCAGCTGCAACCACTGTGCCCATCCACCCTGCGTTGAAGTCTGTCCAGTAGAACCTGTGAAAGACGTCTACATCCACAAGGGGAAAAAAGTGATGTTCGAGAAAAAGGCAACTTATCAAAGGCCTGACGGAGTGGTTCTGGTGGATTATGAAAGATGTATAGGCTGCCATGCCTGCGTGGAAGCCTGCCCTTACAAAGCCCGTTATGTTGATCCCATAAGATGGGCTGGAGGTGATACTGATAATCATACCGTAGGAAAGTGTGTTTTCTGTTTCCATCGTATCGATAATGGTCTTGCTCCTTCCTGTGTCAATACCTGTCCTGCTGAAGCGAGGATATTCGGTGATTTGAATGACCCCTCGAGCAAAATTTCCCATTTGCTAAACGAACATAAGACTGAAGTCCTGTTTCCCGAAGAAAAAACAAATCCTCATATTTTTTACATCGGATTTAAGCAGGGAATCTACAAGAAAGGGGAGGTCTGGGTCGATGAGATTAAATAGAAGAGACTTTATTAAATTGGGAGCGGCAGGCACAAGCCTTCTTTCTTTACCCTCTGTCTCTAAATCAGAAAAACTCCAGGGTGAGGTAAAAATAGGAGACTTCTCTCCCGAAACAGGTAAGAAAAGACAGGCAATTCCTTCAGCATGCTGGCAGTGTGTATCCCGTGATGGGATAATCTGTTACCTTGAAGACTGCCGATTGGTCAAAATAGAAGGAAATCCCAATCTTCCTCGAACTAACGGAAAGCTGTGTGCCAGAGGCCAGGCAGGAATAAATCAGCTCTACAATCCTGACCGTCTGCTTTACCCTCTGAAGAGAGTGGGTAAGAGAGGAGAAGGCCTCTGGAAAAGAATTTCATGGGAGAAAGCGATCGAAGAATTAACTTCGAAATTGAAAGAGATTATTGATAGCGGACATCCAGAGGAGATAATGTTTCATTACGGCCGCATGAAGGCCAGCTCGAGTAAGATCATCAAGGACTATTTTCTGGCTGCGCTCGGCACTAAAACCATAGGCAACCACACTTCTGTCTGCGAAGGAGGAAAATGGACTGCTCAGGAACTCGTGTGGGGAAAACACTATGATGTGAATGATGTCTCCCATACCAACATGATTCTCAATTTTGGTTCCAATGTCTTAGAAGCCCACACTTCCCATCTACCATTCGCCCAGAGACTAATCAGAGCTGTAGTCGAGCGGGGAGTAAAAATGTACACTTTTGATGTTCGCCTCTCGAACACGGCCGCAAAATCAACAGAATGGATTCCGATAAAACCAGGGACAGATGGTGCGGTTGCCCTGGCCATGTGTCATGTCATCATGAACAGGGGATTGTACGACAAAGAATTTATCAACACCTGGACAAACGTTACTCCTTCCCAGCTTAAAAAGCATCTAAAACCATACACTCCCAAGTGGGCCGAGAAAATAAGCGGGATGAAGGCAGAAAAAATCGAATCACTCGCAGTGGAATTTGCCAAAGCCAGGCCAGGAACGTCCATTTCTTACAGAGGAGCTATCGCTCACTACAACGGGAATGAAACCGAAAGAGCTATAAAAATGCTCGATGCCATCTGCGGTTACATCGATGTCAAAGGAGGAACATGTAAAGCGGTGGCAGCAAAGTGGAAGAATTCTTTTAAACTT
>JBHIDX010000076.1:0-8404 GCA_046760305.1 Candidatus Aminicenantales bacterium
ACGGAGACCCACCCGCCCCTTGCACTTGAGCGGGGAGGGAGGGGCTTTTTCAGAACATAACTATCACGGAATTATGGATTCTTACCCATCATCCAAGGAGATAAGCAGTGAGAAGGGGGATCATTATTTCATGATGACCGATAAAATAAAAGCCCTTACCCTTCTCTCTCACGGGACGCTTGACCACATTCTCCAAGGGTCGGTAGTGAAGCTTAAAATCAAACACAGCTGTGGTGAAGTCTTCACACCTAATCCCTTTATTCCTGACAAAAGTTAAAGCCTTGAGGAATACCTCCGGAAGTATGACTGCAGAACCGATGTTGATCAACACTCCTCCTTGGTCAAGCTCTTCCACGAGCGAGCAGAAAAGAAAAAAGTCCTGGAGAGAAGTCTGTCCAAGGGCTTCTCCTCGAACCTGGGGATGAAAATGGATGGTATCTGTTCCCAGGGCTACATGAACTGTGACTGGAATAGAGTATTCGTAAGCTGCGCCAAGAAGGCTTGCTTGTTTATGAGGAAAATCTGAGCCTGCGATCAATCTTCCCACAGCTTCTCCCAGGCCAATCCCCTCAGATGCTCCTTCGTTGATAGCCCTGTTCAACATCATTCCTGTCTCTTCAGCCATGCCGAATCTGCCTTTCTGGAGATGGATTTCGACTTCCTCAGAGGTTCTGCCGCAGAAGGCAACTTCAAAATCATGAATTATTCCTGCTCCATTAAGAGCCAGGCCTGTAATCCAGCCTTTCTTTATCAGCTCGATGATCAAGGGGGTAAGTCCAACCTTTATAACATGGGCACCAAGGGCAAATATTATCGCCTTTCTTTTTTCTTTTGCCCTCCTCATCTCCTTCAGAAAGAGCTTGAAATCCCTGCCTGCCAGAATTTCAGGCAGGGCATCGATAAACTGAGCCACTGAAGAACTGGCTTTCACCGGCCTGGCAAAATTTTTCACATCTACCTTGCTTTTTCTCGATAGAAGTGAATATGTTTTCAGTCCTTCAGGAGAGGAGGGCTTCTTTGTGTACTTGCTCATGGATTTTTCCTGCGGCAGGAATTCCCCTTACGGGGGGGTAAAAAACTAAAGGTTTTTCAAATCCTGACCAGGCCTGAACTTTACTCTTTTCCCCTTTTTAATACGTATCTGTTTGTTGCGCCGGATATCTCTTCCAAAACCGGTTTTCTTTGTCACTACCCTGAAGGAGGCAAACCCACGAATCTCTACTTTTTCGTTCCTGGCGAGCGCACCTTTTAAAGCTTTAAGAATTGTGTCAACGATTAATAATGATTTAGCCCTTGTGAACTCAGATTTCTTTTCAATATCCAGGGCAATATCATTCTTAATCATCCATTTCTCCTTTAAAATTAAAAGTTAAACTATAATTAATTTATCATAAATAAAATGTCAAGATAAATTATTGACTTGCTGTCAGATACTACATATAATTGTGCCGGAGTGATTAAAAAAATATACCTACTCCTTCTAATTTTTGCCTTTCCCCTGATAGTCCATGCTTCCATTTACAGAATAGAAGTTAATGCCCCTATCCATCCCATAACTTCTGAATACATCAGGAATGCCATAGACAGAGCAGAAAAAGAAGGGGCCCACCTGCTGATAATGACCCTCAACACTCCAGGCGGTCTTGACACTTCGATGAGAGAAATCATCGAAAAAATTCTCAGTTCCAAGGTGCCTGTGGCAGCCTATGTAAGTCCCAGCGGTGCCCGCTCTGCTTCGGCCGGTTTTTTTATTGCCATTGCCTGTGACCTTTTTGTCATGGCTCCGGGAACGAGTACAGGAGCAGCTCATCCAGTCGGTATCTCAATAACCGGCCAGACAATGGATGAAACCATGGAAGAGAAGGTTACCCATGATGCAGCCTCTTACGTCAAAACCCTGGCAGAAAAAAGAGGGAGAAACGTAAAACTCGCAGAGGATGCTGTCAGAAAAAGCTTATCTTACACTGAAAAAGAAGCACTCAAGGGAGGATTGATAGAGCTTATTGCCAAAAATGTGCAGGAAATCATAGATTATTTTGACGGAAAAAAAATGGTGCGCTTTAATGGGGAAGAGATAGTCCTTGATTTAAAAGGCGAGGAAGTAGTTGACATCCCCATGACAGCCAGGCAGAAATTTCTGATTACCATTTCCAACCCGAACCTGGCCTACATTCTTCTCATGCTCGGCTTGCTGGGACTTTACTTTGAATTCTCCAATCCCGGGGCTATCTTGCCCGGTGTTATGGGCGTGATATGCCTTCTACTCGCTATTTTCGCTTTTCAAATACTGCCCATTAATTATGTCGGGCTCATTCTGATTCTCCTGGCAATCGGATTGTTCATACTCGAAATTAAAGTGCAGAGCTATGGGATTTTATCAGTGGGAGGTATCATTGCCATGGTTATAGGTTCTATTATGCTCATAAATGCACCCATTCCTGAACTTCGTCCCAGTCTTAAGTTCATCATTCCTGTGGCGGTGGGAATTTCGCTAATATTTATCTTCCTCATTTACCTCGCTGTTCGTGCTCACATGAGTAAAGCATTTACAGGAAAAGAAGGCCTTGTGGGAGAAGTAGGCATTGCCCAGACAGACCTTCGTCCTGAAGGAAAAGTATTCGTCCATGGAGAACTCTGGAATGCCCGGGCCAGCGAGAACATTCCCAAGGGAACCGAAGTGGAAGTAAAGGAAGTTCTTAAAAATTTAAAACTGCTGGTTGCTCGAAAATAGAAGAATGTCCGGAAATTTCGAAAGATGTTTTAATTTTCGGAAAGAAGAGATTAAAAAATAAAATTTTTCGATTTCTCGGGTAGGGCAAGAATACCTGAGAAAAGGAGGTTAAAATGTACTGGCCAATCATCATTGCGGTTCTTTTCGTCCTCTATCTTTTGAATGCTATTAAGATTTTAAGAGAATACGAGAGAGGTGTTATTTTCAGGTTAGGTCGTGTCCTGGAAAAACCCAAAGGCCCCGGTCTTATCCTTGTCTTTCCTCCGATTGACCGCATGGTGAGAGTAAGCCTCCGGATTATCGCCATGGATATCCCTCCCCAGGATGTTATCACCAGGGACAATGTCTCGGTAAAGGTAAACGCTGTTGTTTATTTCCGCGTCATGGACCCTCTAAAAGCAATCATTGAAGTCCAGGATTTTCTCTTTGCCACCTCTCAGCTTGCCCAGACAACTCTCAGAAGTGTGCTCGGGGAAGTTGAGCTCGACGAACTCCTGGCAGAAAGGGAAAAACTCAACGCACAGCTCCAGGAAATACTCGATAAACATACTGACCCCTGGGGAATAAAAGTTCAACTGGTTGAGATGAAGCACGTTGACCTTCCTGAGACCATGGTCAGAGCAATCGCCAAACAGGCTGAAGCTGAAAGGGAGAAGAGGGCAAAGATAATTCACGCTGAAGGTGAATTCTCTGCCGCTGATAAATTAACCAGAGCAGCTGACAGAATGAGCATAAATCCACAGGCTCTCCTGCTCAGGTTTCTGGGCACCCTGACAGAAATTTCCACTGAGAAAAACTCAACCATCGTCTTTCCGCTTCCGATAGAAATCCTTAAAGCTATTACCTTTATCAAAAAAGAGCCGGAGAAAGAAAAATAAAAAATGAATAACAGAGATTACAGAGAGCTCCAGCTCACAAGCACCCAGCTTATATTTATTTTCGTGGCTATCCTCATCCTGGGACTCGTGATTTTCCTCCTCGGTGTCTCTGTGGGGAAAAAGCAGGCAATGCTCGTTGCTGAAGCTGGAGTCAGCCCTGAAGAAAAACCTGCCATAAACGTCGAAGAAAAAAAACCACAAGAGATAGTCAAGAGAGAAGAGACAGCTAAAACAAGGATTGACAGCGAATTGAAATCCTTTGAGAAGGCTCAGCCAGAGCCAAAAACTTCTAAATCCATTACCAGAAACCTTTATTATGTCCAGATAGGCGCCTTCAGCAACAAGGACAACGCCCTTAAACTGGCTGATCAGTACAGAAAGAAAGGATATCCGGTACGAGTCACAGAGCCTTCCCCGACTTCGAGGAGAAAATTCTACAAGGTATGGATTGGAGGATACAAAACCAGAGCAGAGGCTGAAAAAATTAAAACAAAATTAACCCAGGAATCAAAAACGGGCGAGCGTTTCCTTGTTGTCAGAGACTGAGCTCATAAATTCAGGGCTTAAATTACCCTGGTAATCATCCACCCTTTTGTCAGAATTTGAAACAAGGATTGAAAACATTTTTCTTAGCTGCCCTGAGCGGTTCTCTGACTGCTCTTTCTTTTCCTAAGTTTTCATTTTCCTTCCTCGCCTGGGTCTCTTTAATTCCTCTCCTCTTCATCCTGCTTGACAAAAGTTCCATAAAATCTTTTCTCCTCGGCATGTGTGCAGGATTTTTCCACTACGCCGTGCTTCTCTACTGGATACCATTTGTTCCTGCGCATTATGGAGGACTTTCAGCCGCTCTCAGCATTTCTATTTACATCCTTTTTGTCCTCCTCTTATCACTCATCTGGGCTCTTTTTTCCCTCATCTACAACAAACTTTCCACCACCTACAAGTATGCAAGTTTCTTTGTTGCGCCCTTAATCTGGGTCTCCCTTGAATACATCCTGACCTACATTTTTACTGGCTTTCCCTGGTGCCTTCTCGGATACAGCCAGTTCAAAAACATTTATTTTATCCAGCTGGCCACAGTCACTGGTATTTACGGCCTCTCATTTATGATTATCTTCTTCCAGAGCATGTTTGTTTGTTCGATGAGACTCAGTAAGAAATGGCCATTTTTTTCGGCCCTCATCGCAATTATTATCGTCCACGCCTGTGGCTACCTAAGTCTAAAACCTGTTCCCGTTTCCGAAAAAAACTTCACCGCAGGCATTATACAGGGAAATGTGCCCTCTGATACCTACTGGGGAGCACTCACAGAAAAAGAAACCATGCATCTCTTCAACCGGCATCTTGAAATGAGCAAACAAGCCGCAGACAGGGGTGCAGAGATAATAATCTGGCCTGAGCTCTCCGTGCCGCTTTGCTTTGGCTGTGAGGAAGAGTATTATGTCCGCTTCAATGAAAAGTTAAAAGCATTTGTCAGAAAAACCAGGACTCATCTTCTTCTCGGCACCGTGGAAACCAAGGAGTCCCAGGGACATGATCTCTATTTCAACGCTGCAATCTTACTCTCTCCCGACCTCTCAAAGAGCGAATATCATAAAATCCATCTTGTCCCTTTTGGTGAATACACACCATACAAAAAGATATTTTTCTTCCTGGAAAAAGTTACCTCTGAAGTAGGAGATCTCACCCCTGGAAAACAGCATGTCCTCCATTCTTTTGATAGCTTGAGCTTCGGCTCCCCCATCTGTTACGAGATAATTTTTCCTCAGCTGGTGAGGAAATTTGTAAAAAAGGGGGCTAACTTCCTGGTAACCATCACCAACGATGGCTGGTACAGGAGAAGTTCTGCTCCCTTCCAGCACTTTGCCATGGCAGTCTTGAGGGCTGTTGAAAACAGAAGATTCCTCATCAGAGCAGCTACAACTGGAATAAGTGGAGTTATCGATCCTTATGGACGCATTCTCGCCCGAACCGAACTTCTCACCCAGACCTACTTAACAGAGAAAATTACTCCGCTCGAGAGAAATACATTCTACACAAGATATGGCGATTTGTTTTCCTTCCTCAGCCTTGCTCTTGCCTCCATTTTCTTCCTCCTCACTTTTTTCAGAAAAAAACATCCTTTCCTCTTTTAGCCTTCCTAGGTTTTCTTATTTAATTTTTTGCTTTAGCCCCTGGGCGCTTGACTTTAAACATGTGATTCTTTATTCTTGAAAAGACGAGAGAAAAAATGCTTGAGAATGAAGACCGGATTGAGGAACAGTTCGAAAGATTTGAAGAGTTAAGAGGTTTTCTTTGACCTCTCTCATAAAAAAAAGGAAATAGAGAGGATAAATAGAGAACTTTCACTTCCTGATGCCTGGCAGAATCAAAGAAAATATAAATCCCTCCTGAAGACAAAGAAACAACTTGAACAGGATTTATTTCTGTTTGAGAAAATCAAGGAAAAGAAAGAGGAACTTGATGTTCTCGTCGAGCTTGCCCGGGAAGGCGAAAACGTAAAAGAAGATATAAACAAGACTTTTTCTTCTTTCCAAAAAGCTCTTGATGAAGCAGAACTCAAACTTCTTTTTTTTGAAGAGGATGACTCCAGGAACGCAATTTTCACCATTCATCCTGGTGCTGGGGGAACAGAATCGCAGGACTGGGCTCAGATTCTGTTGAGAATGTACCTGAGATGGGCAGAAAACAGAGGATTTAAGACCGAAATTCTCGATACTCTGCCCGGAGAAGAAGCAGGACTCAAGAGCGTTACTGTCCGCGTGGTAGGAGATTATGCCTACGGCCTTCTAAGTCAGGAATCAGGTGTCCATCGTCTGGTTAGAATTTCTCCTTTCGATGCCAACAGAAGGCGGCACACTTCTTTCGCGGCTGTTTTTGTCTATCCGGAAATCGATGAGGATATCGAAATAGAGATAAATCCTGAAGAACTGAGGATTGATACCTTTCGCGCTTCGGGTCATGGCGGCCAGCATGTTAACGTCACGGATTCTGCTGTCAGGATCACCCACCTTCCAACAGGAATAGTGGTCCAGTGCCAGAATGAGCGCTCCCAGCACAAGAACAAAGCTGTGGCCATGAAAGTTCTCCGAGCCCGTCTCTATGAGCTGGAAAAGAAAAAGCAGCAGGAAAAGCTGGAGAAAATAGAAGATGCAAAATCTGAAATCGCCTGGGGAAACCAGATTCGTTCTTATGTTCTCCATCCCTACCGGATGATAAAAGATTTAAGAACAAATGTTGAAACAGGAAATGTGGAGAAAGTGCTGGATGGAGACATCGACGAATTCATTAAAGCCAGCCTCCTTCTGAGGAAAAGAAAAAAAGAAGCTCAAGCTCATGTGGAAGATATAACAGAAAAAAACAGATAGTCTGGCCTGCCTGCTTCTTCTATTTAATCACAGTTTTTGACTCTTCCCAGATTTCATCCATTTCTTCGAGGCTTACTTCTTCAATACTTTTTTTCTCTTCTTTTAGCTTCTCTTCAATGTAATTAAACCTCTTTATGAATTTGCTGTTAGCCTTCCTTAAGACAATCTCCGGATTGATGCTGAGCAGTCTGCTTACGTTGGCAAGAGAAAAGAAGACATCGCCAATTTCTGAGGCAATTTTATCCGCATCTCCACCCTCTATCACCTTCTCCAGTTCAGATATTTCTTCTTTTACTTTCTGAAGTGCTTCACCAGGACTTTTCCAATCAAAACCATACTCAGAGACAATGCGCCCGATATGATGGGATATTAGAAGAGAAGGAGCTGAAGAGGGAAGACCAGCAAGTATTGATTCATCCTTTTTCTCCTTTTTCTTGAGCCTGATCCACTCATCGTGTACCTCTTCTGCTGTCTCTCTGTGTTCATTACCGAACACATGAGGATGGCGGCGAATCATTTTACTGATAATAGATTCAAGGGAATCATCGATAGAAAATTTATCCTTCTCACTGTAAATTTGGGCAAGAAAGACAACTTCCATCAATACATCTCCGAGTTCTTCAGCGAGAGACTGTGCGTCATTCTCATAGATAGCTTCTACAGCCTCATAGACCTCAGTAAGGAAATAGTGAGCAATTGACTTTTCATCCTGTTCCCTATCCCAGGGACATCCTCTTTCGCTGCGAAGCAGGCTGAGAATATTAACAAGTTTTTCAAACTTTTGGCCTCTTGTTTTTGCTTCCCTCATTCCACTCACTCCCTTGAATTTTAATGAAGAAAATTGTAATATTCTTTCTCGCTTCACTAAAGTATAGTAAGCTACCATAAATTTCAACCCGGCTTTCTCCCATAATAGAAGCAAGAGGTTTAACAATGGATGAAAAAAAAGGGGAAAAACAAAAAGAGAAAAAAAAGGATGAAAAGCCAGAGGAATTTATGCCTCCTCTTGACTTCAGTTCTCTCGTTCTTCCCTTCTACACCCAAGCTCTTATAAAGCTCGGACAGAGTGAAGACCCTCTCACCGGCAAAAAGGATGAGAATCTTGATTTTGCCAAGAGATTGATTGACCTCCTCGATATTCTCAAGGAAAGAACAAAGGGAAATCTCAAACCAGAAGAGGAAAAATTCCTGGAATCCACACTGAGTCAACTTAAAATGGTTTATCTGGAAAAGGCAAAGATAATAAAATTATGAGCAGATGGAAATTATAAACGGCTTTGACAAACTCCCTTCCCTAAAAAAGAAGACCGCTGTTACAATCGGAAATTTCGATGGAGTTCATCTTGGACACCAGCGGATTCTTAAATTTGTTGTTAATGAGGCAGAGCAATACAACCTCATCTCCCTTGTTCTAACCTTTTCTCCTC
>JBHIDX010000077.1:0-8360 GCA_046760305.1 Candidatus Aminicenantales bacterium
TAAGGCCTATTTTCGGGGGAAATATGAGGTTAATATATGCATTTACAGCTAGTTGCGCTAGCCAAACTAGAATACATGTAGAATACAGTTTCAGAATACAGTTTAGAATACACTAGTTGCAGACATTCAATCCCATTCTTTTCCCCCCCAAAGGTGATTACATTTTCTTAAGAAGGTGAGGATAAAAGGATTATTCCTAACCGCCAATCTCATCTTCCATTTCATCTTGCCAGAGGATTGACCTCATCCTCGCCCAAGATATAACTTTTACTAGAAGCGGCCATAAGACCATATGCGTAATGAAAAATGGTTAAATACTTAATCTTTTTCTTGACTGCGCTCCTGATATCATATCTCTCTACCCCTATTATTCGTGCCCTTTCCCGTCGCCTCCGCATTCTCGATCACCCATCTGACCGAAAAATCCATAAAACCCCCGTCCCCCTCCTGGGTGGAATACCTGTTTTTATTGCCTTTAATCTTACAATATTATTGGGAATTTTACTTAATCATGAATACCTCCCCCAACTCTCCTCTTCCCAGTGGTTCTCCCTCCTCCTAGCAGAGCTCATCATCCTCGGCATCGGAATCTACGACGACATAAAAAAAGTCTCGCCCCGCACAAAATTCATCTTCCAGCTCCTGGCAGGCTCGCTTCTCATCCTCTTCGGCTTCAGCATCACTCACATCACAAATCCCTTCTCAGGCTCCACCATCAGCCTCGGTCTGTTCGGCATCCCGCTCACCATTCTCTGGGTTGTGGGCATCACCAACGCCCTCAACCTTGTTGACGGCCTCGACGGACTGGCAGCCGGCATCTCCTTCATCGCCTCCATCACCATCTTCGGCATCGCCTTCATCCACCAGAATATCGGCATCGCCCTCATCTCTCTCATCCTGGCCGGGAGCATCCTCGGCTTTCTCCGCTACAATTTCCACCCGGCTCGAATCTTCCTCGGTGACTCGGGAAGCCTGCTCCTCGGTTTCCTCCTTGCTGTCCTCTCCCTTAAAGGTGCAAGCAAAGGAGCAACTCTGGTCTCGGTCGCTGCCCCCATTCTCGCCCTCGGCCTTCCCATCATGGATACCTTCCTCACCATGCTGCGCAGATTCCTCAAATCAATCCACCTTATCGACTACACATATGAGACAGCGGAGAGCGCCTCTCCGGCTTGCCCCCAAAAATCCTCCGCAAACGGTTCACGCCCATCGCATCGCTCCCGCGCCTCTGAAGGCTCCCCTGCCGATGGCGCTTCATGCGTCGCTCCCATCTCCATCGCCACCTCTACCCCCACTCACCTTGCCCGCACTGCCAGCACTTCAACCGCCGGCCACAACAATGTCCTCACAACCCTCACCTCCCGCCTCGCGTACATCTCCCGCTTCTTTCGCACTTCCCGCCTCGCCCCCACCTCACCTCAGACCAGAATAAAGCTTAAAAGAGTCCTCCTCTTCAAGCCGGACAGAGACCACATCCATCACCGCCTTCTTCATTTTGGCTTCTCCCACCTCAAAGCAGTGACCGTCTTTTACGGCATCTGTGCTGCAATCTGTGCGCTCGGTTTTGTTAATGCCCTCTGGAACAATCACAACACCATCTTTTTCATCACGGCTGTCTGCTTTGCTTCTCTCATCGGTGTAAGAAGCTTAAAATACAGAGAGCTCAAGGTTCTCGAAAACGGCCTTTTCCTCCCCCTCTACAGAATGGCTCTCTTCACCAACACATTTTTCCGCACCTTTGTTGACCTCCTCTTCATCACCCTTGCCTATTACCTGAGCTTTACGCTTGTCGTCGGTCCTTTTGGAGCAGGCGTCAAAGCTCTCTTCCTCAAAACACTCCCTCTCATCCTTGTCATAAAAATAATTATTTTTCACCTCTCAGGTCTTTACAGGGGGAGGTGGACAAAGCTCACCACAGAAAACTTGGTAAAGCTTTCCAGAGCATTATTTCTATCATCATTTGCCTCTCTCTTTATTCTCTCTGCCATATTCGGTATAAAATCATTCGGCGGGTTTCTCTTCTTTGTTATTGATTTCTATGTGCTTTTCTCCCTTGTGGCCGGCCTCAGGCTTTCCTATCAGGTTGTCGATTACTTCTACGCCAGGGCTAACGCAAAGAGAGAGCGAAAGGTGCTCATCTGTGGGGCAAACGGCGAGGCCTCTTTCCTCCTGGACGAGATACGCTACAACGGCCTCAGCCACTACAAGCCGGTGGGATTTGTTGATGAGGATAAAGCCCGAAAAGGAAAGAGCTACAAGGGCCTTCCCATCCTGGGCACATACGACGAGCTTGATCATATCTTCCGCAGCAACGGCTTTTCCGAAGTCATCCTCTCCGACCGCAAGCTCCCTCCTCGAAAAAGGGAGAAGTTGTGCGCCCTGTGTCGCGAGAAGGGAGTCAAACTCCAGCAGCTCGAACTCACCCTCTCCTCCCTCTAGGCTCCTTATTCTAGTTTGGCTAGGCTTATTCTAGTTTGGCTAGCAGAAATTATTGATATTAATAGAGATGCGTCAATTTTTCCCCTCAAATTCTGCCTTAAAACCACCTTTTTCCCTATAAAAACACACCTCTAAGGCCACTCCTCCTTCAGCATATAACAGGCCTGCTCTCTACGGACAGCTCGATAATTCGCTTCGCCACCCAGCCTCTTCTTAATTCTCTCAACAAACTCCTTCGTCCCTACCGCCACACTCTCGCTCCAACGACTCTCGCGCTTTAGTTCATTTCTCTCCAGGGCGGTTTCAATCCAGCTCTCATAATCTCGGCGCAGGCGCCTGGTATTCTCTATACCCGTAAGCTTCATCAATGCCTGAGTATCAATAATCCGATATCTCTCCTTTCCCTTCATGATTTCCTGATATCCACAGAAGGGCCACTGCGAAGGATGCTCGACCACGCCCGCTCTTACCATGTTAAGCTCGATATAGACGAGGCATTGGAAAAGGTGGGTGTCGTTCTCTACAACAGTGGCATGGTAGTGGTCTTCCCAGAAAGCACCACTTCGTGATTTTCTCAGGTTATAGTCCCTGGCTGTCCTGCTTGCGATGAGCTGCAGGGAGCGGGGGATGGCCCACGGACGTCGGTCGGAGAGAGAGAGGAGGTGAATATGGTTTGAGGTGACGGCATAGCCTAGGACGGTCAGGCCGTATCTTTTCTTTGCCTGGAGGAGCCAGTGGAGCCAGCGCATGCGATCCTTAGCGAATTTGAGGAGGAAATCGCGGTTGTGACAGCGATGAGTGATATGCAGGGGGAAACCAGAGATATGAAAGAGCTTTGCACGCGGCATGGTGAATCTCCTTTACATCTTAGACAACGCTTTTGGGGGCCGAAAATGCTCACCTAAGGCCTATTTTTGGGGAAAAAATGAAGCTAATTCACATGTTTACAGCTAGTTGCGCTAGCCAAACTAGAATCAAGAGAATAAAATCAACCGAATCAACCTATTCTATTCAACCCCGGAAAAAAAGATGCTTACAGTCTTAAATTTTCCCTTGACAAAAAAAATGGAGCCTATTAATATAATAGAAGGAAATATTTGATATTTATTTCCCTCTATAAAATATAACTTTTAAAATGCAATGGTAGAAAAAGAATTTTTAGCTCAGATAATCTTAGATTTCCATAAGGAAAATCTTCCTGAGTTAATAGATAGAAAACTCCAGGTGAGTCTAGAAATACCGTTGAAGAGGGCTATTGCCATATTAGGGCCGAGAAGAGCGGGCAAAACCTATTATCTTTTCTTTTTAATTAAAAAACTTAAGGAGAAAGGAATTGCAAAAGAGAGAATTCTCTACGTTAACTTTGAAGACCCAAAATTAATTGATATGTCTTTGAATGATCTGGTAAAACTTCTCGAAGTGTTTTATGAAATTTATCCTGAAAATAAAAAACAAAAAGTCTGGTTATTATTTGATGAGATCCAGAATGTGGCTGACTGGGAAGTTTTTATAAGAAGCATTTTAGATAAAGAAAATGCTCAAGTTTTTATTTCAGGCTCCTCTTCCAGGCTTCTATCCAGAGAGATTTCGACTTCTCTAAGAGGAAGAACCCTGAGTTATCTTCTTTTGCCGTTTTCCTTCAGGGAACTTTTAGGGGCGAGAAATATCACCTACGATAAATATCTTTCTTCAGAACAGAGATCTCTGTTATTGAATTGTTTGCGGGATTATTTCTCTCATGGGGGTTACCCGGAAACTATAATTTATGCTCAGCAAAGAAGAAAAATAATTCAGGAGATTATTGAGGTAACAATTTACCGAGACATAATTGAGAGGCACAGGATAAGAAATATCAAAGTGGTCAAATTAATGTTTAATTATCTTGTTAAAGCAAAAGAGTTTTCAATTCATAAGTTTTATAATTTCTTAAGATCACTCAACATCAGAGTCAGCAAAAATAGCCTGTATAACTACTTAGAGCACTTCAATGATGCCTTTATCTTTTTCCCTCTAAGAAAATTTTCTTATTCATTGAAGATCATCGAACAGAGTATTCCCAAAATTTATGTAGTTGATAATGCCCTTATTGAGCGTATCGCAGGAAATGAAAAAGGGAAGAAGCTCGAAAACTTAGTTTTCCTTTCGCTTCTCCAGAGAGGATTTCAGCCAAACAGAGATATTTTTTATTTTACTTTAAATAACCGAGAAGTTGATTTTGTGATAAAAAAAGGAAAGAAAGTTTTGACTCTTTTACAGTGTTGCTTTGACCCGAATGATTATCAAACAAGAGAAAGAGAGCTGAAATCTTTAGTTAAAGCAAGCAAAGTTTTATCCTGTAATGACCTGAAAGTGATAACTTTTGATTATCAGAAAGAAGAAAAGGTTGAAAACAACAAAATAAAATTTATCCCTTTATGGAAATGGTTGCTGGATATCGCCTGACAATAAAAAGGGGAAAATATCCTTTATAGATCATCTTAGACAACGCTTTTGGGGGCCGAAAATGCTCACCTAAGGCCTATTTTTGGGGAAAAAATGAAGCTAATTCACATGTTTACAGCTAGTTGCGCTAGCCAAAGCAAAATAAATAGCTTTCATCTTTTCTGGGGACCTTCCTTAGACAGTGCTTTTGGGGCCTGAAAATGCGGTTCTAAGGCCTTATTTCGAGGGAAAAATGAAGCTAATTCGCACATATACAGCAACTTGCGCCAGCCAAACTAGAATCAGCTTAGAATCAGAATCAGCAGGCTACTAGAATCAGCAGGCTAGAATCAGCCTGGTTTCCCTTAGCTATGCCTGGTTTAATTCATCCCAGATTCGTAATCCGGGGACAGGCGTGAAGTGTGTATCATATGTAATAAGAATTGAGCCTGTCTCCAGGGTATGAGCAGCAATCCAGATATCATTGATAGGAATCGGATGGCCTGATTTTCTTAAAGAATCCTTGACCAGGCCGAATATCTCTGCGGTATCCTTGGTTGCTTCATACACCTGGACAGTGGATTTTTGGAGAAATCGCTCAAGAATCAGTCTGTTTTGTTTTTCTTTTTCTCCAGCTTTGAACCCGGCAAATAGTTCCCCCAGAACAAATATAGACATATAAACGCAATCGGCCTGGGCGAGATAGGAGAGGACTTTATCATCACCAACCAAAAAACGAACATAAGCGTTTGTGTCAAGTAATATTTTTCTCAAGGCCAGTCTCCGGTGTTTATTGCCTCCAGGTCTTTGATGGCCTCAGTGAAGATTCTTTCATCCTGTTTAGTCCACACGCCAAAAAGATCGAGGAATTCATCTCTGTGGTTCTTTCTATGGACTCCGATTCCAAGTGCCTTCCTGAGCAGTTCTTTAACTATTTTATTAACGCTCTTTTCTTCTGATTTGGCTCGTTTTTTCAAAATATTTTCAAGCTCCTCATCCAAGCCATGAATTGTGATTGATTTCATAAGCTCTCCTTTGAATCACTTTATGATTCAAATTTAATCATAATATGAATCAAATGTCAATGCTGTTTTTTGTTCCGGAAGCGGTTGAAAATGCGATTTCCGTCAAGTATAAAAATATAGATGTTAAAATTTTAAGACCAGAATATTTGGTCGCCATATTTTTGGAGGTTTTTAGAGCCAAAGATAGAGATAAATTGATAAAGCTTTTAGACTAGGCTGAATATTTGAAGAAATTTAAACCCCAGAGAAAACAATAAATTGCCTGAAAAAGCCAGTAGAGCCAGCGTTTACGGTCCTTACCGAATTTGAGCAGAAAATCGCGGTTGTGACAGCGATGAGTGATATGCAGGGGGAAACCAGAGATATGAAAGAGCTTTGCACGCGGCATGGTGAATCTCCTTTACATCTTAGACAACGCTTTTGGGGGCCGAAAATGCTCACCTAAGGCCTATTTTTGGGGAAAAAATGAAGCTAATTCACATGTTTACAGCTAGTTGCGCTAGCCAAACTAGAATTAACTAGCCACTAGTTGCGTTAGCCATAGCAGAATTGGAGAATTGGAATTGAGAGAGATAATAAAAAATCCTTTGAGTTCTTGAAACGGCTAATATTATGGTATAATTCAAACATGAAGTCTGAAGCTGAGAGTGACAGAAGCAGAATAAGAATAAATAAAAAAGAAGAAGACAGGATGGAAAAACTCTTAACAAAGGCCCGTCAGGATGAGGAAGTATTGGCTGTTTTTCTATTTGGTAGTTTTGTCAGGGGTGAGCAGACATGTTTGTCGGATATTGATATATGCCTTGTACTTGTACCGGCAACCACGGCGATCACACCAACCCCACCCTTTGAACCTACTGTATTTTCTCGTAAACGCCTGGACTATTTAAAGGATTTTTCCTTCGATGTACAGGTCTTCCAACAACTTCCCGTCTATGTTCGAAGAAGAGTATTGAAAGAAGGTCGAATTTTATTTGTTCGAGATGAAACGCTTCTTTATGAATTAGCCTTCCGCACAGCCCAGGCATTCGAAGACTTTAAGCCCATCTATTTGGGTTACTTAGAGGCGGTGAGAATTGCTAGACCGTGAGCGATTACTGGCAAAAATTGATGTTCTTGATGGATATCTCAAGGAACTTCGTGAGATCTTGCCAGCAAGCTTCGAGGAATATAAAAAGATCGAAAAGAAGCGTGCCTGTGAGCGACTTATTCAGATTTCGATTGAGTGCGTTATTGATATATGTGGTCTCATCGTTATTGGTCTTCGACTCGGGTTGCCTGCTGAAGAAGATGATCTGTTTGAGAAATTAGAACAAGCAGGGATCATCTCTTCATCACGAAAAGAGACGTTAAAAAAGATGAAGGGCTTTCGAAACATTTTAGTTCATGAATATGGGCTTGTCGATGACATGATTGTTTACGAATCTTTACAAAGTAATTTACAAGATTTTGATGGATTTAAACTAGAGATTTTGAAGGCCATTAACAACAATTATTGAAAGTTCTATTCTGTTAGGGGCTCTCCATTTTTTACATTTGGCTTCGGCTTCGACGCCTTCGTCCTCGAGGCGAGCAAGATGGCCGGCGCCTTTACCCGCCGCATTTCAAAGGCCAAGTAAGCTTAGACAACGCTTTTTTAGCTTAAAAATGCTCATTTAAGGCCTATTTTCGAGGAAGAAAATGAAGTTAATTCACATGATTTCAGCTAGATGCGTTAGCCAAAGCAAAATTAATAAATAGGATAAAATAAATTCGTAATACTTTTATATCATTGACACACTAATACAATTATGATATACAGAATGAGAAAAGGAGGAATTCAATGGCGACAACGAGTGCAACAAAAAAAGGTCAGGTGGTAATACCTTCAAAAATCAGGCGAAAGTTAAATATCAAAGAGGGAACTAAACTTTATGTTGAAGAAGATGGAGAGTGTGTAATTCTCAGGCCTATGACAGCAGAGTATTTTGACAAGTTGGCTGGAATTTTACCCACAAAAGGAAAATTATCCAAAGCGCTGCTCAAAGAGAGAGAAGCTGACAAACAAAGAGAAAGATAAATGGTCGAAGTTCTTGATGCTCACGCGCTTCTTGTTTTTTTTGAAAAAGAGCCAGGATATGATAAAGTTCAGGCGGCATTTGTCAATGCTGTTGAAAAGAATTCTAATCTTCTCATGACGGCCGTCAACTTTGGGGAGGTTTATTACGTAGTGTGGAGAGACTGTGGCCGGAATGAAGCAGAAAAAATAGAAAAGATTATTCTTAGGCTCCCCGTAGAAATTATCGATGTGGACATCGTCATTACAAAAGAAGCAGCTCGGTTTAAGGCAATCTATAAAATTTCTTATGCGGATTGTTTTGCTGCTGCCTTAACCAAGATCAAAAAAGGCGAGATTCTTACCGGTGATAGAGAATTCGAGAAGCTCAAGAAAGAAATAAAGATAAGGTGGATATAATCAAGGTCGTCGTATGTGACCAG
>JBHIDX010000078.1:0-7970 GCA_046760305.1 Candidatus Aminicenantales bacterium
GGGTATTTTTTTCAGATTACCTGATCTTCAATTGCTTTTTAATATTTTCTAGGGCCTTTATGGTACTTTCTCTGTACTTTCTTTCTTCCGGATAGAGATACCACAGATTGAAGAGCTTTTTGATATCTGTTTTTATCTTTATTTTTTTTGCCTTGGCCCTCACAAGAAAAGAGTCTACCATTCTTTCAAGTTTCTTCTTCTGTTCTTTACTCGGCCGTCCTTCGATACTCACCACAAAGTTTTCTAACACAGAATAAAAATGGGCTAAGGGACTCGGAGCAGCGACTTTCACCTGGGGAGAGATAGACGGAACTGGAAAGGGAGCCGGAACAGGAGCCAGAGCCGGAACTTTTCCTTCTTTAACCAGAGCTAAAAGTGGGGCATGGATTAATAGTTTTCCCTTGACCACTACTGTGATTCTCGGATTCTCTCCTGGCTTCACTAGAATTAACTGCTCGTAGGAGCCGTCGAACTGATCCGTAACATCTCCTTCCAATTCCCCTCCTGTAGCAAAGATATTTATGAACCTCTCGTTCCCGGGCCCGAGAAGATTGCCAAATCTGTCAGCCGGACGTACAGAAATAGCATACATATCATCCTTAACTTGAATAGCTTTTATAGAACTTTTTTCTGGGTCGAAGGTGTTGATGCTAACGAGCGTGGACATTGATTCTGTTCTTTCTACTCTTCCACACTCGGAAGAAGCTAAGATGTGAAGCCTGAACTCGTAGCTGCCAGGAAAATAGGTATTGGTGAAAACATTGGAATAGATGCCATCATTTGCCTTCAGATCTCCATATTCCTTCCGGCCATCATCGAAAAGCTGAATTTTTTGTACTACTTTGGCCTTCATCATAGACACCGCTTCAGGGTCAGAAAGTAAAACAGCCAGTTTAACATCAAACAGTCGAGGGTAGAGCTCGTTTTTAATATCGCGTTTATATTCCCTGTAATCTTCAGGCTGTACAAAGGGTAAACAATCGGCAAGAAGGTTCCCGTTTGATTGAGCAGGAGAAATAACATCAACCCAGACTCCCTCAGCCAACAGCAAAGGCTTGCCGTTCTGGGTAAGCGTGGCGGTCAATTTAATCGGGTCACCTGTACTGTAGTCCTTCCTCGGGAAGTCAAAATCAAAATAAAAGCAGGGTTCATCGACTATGGATGAAAGCTGGTACTTAACGAAATCACCCTTAATCTTGCAGAGAATTTTCACTGTCCAGTTTCCCCAATGGTCAACTTCTTTATCTCTTGACTTTGCCGGGAACTTATAATTATTGATTGCAAAAAAGTCTCCCTTAGAAACTTTTGATGGAATCACAGTGCTCCCATCAGGGGCCCTCACATCCAGTTTCAGCGCGTCATAATTGAGCTCATTCTTCCAGGAAAGTACAATGGTTAAGGATTCAGCAGCTCTGTTCACAGGTACAGAAATCGTTTTCATATCTCCGCTTCCAAGAGTCCCCTTGTCAGTTTTCACAATCTCCAGTGTTCCGGTCTTCAAGCTGTTGATGAGGTCGTTGGTGAAGAAAATATCAAGGTCTTCATCCGGGGCAGAAGTGAAATGATGCAAACCTTCAGTCTCATCTGAAATTCGTTCGATAAGTTCTTCGAAACTCGCGCCATTCACTCCAACACCAATGGAATGTATCTCAACATCATGCTCATGGAGGAATTGGCCATCAGGTACAATAGTGGTTCCGTCAGGAGCCTTTGCTGTTGATTCTGAGCACCAGTAAGCATCAAAAGGCAGTGTACTTCCAGCAGTTATCACGGTTATCTTGAGTTTTGAAGGAACTCCTTCTTCATCCACAAAAGGATTAGTGGTTTGCTCTCCATCGCTGAAGAGAATGATTACCTTTTTATTATCTCCATTTTCAAGAGCGTTATATCCAACCTGGAGAGCACCTCCTATGGCTGTGCATCCACCATGCGTTTTTGCGTTTACATCATCCACAACATCATCCTCATTGGCAGCTACATCCATAAGAATTGGCGGTGTTCCGGGCAGAGAGCTTGTGTTGGTGCTGAAGTAAATAACTCCAATCCTATCTCCCTCAATGGCATGCATGGCCCAGGTTCTCACAAAAACCTCAACCGCCTGCTGAAGAAGCTCGATTTTCTTCAAGCCAGTATCACTTCCAGGCACAGTGCCCCCCATGCTCCCTGATACATCAAGCGCCAGGATGATATCAACTGGATTGCGGTCAGGCACATCGAAATTATCAACAACAGTCCTGGAATCGGAGTAGTAGACCCCTGTTTGAGGGGCACTGAGATCTTTGCTGGCAACAACCCATCTAAGGTTGCCATCAGGCCCAACGAAAATAAGGTCTCTCTGCTCATCTGTAGGAGTAAAGGTGGTTCCAGACTGCCAGGGAGAGGCCCAGATCAATGAAGTAAAACTATCGTTGTAAAACCGAACTGAATAGCGAGCATTGCCTCCTGTGTCACAACCCATGTTTCCGCTCCATTGGAAGTTTGGCGCCGCTCCTCCTGCGAAGACTGTATTATCGGCAGGTCCGTTGATCTCAGGAGCAGTATTGTACTGCGCACAAATAGCACCAAAAGCTATCTTCTCTTCCTCGGTGTAGATGGCTGTTAAATCATTCCAGAAGGCAGAGAATGTATGAGGTTGGTTGTCTGTAATTATGTCCCATAATTCCTGAGCACTCAAAGAAACTCCAATATCAGCACCATCATCTACAGCATCATACAAGTCCCAGAAGATCCTCATTAAGGCCCTTTCATTTCCCTCACCTTGGCTACATCCATCCTCTATCTCCAGATCGTAATCAAGATTATTGGCGGGATTCGGCTTTGTATCAGTATAGTTTGTATCGCCTAGATTAGGAATACCCAGCGCGTCTAATCCTATTTCTGCTTGAGTCATTATCCCAAAGAAGGTCGGCCAGGACTCAGCCCAGGCCATCCGGATACCTTCATCCTTATTTGCTTTCGTCACACACAGGTTATTACAAGAACTATGAGGCCCTCCAGGATTGTTAGCAGTATTGTATACATGCTGGATATAGTGACCATACTCGTGGTGGATGTTATCCCAATCGTGAACATCTGTTCCTGCAAGACGTATGAAAACTAATGTCGGGGAGAAATTCGAGCCATCTGTTCCAGGCCTTGGATAGCGGACATTGAGCTGCGCAGGAAGAGGCTCGCCGAGGTCAGAAAGGTAGCGTGATAAATAATTAACAGCTTCATAGGCTTCGAAAGCAACATTGTTTGGGTCTGCCATATTATTCGTGGCTGTAATATCAATAGTGATAACAGAGCCATCAACCACATCTACCAATGCAGGCAAAGAATCAACCTCCCAGATTACTCCTGTCGCAACATCGTCATTTGCCCCGTAATCTTCCACCCGGACTGTATCTCCCTCTGCTTTGACTATGACATAAATATCACGCCCGGTTCCGTCGCCGTCATTGTCGTCAAATGTCACACTGTAATCGCCGCTGTTATCAGTCGTGGTAAAGGCAACCAGTTCATCTGCAGGGCCTGTTTCTTCATCCCAGACCTCGACTGTGACAAAACGGACAGGGTGGGTAGCACCGTTAACATCGGTAAACCTAACAGTTCCGTTAACAGTCACCGAATTGTAAGACTCCTGTTCATTCTCTTCGTTCGCACCAGATTTATACTCATAGGATACCCTTTTTTTCACTTTTGCACCTCTGCGCTTCAACCTCTTTACTTCCTTCTCAATCTCTTCCTTGGATAAGCCTTTCTTGGTTAAATCTCTAATCAGCTTCTGAACATCCAGGTCCAGGATGCTGTGATAGCTGAAATATGCTTCTTCCTTGGTAGCAAGGTAAAATAAAACAGAGCTTTCGGAGAAGACAACCGGCTTCTCCCTGGCAGGAGCTCTAACGCTGCCCATAATGTAGCCGTAACCTTTCTCCTTGATGACGAACGAAGCAGAGAATGAACGCGGCTTTCCTTTCCTTAAATCAGCTAATTCGCGCTCGAAGTGGCTGCTCGGCTTGAGTCCCTCAATGTAGGGCTTAACTGGCTCAATTTTCTCAAATCCTTCGGGCAGTTTCGCCTCCCCTCCTCCAGCAAAGCTTACTGAAAAAAGAAGACTTTTGACATCGATGTTGGGCATGAGCGTAATGTCAACTACGCCCTCATCCCCTACTTTTGCGGGCTTTTTCTTCAATTCTATCTTGATGGAGACTGGAACTCGATCAATTTCTTTGGACACGTCCTGGCCACATGGCCAGTAAGCCTTTTTATCGCTCTGAGTTTGGGTTATTGCCAGAGGAATCAGAAAGGCTGCAACAGCACCCAGAATTAATGAATGTTTTAAAATTCTAATCATCTTTCCCTCCTTGTTGAATACTCGATTTCAATAGTTTAGTTTTTAGCTCTGTCACAAAGTGACGAGATAAAAAGTCGTTGCGAGTGACCGAAGGGAGCGTGGCAATCCGTCGTTGCGAGCGAAGCGTGGCAATCTCATCATATCCGCCAGTACAAGAGATTGCTTCGTCACTTTGTTTCTCGCAATGACAGCGTGAGTGAAATGCAATATCCAATCACTTTGTGACAAGGCCTATAATTATTATTTCTTTTGGACACTGAATTTCTGGCTTTTCAGAATTCTATCACAAAAAATGAAAAAAAATAAACAAAAAATGAACCTGCCCAGAGAAGGAGAATATAGTTAAGTATCCTTTGATCCTCATTGTAAACAGCTTCTCACTATGATATACATTAATCACGGATGTCAGCAGGTTAAAGTCAATAATGATTAAAAAACCCGCTAAAATTCTCTCCAATCCTTCAGAGAAGCCTTTTGAACTCGAAAAAATGGTTGGCAAAACCATTTCCCACTATAAAATTCTTGAGAGACTCGGCGAGGGCGGCATGGGTGTGGTGTATAAAGCCGAAGATACCAAACTTAAGCGCACTGTTGCCTTAAAATTCATCTCTCCCCTGGCCCTGGAAAATAAAGAAAAAAAAACGCGTTTTGTGCGTGAGGCACAGGCAGCCGCCTCTCTGGACCATCCCAATATTTGCACTATTTACGAAATAGATGAGGCAGAAGGACAAACTTTTATAGCCATGGCTTATATCAAAGGACAAAATCTGAAGCAGAAGATAGAATCAGCCCCTTTGAAGCTGGAAGAAGCCATAGACATAGCAGCCCAGGTCGTGGAAGGTCTGGATGAGGCGCATGAGAAAGGAATCGTACACAGGGATATCAAGAGCTCCAATATAATGATTACAGAGAAAAACCAGGCCAAGATAATGGATTTTGGCCTGGCCAAATTAACACAGAGAACAAGACTTACTGCAACAGCTTCGATTATGGGTACAGTGGCTTACATGTCACCAGAACAGGCGAGTGGAAACCTGGTAGATCACCGGACAGATATCTGGTCTTTTGGCGTTGTTCTGTATGAGATGCTCACAGGTCAGATGCCTTTCCAGGCTGCACATGACCAGGTGGTTTTGTATTCCATCCTCAATAAATATCCCAAACCCATCACCAGTTTGCGGACCGGCATTCCTCTGGAGGTAGAGGCGATTGTAAACAAGTGCCTGGAGAAGGAACCCTCTGAGCGCTACCAGACTGCAGCTGACCTGAAAGCAGACCTGAAGCGCTTAAAGCGCGACATGAGCGCAGGAAAAACTTCTCTCCCCGTCCAAACAACTGCGGCATCAAGGGCTTTGCCAAAGTATCTGCGCAGCACTGTATTCCCCATTCTGGGAGTGATTTTAGTCCTGTTGCTGGTATTGGCTCTTCCTCCAACCCGTCGGGTTTTGGAGAACTGGCTGGGTTTGGAGTTAATACCCACAGAGAAGAATCTTGCAGTTCTCCCCTTTACAATCGTAGGCGGCGGCTCCTCTGACCAGGCTTTTTGCAGTGGTTTGGTTGAGACTCTGACCAGCAAGCTTATCCGAGTGGAACAATTCCAGAAATCGCTCTGGGTTCTGCCCACTCATGAGGTGTATAAATTCGAAATCACAAGTTCCAGTAAAGCACGCAGAGTTTTTAGGATTAATCTAGCCTTAAGGGGAAGCTTCAAACGTATCGGCGACATGTTCAGCCTGACATTGAACCTGATTGATACAAAAACTATGCGTCAACTGAAATCTCATTCCATAGCCGATCACATTGCCAATATTTCTACACTGCAGGAGGATGTGGTCATCAGATTGCTGGAGATGCTTGAAATAGAAGTACAGCCGCAAATCCGTAGTGTCTTGACTGTTGGAAAAACAACCATTCCAGGCGCTTTTGAATCTTACCTCCAGGGCGTGGGTTATATGCCGTTCGAAAAAAAAGAAGGAAACCTTGACTCGTCAATAAGAATGTTTAAACAGGCGGCTGAGAAAGATCCCCACTATGCCTTAGCCTATGCAGGAATGGGAAAAGCTTACTGGGAAAAATACAAAGAAACGAAAGATCCTGCCTTGATTGAAAAAGCTCAATCATCCTCCATGAGAGCAATTGAAATTAATGATCGCCTTTCCTTTCCTTATGTCATGCTTGGAATCATTTATGGAAAAACAGGCCGCCATGAGGAAGCAATCGAAGAACTCCAGCAGGCCTTAAAACTTGATCCAGAAAACTTTAGAGCACTGAAAGAGCTGGGTTTGATTTATGAATATCTCGGAAGACTGGATGAAGCAGAAAAAACATATAAAAAAATTATTGATTTGATGCCAAATTACTGGGCCGGATACAGCTGTCTGGGCTATTTGTACTATTACCAGGGCCGCTACAACGAGGCTGAGAGAATGTACCGCCAATCTACCACATTAATGACAGAAAATGTTCTCGATTATAACAACCTTATGGCAATCTATTATCAATTGGGCCAATATGAATCAGTCAGGGCCGCATTCGAAAGGTCTATTGCCATCGAACCTAATGCTGATGCTTACTCCAATATGGGAACAACATACTTTTATCAACGCCGGTATGCTGATGCTCTGGTGATGTATGAAGAGGCTATTGAGCTGGGAGAGGATTACTATGTAATTTGGGCCAATCTGGCTGATTCCTATCGGTATGCGCCCGGATATAAGGAAAGAGCACCAGAAGCATATCAACGTGCAATTCAGTTGGCTGAAGAAGAATTAAAGATTGATCCAGGTAATGCACACCTTCGATCAAGTCTGGCTGTTATCCACTCCAAAGTGGAAGACCATGAAAATGCGCTGGCTGAAATTTCCAAGGCTAAAAATCAAGCCCCAAATAATGTACCAATTATCTTTAATTGCATACTAGTCTATGAACTTATCAATCAACGAGAAAAGGCACTTCAAGCCTTGCAAGAATACATAAAACTTGGGGGCTCTATCGAGGAGGTTCGTAATCATCCCGATCTTTCTGGGCTTCGTACAGATTCACAATACAAGAAACTGGTCAAAGAAAAATGATTCATAAAATAGACAAAGCTATCTTTGTCCTCAGATATGCTGAGGACAAGGAAAGCAAAGGAGGGAAAATGATTAAAGATAGAATTTCTGAAAAACACACAGTTGCTATCAGGGTAGATGACGAAGGGGAATTCAAGTATGACAATGGCTTAATTTGGGTGTATCCTAAAGACACCATTATCTGGCAGTGTGAATATCCTTTTTCCATCCATATCGGCTGGCACTCCCCTCTTAAAAAAGGCCGTTTTCAATCAGAAAACTCTAAAGACATAGTAACTGTTGTTCCAGATGATGCCCGACCTGGTTACTACAGGTATACTGTTGCTGCTCTAGTTAAGGGGAAAATCTGGACAGATGATCCTGAGTTTATCGTCAAAAGACCATAATCACAATCAAAAGGAGAAGATTTACTTCCAAACCCACAACGTAAACGTAAAGAAGTCGTAGCCGAAGCGCGCGACCTATCTAATTTCACTAATTTCTGCCTCTAATTTCTATATAATTTCTAATTTCTATTCTATTTTAATTTTTAGTTTTAATTTCCGTTTTTTAATTTCTAGTTT
>JBHIDX010000079.1:0-7594 GCA_046760305.1 Candidatus Aminicenantales bacterium
AAGGAGAAAATTCCCGGAGCCAGGTTTATCGCTGGAGGGACTGATTTGATGGTCCATATTAGACGGCAGGAAGTTAAATGCCCGGCACTGATTTCGCTTCGTTCTCTGCCAGGGCTTTCCTCGATAGAGGTGAAGAGCGGTGCTAGAATCGGTGCCTGCGCGACCATCACTGACATAATCGAGCATGGAGCTCTGGGGAAAGCTTATCCCCTCCTTGCTGAAGCTGCCCTGAGGCTGGGAAGCATCCAGATTCGTAATGCGGCCACTATCGGCGGCAACATCTGTAACTGCTCTCCGGCTGCGGACATGGCCCTGCCCCTGCTTGTCTATGAAGCTGAAGTCGTGCTTAGAAGAGCAGAAGGAGAAAGAAAAATTTCCTTAACTGAATTTTTCAGAGAACCCGGCCAGAGCCTTCTCGCCGGAGACGAGATACTTACCGAAATCATTCTCAGTCCGCCTCCTGGGAGGGTAAAAACCATATTCCTAAAGAAAGGGAGAGTACACATGGACCTTGCTCTGGCCAGTGCAGCTTTGCTTCTGATCGTTGAAGGAGAGGTGTGCAAAAAAGCACGCATTGCTGCCGGTTCAGTGGCCCCGGTTCCGCTCCGCCTCAGGAAGGTGGAGGAACTTCTCGAAGGTGCTGTGGTCGATGAAAACCTGATCCTCGAAGCCCGGCGCACTGCTGAGGAGAGCATTTCTCCCATAACCGATGTTCGTGCTTCTGCCGACTACCGCCGCCAGATATTTGGTGTGCTGATCGAGCGAGGTTTAAAACACCTTCTTGCCCGGAGTAAAAGGTGAAAAAAGAGATATCATTCGTCCTCAACGGCACGAAGGTTGAGCTCACGCTCTGCTCTGATGAGCGATTAATCGATGTGCTGAGAAATGGCTTGGGTCTGACAGGAACAAAAGAAGGATGCGGAGCTGGCGAATGTGGAGCCTGTACGGTTATCGTGGACGGAAGAGCGGTGAATTCCTGTCTTTTTCCCGCCTTCGAGGTTGAAGGAAGGAGTGTGCTCACCGTCGAAGGGCTTATGAGCGACACTCACCAGCTCTCTGATATTCAGAAAGCTTTTGTCGAAAAAGGAGCAATCCAGTGCGGGTTTTGCACTCCAGGAATGATTATCTCAGCTAAAGCACTTCTTGATAGAAACCCTAACCCGAGCGAGGAGGAGATACGGGATGCCCTTCAGGGAAACCTCTGCCGCTGTACAGGCTATGTCCAGATTGTGGAAGCAGTAAAAATGGCAGCAAGGAGAATGAAAGAGGAAAAATGAAAAAGCTGCGGCACATAGGAAAGCAGGTCTCAAGGCCTGACAGTCCAGACAAAGCTGCAGGCAGGACACTCTACATCCATGACATAATTCGACCCGGCATGCTCTACGGGAAAATTAAATTCAGCGACCATGCCCATGCGAAGATAAAACACATCGATACCTCAAAAGCTGAACGGCTTCCTGGGGTAAGGGCAGTGATAACAGCCTTCAACACTCCTGAAATCAGGTTCGGTTTCCTCAAGGATAATTTCGTCCTCAAAAAGGACAAAGTCAGGCACTACCGCGACGAGATTGCTGCTGTGGCTGCTATCGATCCTGAGATTGCCCGTGAGGCTGTTGAACTCATAGAAGTTGAGTACGAAGTTCTGCCCGCTGTTTTTTCACCCGAGGAAGCAATGAAAGAGGGAGCTCCTCTTATTCATGAGATAGATTCAGCCGGGAGGCCAAAGAAAGATAACCTCGTACCCCTGAAGTTTCACCACGCTTCAGGGGACATTAAGCAGGGAAGGCGAGCCTCGAAGTATGTAGTTGAGTATCAATATTCAACTCCGAGGGTTCAGCAGTGCTGCATGGGAACAGCAGGATGTATGGCTGAATTTGACATGAATCAGAATCTCACCATCTGGGCCAAGACGCAGATTCCCTATCTTGCCCAGCGGGACTTTAACCGCGCCCTGGAAGCCATGGGGCTCAAGGGCAAAAACACGAGAGTCATCGTTCCTGCTCTGGGTGGAGGCTTTGGTACAGGTCTTGACACCCATGCTTACGAGTATATCGCCATCCTGCTTGCTTTCAAAACAGGCCAGCCGGTAAAGATTGTTTACACCAGAGAAGAAGAATTTGCCTATCTTTCTCCCAGGCAGTGCTCGGTTACTAAAATCGCTCAGGGATGCGACGAGAACGGCAGGCTCACTTTCAGGAAGGTCGATGTTATCCAGGATAACGGCGCCTACACTTCCTGGGGTGCAACCTATCCTTCGGTGATGATGATGCCTGCCACCTCCCTCTACCGCATCCAGAACGTTTCCTTCGATGCGCTGCTCGTCTACACCAACAACACCTACTGCCAGGCAATGCGCGGCTACGGCAATCCTGAGAACACCTGGGCTCTCGAAAGCTCGATGGATGAGCTGGCAGAGGAAGCCGGGATCGACCCTTTTGAATTTCGCCTTATCAACTGCAATCTTCCAGGCGAGACAACACCCATGGGACTAAAAATCAGCACCTGTGGATTGAAGAGCTGTCTTGAGAGCGTGTCCAGGAACCTGGATTGGAAGAAAAAAAGGGGGAAAGGCAGAAGTCGAGGTGTGGGAATGGCATCTCTGATTCACGTTGGGGGAGGAGCCCGCATTTACCGCTCAGATGCCAGCGGCATTATCCTCAAACTCGATGATTTCGGAAACATCAATGTTTACCATGGAGGAGTGGAGATGGGGCAGGGACTTCATTCTGTCCTTACTCTTGAAGTGGCTGAGGCAGTGGGTGTTAGACCCGAGAAAGTATTCGTCAACCAGACTGACACTGCCACCTGTCCCTGGGATGTGGGAACTCATGCCAGCAGGGGGGCATTTATGGCCGGTAATGCAGCTATAATGGCTGCTGAGAAGCTCAGGCGCCAGATATTTGATCTTGCCGAAGAGATTTTTCCGCAGGAGGTGGAGAGGAACCTCAGGAAATTCATGGAGAAAAACCCGGCCTACACTCCACCAGAATTTGACTATTCAAAAGCAGCAAAGAAAGATAGGTTTGAACTCCAGGACGGCTATATTTTTATCAAGGATGGACCTCAGGAGCCATGGCTTCGTCTCGAGCTGGGAAGGCTCCTCAGAGCAGCCCACTTTCGGCCTCAGGGCCGAATGCTGACGGTGGAAGCCTTCTATGACCCGCCGAATGAGCTCCCTGACTTCCAGAAAGGATACGGAAATATCTCTGCAACCTACGCCTTTGGCACACAGGGAGCTGAGGTTGAAGTAGATAAAGAGACAGGAGAGGTGAAGATACTCCGTATGGCTGCTGCTCATGATGTGGGTAAAGTCCTGGAGCCGAAAGCCATCCTGGGACAGGTTTACGGTGCAATTGCCCAGGGAGTGGGTTATGCTCTTTATGAAGAGCTCAAGTATATTGAGGGTAAAATTCAGAACCCTGATTTCAGAGACTATAAAATTCCGACCATAAGGGAAATTGATTTTCCGATTGATGTCGAGTTCATCGAGACAGATGACAGCTTCGGCCCCTTTGGGGCAAAAGGAGTGGCTGAACCAGGTCTGGTTCCCACCGCTCCTGCCATCGCCAACGCCATCTACGATGCGATCGGGGTGCGCATCCGCACCCTGCCCATCACTCCTGAAAAAATTCTGGCTGCCCTGAAAGCAAAAAAGGAAAACCGCTCTCGGTAAGAGATTTTTCGCCTCTACTTTACTTCCACCTTTATCACAACTGCTGCTGCTGTGTCTCCAGCAGCACAGCCGTCGAAAAGACCGTATCCTCCTCCTTTTATGGCCAGTTCTTCAATCAACTCGATAATCAGCCGAGCTCCGGTCGGTCCCTGAGGATGGCCCCACACAAGAGAGCAGCCGAAGTTGTTCATATCTTCAAGTTTGATACCCATCTCCCGGCTGAAGTAGATGTCGTTTACCGCAAAGGGGTTGTGGGTTTTGATCGCTTTAACATCTTTGATTTCGATTCCTGCCTCAAAGAGTGCTTTCCTGCCTGCAGGCACAATAGCCTCTGCCATGTATCCTCTCTTTGCCCTGGCTTCAGCATATGAGACAAGATTTATTTCGATATTGGGGTCAAGGCTCATTTCCCTTGCTTTTTCTCTGGTTGTAATTACCAGGCCTGCGTTTCCGTCAGCAGGGAAAGTCTGAGTGCCAAAAGTCACGGTTCCGCCCGGGAGAACGGGTCTTAACCTGACAAGAGCTTCGTAGGATGTGGGAAAGACTCCTTCATCGCCGGAGACAGTGGCTGTCACTTTCCTTCCTGTTGAGTCTTTGACATCCAGGGGAACGACAAGAAAGCGGTTGAGGAAGGCGCTGTTGTCTTCAAGAGCTTCCTGATACTGATGGTAGCGGAGAAGAGCAACCTCGTCCTGCTCTTCGCGGCTGATGCCTGCCTCCTGGGCCACATTCTCGGCGGTCTCAATCATCGCATTTTTAGCATAGGGGTCATAGCCGAAATTGTCCCAGACCCAGTCTTCTTTGTCACCCGTACCTCCTGTGCCGAGTGGATTTGGATAGTAAATATGAGGTCCGTTGCTCGTCCGGTCACATGTTATGACAAGAACCGCTTCACTACTGCCGAGCTCGATTTCCTGGGCAGCGGTGTTCACGCACCTGGCCGAGGTAGCACATGCCTGGTTGATTGAAGGGCCGGTGATTCCTTTTGCCCCTATCATGGCCGCCATCCATGGTACACCGTAAAAGCAGTGCTTCTGGGGAATGGTCATACCGAGGACAAGCATATCGAATATTCCGGGAGAAATCTTTCTTGCCGGAAGAGCTCGTCTGCAGATTTCAGCCGCAAAAATCATTGAATGGAGATGGGAAAAACTACCCTGCCAGCGGCAGAAGGGTGTGCTCCAGTATGCATCAAAAGGAATGTATGCTTTTTCGAATTTCATCTCTTCCTCCTCTTTTCCATAGCTTTGTTCAGCCTCAAGAATGGCTGAATTCTGCCTTTTTTTTCGCCCCGTGCTGGATAAAGTTTTCCATCCCAATCCTCATATCTTTTGTCCTCAGGCATTCTCCGAAACATCTGGCTTCATGCTTTAATCCTTCTTCGAGCGTCATTCTGGCGCCTCCAAGAACTGCCTTCTGGAGAATACCGTCGATCTTTCGCGAGAGGTGCCCGATATCAACCTCGGGCAGGGAATCAGGAATATCCAGCGGCTCTTTCTTGATGGGGCTGATTTTCACTTCTCCTGAGATTATTTTTTTGACAAAAGAGATTCCTGCCTCCCTGATATCGCCTTCGACCTCCTGGTGAATGAGTCCCATCTGGAGTGCTTCGGCTGAAGAAATTGGCTTTCCGGTCCGCAGCAGCGGCCAGGCGTTAGTGAGGCCGACAAGACGGGGAAGTCTCTGGGTGCCGCCGTAGCCGGGAATGATGCCCAGCTTCGGCTCAGGCTGAGCAGCCAGCATCGGAAGCCCCTTTTTTGCGATTCTAGCTGTGCAGGCCATGGCCAGCTCATTGCCGCCTCCGAAAGCTAGGCCGTTCATGGCGCAGACCACAGGTTTACCCAGGTTTTCGATTAGATTTATTATCTTCTGACCTTTTAAAGCCAGGGCCTCACCCTGCTCTGGAGTCTTCAGCCTGGCAAGCTCGTTTATATCAGCTCCTGAAACAAATGCCTTTGTTCCGAAGCCGGTGATAACCGCACCCTTAATCTCTGCCTCTTCTTTTATCTCTTCAAAGATTTTTTTGAGCTGAAACATAACCTGGGGGTTGAGGGCATTAAGCGTTTTCGGTCTTCTCACCGTAAGCAGGGCAATTCCATCCCTGTTTTCCCTGAGCACAAGAGGAATTTCCCAGGGTCTGCCTGAGGCTGCCTGAGAGATAAGCACTTCCGGCACTCTGAACTCAGGCCACTCTCTGGCGCAGCCTTTGACCAGCTCGAGTGCTTTATCAACTCCCATATTGTTCATTGTCTGAAAGGGAGGGGTGATTACCAGGGCATTCTCGACAGCCATTTCGAGGTCTGCGATGTTTGATATGCCGGACTCTAGAATTTCAGAGACAAGTCCAAAATAGGCACCCAGCATCAGACTGGAGACAGTCCTGTATTTTTTTTCGTTATACTTTACTTCCTCGCCGGGCATAGCGCCGTCCCATGGCATTCCTAATTCCATCTGCTTGCGGAGGATGTCAGGGCATCGGTACCAGGGGTTGATTTTCTCGTGCATCTTCTCCAGTCCCTGAAAGGTTATCGGATTTCCGCCTGTGAGATTCATGGCGGTAAAAGGTCCGACTCCGAGCTTGAGAGCTTTCTGGGTGATGGCATCCACTTCTTTTACTGTGGCCAGGCCTTTCTCCACAATGAGTGCTGCTGCCAGAAATATTCCTTCGAAAATGGGGTCTATGGCATATCCATAGCGGCTTTTGACCCTGATCGGTGCTTTACCCATCTGTTCGTAGAAGTTCATCACAAAGTCAGTGACTTGAGGTGAAGTGTCTTTACCGGGGACGATTTCAACAACGATGTTTCTTTCAGCAGGAAAAAAGTAGTGAATGACAAGACACCTTTCCTTATGCTTAGCCTCGCTGAAGATATGCTCGGGTTCCATATGAGAGGAGTTGGAGGCAAGGATGGCTCCTTCCGGGCATACCTTCTCCAGCTCAGAAAAGATTTTTCTCTTGATTGATGCATCCTCTGTCGCCGCTTCAACTACCAGGTCTGCGCCCTTAAGGGATGAGTAGTCTGTGGTCCAGGTGATATTGGCTTTCATGGACTCAGCTTCTTGAGGCTTGAAGGCCCCGGTCTTAACCCCTTTTCCGATTTTTCCCTTTGTCCGGGCTTTGCCCAGTTTTAATGCTTTCTCGGCAATATCAACCACAACCACAGGAACACCACGTTTATGGAGCACCTTGCTGAAATAGAGGGCTATATCAGGCCCGATGTTTCCTGACCCTATGACTCCAACCTTGCTTATAATCCTTCCAGATATTTCCCAAGCCATAATTCCTCCTTATTTATAATTTCAGTCATTTTTTACCTTATTATACATAACTTGTGCATATTGTCATTACGAGCGACTATATGCATTTTCTTCTATTCATGATTAAAGCATCACCTGCGCGAATGAAAATGATGTTTACCTTGTCTTTGCGAGCGAAGCGTAGCAATCTCATCATACCCGCCAGTGCATGAGATTGCTTCACCTACGTTCGCAATGACGGTATGTATTTTTAATATTCGCTAATAGCTTTAAGCAGTAGATCAACACATGCTTTTCTGATTTCCCTATATTTTGGCTCGTCTACGCTCTCTAATGCCTTGATTCTCATTCTATACTCATATACCTGCGCCTTAAACCGATCTACGTAGGCTACGGGAAGGATTAATACGGGGGGTCCTGCGGCTTTGACGGACCTGCTATTCCTGTATTCATAAAGGACTTCTAAAAATAACCTGGGATTTATCCGTATGAGAGTGGCTAATGTTGTACGAAGGTCTTTTGAAAATCCTGCGTCTGAAAAGTTGAGAAGCCGGAAGACTGCTTCCACTGCATATCTATTTCCTGCCCATATTTCATTTTCTAACACCCCATAGGTAAAGACATCGAGGATATAGTCAACAGTTTTCCTCCTGTCGCCCCTTT
>JBHIDX010000080.1:0-7366 GCA_046760305.1 Candidatus Aminicenantales bacterium
CAATGCATAGGATTGCTTCGTCACTTCGTTCCTCGCAATGACCTCTATCCGCCAATGCATGGGATTGCTTCGCCCTATCAGGGCTCGCAACGGAGGATCGCCACGTCGCTCCGCTCCTCGCGATGGCACATTAATTATTGCGTTCATATTAGCTGCAGAGAATGAATACATATAAAGTTACTACCCGCTGCAAGGTTTACCTCAGCCTCATCATACTTTTTTCGCTTTTCCTCAGGCTGGGGCTTGCTTACGGCTGGAGGGGAAGTTTTTTTGAGCGAGGAAACAGGATAAGCTACATTGACCCTATCGCCTCAAACCTTGTCAGGGGAAATGGCTTCAGCCTCGAGCCCGGACAGCCGACAGCAGTCAATGAGCCTCTCTATCCTCTGCTCGTTGCCCTTTCATACCGCTTGTTCGGCCGGGCATGGTTCGGCGTGGCCCTTCTCCAGTCGGTGGTGGCGGCTTTAAATGCCCTCATTCTTTTCTCGCTCGCACTCATAATTTTCAGAAGCTGGAAGATTGGCTTTTCAGTCTTTTTCCTCTTTCTTTTCTACCCTTTCTACATTTTCCAGTCTGTGTCCATAAGCGATACAGTCTTTTTCTGCTTCCTGCTTGCACTTTCAGTGTGGACAACAGTGCTCTCTGTAAAAAAGCGAAAGTTATGGATTGCTCTCATATCTGGTGGCTGCTGGGGTCTGGCACTTCTCACCAGGTTTTCTGCAGTTTCCATTTTTCCTTTTGCCCTGGTCTACCTGTTCATAAATCTCCCGGCTAAGAAAGCTTTGAAGGCGGCTGCAGCCGCTCTCCTGGCAGCACTGGTAGTTCTTGCTCCCTGGGTTTACAGGAATTACAGCCTTTCAGACCAATTCCTCATTTCAACTCACGGTGCTATAGAGGTCTGGTTCGGCTACAACAGAGACACTCTCCATGTGGTGAGCAATGACATTACAGTGGACAGCATGAGAAGGAATTTAAAGGATAAGGTGCCGGCTCTAAAAGAGGTTGAAACAGGCATGTTCCGCAGTTCAATCGAGAGAGAGGCTGAAGAGGGGAGAGTGCTGCTCAGAGAAGCGCTTGATTTTGCCCTCAAAAACCCGGTGCTCAGTCTGCGGATGATACCTGTCAAGCTCTGGAAGTTCTGGTCGTGGAACTATAACCCGGTGCCCACCACCAGCGACCCTGTCCAGGATATACTCCGGCAGGTGATTTATACAGTTTCCTATTTTCCCCTCCTTTTTCTTGCCTTTCCGGGAGTAGTGATTTCCAGGCGCATCTGGCGCACTCATTCGATTTTCATCATGCTCTTTATCGGATACTCTGCTCTTCATGCACTTGTCTACGGATTCAGCCGGCTCAGGGTGCCCCTCGACCAGTTCCTTATTATTTACGCTTCAGTGACGTTGGTCTTCCTCCTCGGCAAATTCCGCCTCTTCCTCACAAAGGGGTCAGGTCTTGCATTATAACACCTGTGGAAAAATCTGTGGAAAATAAGAAATGACAGGATTGCAGACATTTCTCATTTACGCTATTGTCGCCATCCCCCTCTCTATCCTTCTCGTCATTCTTCTCACCAGACCCAAAAACTTCATTCTGGGATTTATCCTCCTGGCGCCTGCTATCAATGCTCTCTGGTCTTTCAGGGTATATAATTTCAGTCTCATTGAAATTTTCTACGGCATCTTTCCTCTGCTTTTCATCTTCATCTATTTCAAAATGAAGGATAAGGACTGGAAGTGGGGAAGGTTTAACACTTATTTCCTGCTCCTTCTTCTCTCCTACCTCATTCCAACCCTGAGGCTTGCTCTGAGCCGCAGGCCTGAAGTTTTCAACTCACTCGAGCTTTTTATCAAGGTCTTTTTCGGCTACGCCCTCTACACCCTGGCTGTTAACCTCTTCACCAGCGAAGACAGAGAGAAGATAATAAAGTTTATCCTCCTTGCCGTGCTTACCATAAATCTCATGGTTGCTTTCCAGCTTATAAGCGGAAACACAGCAGACAGCATCCCTGGCTGGCACATGTCAGGTGTTTACCACGACCCAGGACAGTACACCCGCATGGCACTTCTGGGCATCATCATCCTCCTGCCCGCGCTGGGTTTTCTTGAGAAGAGGCCGAAGACATTTTCACGGTTCGCAATGCTTGCCCTGTGCATAGTTACCCTTGGATTTTCGATAAGCAGGAATGTTGTTCTGAGTGTGATTGTTGTTTTTGCTGTTTGTGCTTTTTTTCTCAGAAAGTACGTTTTGATTCTCACCCTTTCCCTGGTTATTGTTGGATTCTACCTGGCTGCTCCCACAGTTAAGGAGAACTATGAGTTAAAGCTTGAGAAAGAGATAAATTTTTTAAGGGGAGACCCGAATATTCCCCTAGAATCGCTCGGAAGCGGCCGGATAGGGCTCTGGAAGAGAAGTATAGAGAGATATAAAAAGGGAAGTTTTGTGGAGAGAATGTTCGGGAGCGGAGTCGATATCGGTCCTCACGGGCAGTTCATAAGCCTGCTTTTAAGCAGTGGGATTTTCGGGCTTATTGTCTCCTTTGTATTCTATGCGGCCCTGTTTAAATTTCTCTGGGACAGGTTTCGCCTGCAGAAGGATAACCTGCTTGCTTTTTACGGAATTCTGATTGTTGTTGCTACCTTTGTCCTCTCCATCGGCTCAACCCCGATGTTCAATTTCTACTTCCAGGGCATACTTTTTGTGTTTGTCGCTTTGCTCGAAATTGAAGAGAGGGAAAAAGAGGAACTCGAAGGGTAAAAATGTGTGGAATCAGCGGACTGGTTGGGATTGATTCGCCTGAGACAGCGGCTCGAATGGTTGAAGTCCAGGCTCACCGCGGCCCGGATGATACAGGCCTTGAAAAACTGAGTCAGAGCCCACCTCTCTATTTCGGACACAACAGGCTGAGCATTATCGACCTTTCCCATCGTGGACATCAGCCCATGTTTTCCGAAGACGGCTCTCTGTGCGTAATTCACAACGGCGAGGTCTACAATTTCAGGGAGATAAGAAAGGAGCTTGAATCGTACGGCTATAATTTTTTCTCTCGCACAGACACCGAGGTCATCCTCAAGGCCTACGAGCGCTGGGGGATTGAATGCCTTGAGAAATTCAACGGCATGTTCGCCTTTGCTATCCATGACAGGCGTACCAACAGGCTCATTCTTGCCAGGGATAGACTTGGGATAAAGCCTCTCTATTACTGGCATGAGGGCGCCCGTCTTGCCTTCGCCTCAGAGATAAAAGCACTTCTTCAGGTAGGGGAGGTGAGGAAGGCTGCCTCTCTGGATATGGAATCCTTTGTCTCCTATGTCTCTCTTCTCTGGACGCCTTACACGAAGACTCCTTTCACTGCCATCCACAGGCTTCCACCCGGAACTTATATGGAGTTCGACCTTGAGAAAGGAAAGCAGGAAATCAGGCAGTACTGGAAACTTGAAGTAAAAGAAGAGAATGTATCCCTCACCCAGGCCGCTGAAAAAGTGCTTGAGCTCCTCAAAACGTCCGTAAGGCGAAGGATGATTGCAGACGTCAGGGTAGGAGCTTTTCTCAGCGGCGGGATTGATTCGAGTGCCATCGCAGTTCTCATGGCAGATAGCACCTCAGAGCCTGTCGAAGCCTTTACCATTGCTTTCACTGATGAGGACCAGAAGGTGGAGGCAATGATGGATGATTACAGATACGCCCGGATGCTTTCAGAGAGACACGGCTTCAGGCTCCACAGGATAGAGATTACAGCTCAGCAAACAGCCGAACTCCTCCCCAAAATCATTTACCATCTCGACGAGCCTGTGGGAGATGCGGCAGCGGTGAATACCTATCTTATGGCAGAGCTTGCGCGTGAGAGGGGAGTGACCATTCTTCTCTCGGGCCAGGGAAGCGACGAGATATTCGGAGGATACAGGAAGTTTCTTGCCTGCACTCTTCTAGAAAAATACAAGAGAATGGCGCCTAAACTGCTGCAGCAGATGGTTGAGAGTGCAGTCAACAAGCTGCCCGTTGCCCTCAACGGCAGAGGAATCAGACATACCCGCTGGCTTAAAAAATTTATCCTCGATAAGCCTGATGATAATTTTGGGCTTTACTTTTCTCTTAGTATGTCTATCGATACGGCCAGGCTCAGGAGGCTGCTCGCAGAGGATGTCTTCCGCCATTTCACCGACAGAATTCACAGGCAGTTTTTTGAAAGCGTTAACTCGAGCTACATGAACCGGATGTGTTATGCGGATACCATGCTCTTTCTCCCCGGGCTGAACCTTAATTACTGCGACAAGGCGACCATGGCTGCTTCGCTTGAGTGCCGCGTGCCTTTTCTCGACCACGAGCTTGTCGAGTATGCATTCTCTCTCCCTGTTAAGTGGAAGCTCAGGCGCTTTACCGAAAAGTATGTTCTGAAGAAGGCTATGGAAGGTGTGCTTCCGGCAAGGATTATTAACAGGCCGAAGATGCCTTTCTCCTCTCCCATTCGCTCCTGGGTGAAAAAAGAAAACGGACTGATGGACATGATTGATGAATACCTTGAGCCCGGAAGGCTGCGGAAGCAGGGTTTTTTCGATCCAGAAGGGGTCAGGACACTCATCGATGAGGACAGGCGTGGGCTCAGAGATAATGCCCACATCCTCTTCGAGCTTCTCACCATGCAGCTCTGGCTCGACCGATGGGAACCGATGGGGTCAGGTCTTACATTATAACACCTGTGGAAAAATCTGTGGAAAATCCGGGTTATCTCTTCCATTGCAACACTCATGGAAAACTCCTGGTGTCTATTCATATCAGGGCTTTCCCATCTCGAACCTGTCAAGACTTCCACAGGTGTTATAATGTAAGACCTGACCCCTTTTAATCGGAGAGGAAGATGAAACAGCTTGCTCAGAAACTTAAAAACGGAAGGCTGCAGGTGCTTGAAGTGCCGCCTCCAGTGCTCCAGCCGGGCATGGTTCTCGTAGAAAATCACTACTCCCTTATCAGCACAGGAACAGAGGCAGGCACTGTCCGCGCCGCCCGGAAAAGTCTTATCGGAAAAGCCAAAGAGCGCCCCCGGGAGCTCAAGCAGGTCATCGAAGCCCTAAAGCAGCAGGGTCCTCTCCAGACTTACCGGGCTGTGATGAAAAAGCTTGATTCCTACTCGCCCCTCGGCTACAGCTCGGCAGGCATTGTCATCGATGTCGCTCCTGATGTGAGCGAATTCTCACCGGGCAATGCTGTGGCCTGCGGCGGTGGAGGCTACGCAAACCATGCTGAAATAGTTGCTGTACCGAAAAACCTGTGCATCAAGCTTCATTCAGGTGCAGACCTTTCAAAAGCAGCCTACACCACTATCGGCGCCATCGCCCTCCAGGGCACAAGGCAGGGCGAGCTCCAGATTGGAGAGACATGTGCGGTCATCGGCCTGGGGCTTATCGGCCAGCTCACCTGCCTCACCCTCAGAGCAGGCGGCATAAAAGTTGTAGGTATAGACATCGACCCTGAAATGGTTGAGATTGCCGCCAGGAAATGCGCAGACCTCGCCCTCACTCGAGATGATCCAGCTCTGAAGGAGAGAGTCATGGAATTCAGTGATGGAATCGGCGTCGATGCAGTAATCATTACTGCCTCTACCACAAGCACTGACCCTCTTGACCTTGCGGCTGAGATTTCGCGCCGGAAGGGAAGGGTAGTGATTGTCGGTCAGGTCGGCACTGGCTTTGAGCGGGGGCCTTTTTACATGAAAGAGCTTGAAATCCGTATGTCCTGCTCCTATGGGCCTGGAAGATACGACCCTCGATACGAGGAAAAAGGCCTTGATTATCCTCCAGGTTATGTGCGCTGGACAGAGAAGAGGAACATGAAAGCCTTCCACGAGCTTGTCCACTCAGGAAGGGTTGATATTTCCTACCTCACCACCCATGTTTTTGAGCTCGAGAGAGCACCAGAAGCCTATGACCTTATCCTGAAAAAGAAGGAGCCCCATCTCGGCATCCTTATCAAATACAGCGCTGCAGCAAAGGATAAGAATGACATCACAGAGAATAAAAGTGTTACTGCAGAAGATAAGAACATTTCTATAGACAACAAAAATGTCATTGCAGAAAAAAAGAATGTCTCTATAGACAACAAGAGTATCATTACAGACAATCCGAATGTCATTACAGAGAACGAAAGTATCACTTCAGGCGGTAGGAACGTTTCTGCGGACAAAAAGAATGTTACTATAGACAACAAAAGTGTCATTGCGAGCGAAGCGAAGCAATCCCTTGATTATGCACGGAAAATAAACATTGGATTTATCGGTGCAGGAAGCTATGCCCGGAGCTTCCTGCTGCCTAATATAGTCCGGGATAAGGATGTATCCCTTAAAGCTGTGATGACTGCAACAGGCACAAGCTCGAAAACAGTGGCCGAGAAATACGGCTTCGAGTTCTGCACCTCTGACGCGGACGATATTTTCAAGAATGCGGACATAAACACAGTCTTTATTGCCACCAAGCACAACACACATGCAGAATATGTGCTGAGGTCGTTAAAGGCAGACAAGAATACTTTTGTCGAAAAGCCTCTCTGCCTCACACATGAAGAGCTAGAGGAAATAGCTGAATTCATCCGGCAGAAAAGCGAAAAAGATGAATCTCTGAGGCTTATGGTTGGCTTTAACCGCAGGTTCTCCCCGCTTGCCCAACTCATCAAGGAGAGAGTAGGGGAGGGGCCCATGGCCATGCTCTACCGCATAAACGCCGGCTCCATAGAAGCAGACTCATGGCTTCATGACATAGAGGTCGGAGGCGGAAGGGTAATTGGCGAAGTCTGCCATTTCATTGACTTCCTGACCTTCCTCAACGGCTCTCTTCCTGCAACCGTTTCCGCTGTAACCATGCCTGATCCTCATAACCATCATGATACACTGAGCATAAACCTTACTTTTGAGAACGGTTCTATAGGTACAATTTCTTATTTCTCAAACGGCTCAAAATCTGTGCCCAAAGAGTATATCGAGGTTTATAGGGCAGGGGTGACTGCCATTCTCAGGGATTTCAAGGCGCTCGAGGTTTACGGCAGAGGCCGGCCTTTCCGAAAAAGACTCCTGAGTCAGGACAAAGGCCAGAAAAAAATGGTGCATGCTTTCCTTGATGCAATAAAAAATAGCAAACCATCTCCGATTCCATTCTCCGAAATCTATGCCACCACCCTCGCCACCTTCAAAATCCAGAAGGGGTCAGGTCTTACATTCAAACACCTGTGGAAATCTTCCGGTGATTGCTAACAGTGGAAATCATGTTCTGTTTTGAAACACCTATGGAAATCTTCTGGTGGATGTAAAGATTATAGGAAGTCTTGCCCATGGCGATTCATCAACTTTTCCACAGGTGTTTGAATGTAAGACCTGACCCCATTT
>JBHIDX010000081.1:0-7038 GCA_046760305.1 Candidatus Aminicenantales bacterium
CGGTCTCTGGTCGCCATGGGGAGAAAAAAAGTACCACAAACCTCTTAAATAAAACAAAGACTAAAGATTTCTAGTGCTAAAATTCTTCTGTATTAAGTAAGCCTATCAAAAAAATATTTTAAAAAAAAGTTGACAAAAAGTAATTTATACTTTATTATTTAAAGAACTTTAAATTTATTATTTTAAGGAGAAAAAGAATGGACGAACTTGAAGCAAAAGAAGAAATCAGAATCATAAGAGAAATGATTGAAAAAACAAAAAAAATTACTGCGGGATCCTGGATGTATCTGCTCGTCTGGGGAATTGTGGCAATTCTGGCAGTCATCACCATGTATATTCTTGTCTACTTCGAAAAATACAGCTGGATATGGCTGGACTGGATTGTTTTTGTCCTCATCGGAATTGTGTTCACTCTCTTCTACAGCCGTAGACAGAATCTATCTCTCTACTCAAAAACATATGCTCACATTGCTTCAGCTCATATCAGCATTGCCTGCGGCATATCCTTCATCCTGGTCGGCTTTGTTTTTCCTGGCTTGAAACTCTACTCCTGGGGTCTAATTCCGGTGTTTATCTCTCTTGTTGCAGGAATCTTAATATTTACTATGGGTGGAATTTTCGAGTGGAAGCTTCTAAAATTCTGCGGCTTAATCTGGTGGGCGGGGTCTCTGGCAATGGTTCTCATTCATGAAAATTACCGGGCGCTTCTCTTCATTCCTCTCATTTTAATGGGATACATTTTTCCGGCTCTTCTCCTTCGCTCAATGTATCAAAAAGAAAAAGAGAAAAATGCCTCGTGAAAAATTTGCCACTCTCAATCCCCTGATTCACAACCGCATCAGGCTGGCTGTTCTTTCAATCCTCTCTTCTGTGAAAGAGGCAAGCTTCAATTATCTGAAAGAAGCAGTGGGAACGACCGACGGAAATCTGAGCGCAAACCTTTCAAAACTGGAAAAAGCCGGATACATATCGATAAAAAAAACTTTCAAAGGCAAAAAACCTCTCACCACCTGCTCGATCACAGGAAAAGGAAGAGAAGCTTTCTCAGAATATCTCAAGGCTCTGGAGACCTACATTCCTCAGGATAAATCTAAAGAAAATAGAAAATAGAGAAAAATTCCGCTCAAGGTTGCAATGTGCTAAAAATCAGCCCTTATTTTTTCTTGAGGAAAGAGGAACGAATTGATACTCTATTTAAAAAATGAAGAAAAAATTATCCTTATTTATCGCTCTCTCACTTTTGAGCTGTATGTATCTCAATTCCTCTCAGACTGAGAAATCAATCCGCGGAACAATCAACATCCATTTCGACAACGATTTTTTCCTCTTCTCCCTTCTTGACCGCTACTACACAAACGGAATAAGAGTGACATGGATTTCACCCCCCTTAAATACAGAAAATCTAGAAAACAACAGATTTCTCAACCTCATCCCTTTCTTCAATAGACCTGGATTCCATCATCTTCTTTCTTTCTCTCTCGGACACAACATCTTCACTCCCTCGAAACTCAACACATCTCAACTCCTCGAAGAAGATTATCCCTACGCCGGCTTCCTCTACCTTGAATTCGGTTCCCACCGCTGGAATGAATCCTGTCAGGAGTCGCTTGAAATCATGCTGGGAATCGTCGGACCTTCTTCCCTGGCAGAAGAAATACAGAGGACAATCCACAGCTGGGTGGGCTCAAAAATCCCTCAGGGTTGGCACCACCAGCTCAGGGACGAACCTGCTCTCGCCGTCATTTACGAACGTAAGTGGAAACTGCTAAGAATAGAGACACCTGCTGGCCTTGGTTTTGAACTTTTGCCCAATTTCGGGGCAGGGCTGGGAAATGTATACACCTATGCCAGTTCGGGATTTCAGCTCAGGCTTGGCTGGTATCTGCCGCGAGATTTCGGCATCCCTCTTCTCAGTCCAGGAGGCGATTCTGGGGTTTCCCTTTACGACAGGCAACTTTATACAAAAAACAGGGGGCCGATTGGCATACACGCTTTCATTCTTTTTGAGGGAAAGGCAGTTCTGCGGAACATTTTTCTCGATGGAAACACGTTTACTGAGAGCCACAGAGTTGAGAAAATTCCTTTTATGGCTGACCTTATCTTCGGCCTCAGGCTGAAAGTCTCCCGCATCAATTTTAGCTTTGCCTACGTCGTTCTTTCAAAACAGTTCAAAACCCAACCCCAAAACCATACTTTCCTATCCCTCAACCTCTCTTTTTCCTACTGACCTGCATAATCCTTCAGCTTTGCATTAGGGAAAAACACAACTTATCAGAAGGCTTCGTTGATGTTAAAGTAGACTCCTGAGGATTCCGGTGAAAAGCCGATATCAAGCCTTAGATTCATCTTCTCCTCCGGGTTTATTCTGAACCTGATTCCCAAGCCAAAGGTTATCTTTACTGTCTTAAAGGAAAAATCGCTTAATTTTCCACCCACATCACCCACAGCCAGAAATCCGGCCACACCCAGCCTCCGCCAGAGAGGAAGACGGTACTCAGCCTGGAAGATATACATATTTTTATCCCTGTATCTTCCGTTGTAATAGCCGCGCATGAGGTACTGGCCCCCGAGCCTGGAGAGCATCTGAAGCGGTGGCGAGCCGCTGAGGAGATTTATGTACGCCTGCAAAGCCAGAACATGAGATGAAAAAAGGGACATGTAACGTCTCAAATCAAGGTTAAAGAGGGCAAAATCAAAACTGCTTCCCAGAAAAGGCTTGTAGAGCTTTAGAGACAACTGGAAGAAAGAGCCTTTACTGGGGGAAAATATATGGTCGCGGCTGTCCCACTGCACAAGGGCACCAAGGCCTGAAATCGTTCCTCCTTCGCTGCCGGGAATAGTGCCTGGGTCAAGCTTACCCCCTTCCTCCACCTCAACTATGTTATGATGCTCGTACTCAAAAGCAAGACCCACGCTGAGCGGCGAGTTCAATCTCCTGAGCATGTAAATTTTTATCCTTGAAATAAGAGAAATATACTTCTCTTCATCCTCCTTATTGGTTAAAGTTCCTATTCCCCAGAATTTATCCAGAAATTTTGTGTAGTTCAGAGTGCCGTAAAAGTGATAGTTGTTATTTTTAAGGTAGACATCTGGCTTTATCTCAAACCAGTACTGCCTGTTAAGAGTGTAGTAGGCCAGCATCTGGATGTTTGAGGGCTTGAGTCCGTTTCTTACTTTTGAAGCATAAAAGGTGTATAACCCTCCTGTTCCAAATGCTAATTTTGTTTCAGGAGAATAAAAGATTACAGGAAGGATTACAATTTTCCCTTTATTCTTTTTTTTCGTCTCCTCATTTTCCCTGTTTCCATGCGGTGATGAAGAAGAGAAAACTTCAGGTGCTGTGATTAAAAAAACAATTGTCATGAACAACAGTATTTCTGTTATGACTCTTACTGGAGATTCTTTCTTCTCTGAGAACTTCATCTTTTTATACCTGATTGAAAAATTCGAATAAAAGTCAACCTTTGTTTTAGGTAATGCTCGCTACCCAGAGAGAGAAATCTGTTTCTGACATGGCACCTGTTGTTCTTCCCCTTTCGTTCCCGTTGGTAACGACCACAAAAGTTGGAACTGCCTTTATTCCCAGACGAGCAGCAAGCTGAGGGTGAGAATCAACGTTGAGCTTCAGGGCCATCAGCTCTCCTGCTCTTCTCTTTGCCAGATTCTCGAGCACTGTATGCATCATGTGGCAGGGAGCACAGGTTGGCGAGTAAAAATCCAGAAGAAGGGGAAGTTTTGCCTTTTTGATAAGGTTTAAAACTATTTCAACCGGTGGTTCGAGAACTTCTCCAGGCGGAGGAAGCTCATTTCTGCACCTGCCGCAGACAACTCTTTTCCCCTCTGAGTTAAGAGGATACTGGTTTGTAGCTCCACAATACAGACAGCTCACTCTTGTTTTCTCTCTCATCTTCTTTTTTCTCTCCTTTGCTTCAGTTTTTCGAGATGAATTTCGCGGCCTAATTCACAGATTTCTTCCCCTTACTTGCGTTTTTTGGGGAAAGGAGGAATCTCAGGAATCTTCTTCCCTTTCGTCTTCAGCTCCTCAAGAATGACCTCCACCGCCTTATTAAGCTGCTCATCTATGCCTTCATACTCCTTGGCCGGGTCGTTATCCACATAAATATCAGGTTCAACTCCATGCCCTTCGATAATCCACTTTTTCCCTTGAGCATGAAAAGTAGCAAACTCTGGCTTGTAAAGATAGCCGCCGTCGAGCAAAGGAAGAGAGCCTCTTATGCCTACTACTCCTCCCCAGGTCCTCTTCCCGATTAATTTACCCAGTTTGTGTGCTCTGAACCTGTAAGGAAAAATATCGCCGTCTGAGGCGGAAAACTCATCGATGAGGCACACCAGAGGCCCGAGAACCGCTGCTCCAGGATCAGGAGAAGGGATGGTGTTGCGGGCCATATCAGCCATAACCATTTTCCTCCTCAGCCGTTCGATTATCATCGGCGAAACATTTCCTCCCCCGTTTCCCCTGACATCGATAATCAGAGCTTCCTTGCGGAGCTGGGGATAGAACTGCCTCACAAACTCGTTGAGGCCTGTGGTCCCCATATCAGGAATATGAACATAGCCCACTCTTCCCTTTGTGGCTTTGTTTACCTTTTCGATGTTTTTCTCTACCCAGTTGTAATAATAGAGGGAAAGCTCATCATCGATAGGAATGACGACCACTTCCCTACTCCCCTTGTCTGAAGGTTCAGAGTTTACTCTCAGTTTCACCTGCTTTCCTGCTTTGTTGATGAGAGCTTCATACATATTCCTCATTCTACTCGTGAGCTGACCATCAATGGCAATGATGTAATCTCCTTCACTGACATCCACGCCAATCTCAGTCAGCGGAGAGCGCCTTGATTTCTTCCAGTTTTCTCCTTTGAGTATTCTGGTGACCCTGTAAAAACGGCTCTTCTTATCCCTCTCAAACTGAGCACCAAGCATTCCTATCTTTATCCGCTTCGGTCTGGGATAGTCTCCCCCTCCAACGTAAGTGTGTCCTACATTCAGCTCTCCTATCATCTCGCCAATGACATAAGTCAGGTCAATACGGTGGCCAGCTGCTCGTGCCAGTGGTTCATACCTTTTCTTCACCGCTTCCCATTCAACCCCGTGCATGTTAGGGTCGTAGAAAAAGTACTTCATCTGCCTCCAGCACTCTTCAAATATCTGGTCCCATTCCTTTTTCCGGTCAAGCTTAACCTGCATACCAGAGAGGTTGAGCTTTTCTGTTATTTTTATCGGTGAGCGGGGAAGGTCGATAATCGCATACTTGCCCTCCTGGGAGACAAGCATCTTCTTCATGTCAGCCGATATCTCATAGCCGTTAATCTGTCCCAGGTCAGTTTCTTTCTGCTCCTTGAGATCATACATCTTAAGCCTGGCCCGCCTCTCCATTGCTTTTCTCTTCATGTAGTAGACCTTGTCTCCAACAGCATTTATATGCCAGTAATTTGCAGCTTCTATGGGAAGGCTTACGATGCGGTTCTTTATTCCCTCAGGGTCAACTCTGACCTCAACTCTGCCTGTCAGAGCTTTTAGTTTTTCCTCTTTTTTTCTCTCGGCTCTGCCTTTTACTCCTTCTTTGATTTCTTTCTTCTCCTCTCTGATACTTACCTCATCGCTCCTGGGCTCAAAGGGGGATTTTTCCTCTTTGGAGAGAGTAACGAGATATACCTTTGCCATGTCCAGGTAAGCATGGTTCCATTCTGTCTGACTGTAAACAGGGCTAAAATCCCGGTCAGAGACGAAAAAGAGATATTTTCCGTCAGAACTAAAAGAAGGGTCATAGGAAGAATACCAGCCATCCGTGATTTCAAACGTTCCTTTTGTGTTGAGAGAATAGAGGTAAACCTTGGACATAGTAGCTGCTTCTGGTCTGGCATAAGCTATCCAGTTACTATCAGGAGACCAGCAGTAATTGCGGATTTCCCAGATTTTTGCCCTGGCAACCTCCACCACCTTTTTAGTCTCAACATCCACATAATTGAGGCGCAGCTTCTTGTCTGACCAGAGGAGCTTTTTACTGTCCGGAGACCAGTATATCTGGTATTTATAAGTGTCTCCGTTTTTTGTAATCTGATGGGCTTCTCCTGAGCCGTCCTGGGGTGCGATGTAAATTTCTCCTGTTCCCGTGGCATCTGATATGTAGGCTATCCACCTCCCGTCAGGCGACCACTTTGAGTTTCTCTCATGAACACCCGGAGTTTGGGTCAGGTTTCTGGTATTTCCGTACTTAGCCGGGACAGTGAAAACATCTCCCCTGGCGCCGAAAAGGGCGCGTTTCCCGTCAGGTGCAATCTCGTAGTTGGTGATATTTTTGCTCACATCGACAATCTTTTCCCGGGCTGAAACCATGTCATCCGCGATAACAATCGGTACTTTCTCCGCTTTCTCCGTCGCCAGGTCAAAGCGGTAGATGTAACCACCGTTCTCAAAAACGATGGCTTCTGGTCCGAGCGAAGGGAATTTAATATCAAAATCAGTAAAATTGGTGAGCTTCCTGGTTGTTTTTTCTACTGTGTCGTATACATAGAGGTTCATCCTTTTGTTCTCATCCCTGTCAGAGAGAAAATAAATTTTATCTCCACTCCACATGGGGATTATATCCTGGGCCTTGTTGTTGGTTATGTTTTCTATTTTCTTTGTCTCAAAATCATAAATCCAGATATCATCGGCCATTCCGCCCCGGTAGCGCTTCCAGGTTCTGAATTCGCGGAAGACGCGGTTGTAGGCCAGTTTTTTATCGTCAGGCGAAAAAGAACAAAATCCTCCACGCGGCAGAGGAAGCTGGGTTGGGATATCTCCGTTCACAGGAGCAAGGTAGAGCTGTCCGTTGAAGCTGTTCCACTCCTGCATCCTGGAGCGGAAAACAACATGTCGCTTATCATGCTTCCAGCCGATAACGATGTTGTTCGGACCCATTCTGTCCGAGACATCATCTCGACTGAGTACAGGGGTGAAGGTGATTCGGCGCGGGGTTCCACCCTCGGCTGGCATGAGGTAAACCTCGCGGTTGCCATCATATTCACCTGTAAAAGC
>JBHIDX010000082.1:0-6835 GCA_046760305.1 Candidatus Aminicenantales bacterium
GGACGGAACACTCAAACTTATCCAGACGCTCGATCAGAGGCTTGAATCAATCGAAAGCTTAGGAATTAAATACGCTGTAATTGTTCCTTTTAATCAGAACTTTGCCACTCTCTCCAGTCTTGAGTTCGTTCAGAAAATCCTGAAAGAAACACTCAAAGTAGAATCAGCTGTCGTCGGAGAAAACTTCCGCTTCGGGAAAGATCGGGAAGGAGACATATCACAGCTTATCAGATTTGGCAAAAGATTTGGCTTCCGTGTGCACGAGATATCGTCGGTGGAGAAAAACGGACGGCGGGTAAGCTCGAGCCTTATCAGGAGCATGTTAGAAGCCGGGAGCATAGAAGAGGCAAACCAGTTTCTAGGGAGAAATTATGAAATAAGGGGGAAAGTAGTAAAGGGGATGTCAAGGGGAAAAGCTCTCGGTTTTCCCACCGCAAACATCAAGTCTGAGAATGAAATAGTTCCTCCCGGTGTTTTTATCTCTGAGGCAATCATAGACAATAAAAAATATCTCTCGATGACCAATGTCGGCCACCGGCCGACTTTTGGCCCTGAGGAACTCCACGTTGAATCGTACTTATTAAACCTAAAAAATGATATCTACGGCAAAAAAATTTCTCTAAGTTTCATAAAAAAGATGAGGGAGGAAAGAAAATTTACCTCTGTAGACCAGCTTGCCACCCAGCTCAGAAAAGACCTTAAAATGACTAAATCCTACTTCAAATTGCAGCGGCGCTGAGGACGGAAACCCACCCGCTCCTCCAGCAGTGCTCTTTCCCGAATTGCAATTATCACGGCCTCAAAGATGCTTGCCACAATTTCTTGACATTTGCGGACAGATGTAGCATTTATGTAAAGACAATAATGGAACCTTCTCCTCGAAGGCACACATCACCAGAGTATCAAGGCCAGGAGTGATTTATGGCGGAAAAAATAAAAGCAAAAGTAATGGATTCAAGAAAAATTAAAAGAGCGCTTCACCGCATGACAACCGAAATAATCGAACGCAACCGCAACCTGAAAAACCTGGTTATTGTTGGCATAAGGACAAGAGGCATCTACATCGGTAAGAGAATATCGAAATTAATAAAAGAGATTGAAAGAAAAGAAATTCCAGTGGGAGTCCTAGATATCACACTCTACCGGGATGATTTCTCTGAGCTCGAAGCCCAGCACATGGTAAAAAAAACTGAAATCAATTTTCCGATTGCAAATAAGGATGTTCTCCTCGTCGATGATGTTCTCTTTACAGGCAGAACGATAAGAGCTGCCATGGACAGCCTCATCGACCTTGGACGTCCCCGAACAATCCAGCTTCTTGTCCTCATCGACCGTGGTCATCGTGAACTTCCGATTCGAGCTGATTATGTGGGAAAAATTCTCCCTACTTCAAAGAGAGAAATTGTCCAGGTCAGGCTTAAAGAAATTGACAGCTCTGACGAAGTGTTAATTGCCGAGCCTTCAGGATTGAAGTAGGAGGAAATAATTGGTCTTCAGGCAAAAGCATCTCCTGGGAATACAACATTTATCTCCCTTTGAGATAAACACCATCCTCGACACTGCTGAGTCCTTCCTTGAAATATCAACCAGAGAGGTAAAAAAAGTTCCCACTCTAAGGGGAAAGACAATTATTAATCTCTTTTTTGAGCCAAGCACGCGCACCCTGAGTTCGTTCGACCTGGCAGCCAAAAGACTGAGTGCTGATACGGTTAATTTTAGCAAGCAATCAAGCAGTGTGGTCAAGGGAGAGAGCCTTAAAGATACTGTCTTGAATCTCGAGGCCATGAATCCCGATGCGATCGTCGTCCGCCACTCATGTGCCGGAGTACCTCACTATATCTCAACCTTTTGCAAAAGTCACATCATCAACGCTGGAGATGGAGCACATGAGCATCCCACTCAAGCCCTCCTCGATGCCTTCACCATCAGGCAGAAGAAGAAAAAAATCGAAGGACTGAAGGTGGTTATTGTGGGTGATATCCTTCACAGCAGGGTGGCACGTTCTAACATCCTTCTTTTGAAAAAACTCGGTGCTGAGCTGGTATTGGTAGGCCCACCTCCCCTTCTTCCCCGTGAATTCAAATCTTACGGAGCAGAGATTGACTATAACATGGATAGAGCTCTCGAAGGAGCGGATGTGGTTATGATGCTCAGAATCCAGCTTGAAAGACAGAACAAAAATTACTTTCCTTCACTCAGGGAATACAGAAACCTCTTCAGCCTGACGAAAAAACGCTTCAGGCGGGCAAAGAGAAATGCAATAATCATGCATCCAGGACCTATTAATCGGGGAGTTGAAATTTCCGCGGACCTGGCAGAGTCGGCAAAATCCGTTATACTCAAACAGGTAGAGAATGGAGTGGCAGTCAGAATGGCAGTCCTCTACCTTCTTTTGGGAGGAAAAGAGCGTGAAACTACTGATTAAAAACGGAAGAGTTATCGACCCTTCATCAGGTATTGATGAAACTCTCGACATTCTCATAGAAAAAGGAAAGATTGCTGACATAAAGCCCAAAATAGAGATGAGCAAGGTGAAGACTATAGACGCCACCAGGTTGATCATTGCCCCTGGGTTTATCGACATGCATACTCATCTAAGAGAACCTGGCCAGGAAGATAAAGAAACAATAAAAACCGGTTCTATGGCAGCGGCAAAGGGAGGATTCACCTCAATCTGCTGCATGCCCAACACCAGTCCGGTAAACGATAACCGCGGAGTGACAGAGTATATTCTCTCCGAGGCAAAAAAATCATCGGTGGTTAACATTTTCCCCGTGGCCGCTGTAAGCCTCGGCCAGAGAGGCGAGGAACTTACTGATATGGCTGACCTTGTCGACGCAGGTGCGATTGCTTTCTCAGACGATGGCTGCCCGGTCCACAACAGCAACCTCATGCGGCGCGCTCTTGAGTACTCAAAGCTTCTTGATACTCTTATCATCGACCATTGTGAAGACTTAAACCTGAGCGAAGATGGAGTTATGAATGAGGGCTACTACTCCTACCTCTTTGGTCTCAAGGGAATTCCCTCCTCATCAGAAGAAACAATGGTATCCAGGAACATTATTCTTGCTGAAAAAGCTGAAGCCCGTCTTCACCTTGCCCACGTAAGCACCAGAGGTGCTCTCCGCTTTCTAAGGGAAGCGAAAAAAAAGAAACTGGCAGTAACCGCTGAAGTCACCCCTCATCATCTCATTCTCGACGATTCTTCCCTCCAGAGCTACGACACAAACCTGAAGGTAAATCCTCCTCTAAGAAGCAGGGATGATGTTAAGGCTCTGCTGGCAGCGGTGAGGGAGGGAATAATAGATGTTATTGCCACAGACCATGCTCCTCACACTCCAGATGATAAAGATGTGGAATTCAACCGTGCGCCCAGCGGTATTAACGGACTTGAAACAGCTGTTTCTCTACTCCTGGACAGACTGGTCAACACAAACATTATCTCCATCCAGAGATTAATAGAAATGGCCTCAACCAACCCGGCTCGAATCCTGAAGTTAAAAAACAAAGGGAAAATCACTGTCGGTGCTGATGCTGATCTTACCCTGCTCAACCTTTTTCGGGAAATTGTGATTGACGTTTCAAAATTCAAGTCAAAAGGCAGGAACAATCCTTTCCACTCATGGAAACTGAAAGGAGTACCGTCCATGACCATTGTCAGAGGAAGAGTCGTTTATCCTTTCTAACCTGAACTATTCATATACCACCTGGTAATCAAGGGACATGTAACCAATTTCTGAAAATTGGTACATGTCCCTGATTTCCGTGCATTTATCAATATGTTCATGCAAAAATACTGATATTTATGGATAATTCAGGTAAAATAATGAGCGTGAATGTCTCCCAGATAGAAAAGAAAATCGGTTATAAATTTAAAAACAAAGACCTGCTTATACTCGCTCTAACTCACAGTTCATTCGCTTATGAAAGCCAGGAAAAAGAGGCACATGATAACGAAGTCATGGAGTTTCTCGGAGACTCGGTGCTCGGCCTGATTATCGCCGACTACTTGTGCACAACCTTTCCCTTCCTCAGCGAAGGAGAGCTTTCCAAACTGAAGTCATCAGCAGAAAGCACGGGAACAATTTCTGATTTTGCTAAAAAAATTAATCTTGATAAGCATATTCTTCTCGGAAAAGGTGAGGAAAAAAGCGGGGGAAGGAAGAAGAAGACCATTTTAGCTGGAGCTTTTGAAGCTCTTATAGCCTCAATCTATCTAGATGGCGGCCTAGAAGAAGCACGGAAATTTCTTATAAAATTCATCAAATCCTTCTTTAAAAAAATAAGAGCAAAAAAATTTCTGGTGGATAACTATAAATCTGCCCTCCAGGAGTACTTCCAGAAAAAAAACCTCCCTGCACCTGTGTATAAACTGATTACTGAAAAGGGTCCTGACCATAATAAAAGTTTTGTGGTAGAGGTATTGCAGGAGAACACTTCGCTAGCGAGAGCAAAAGGAACTTCGAAAAAAAATGCTGAACAGAGGGCTGCCCAGAAAGCTTTGAAAAGTATAATGGGTAAAAGAATTAAGGCTTTTTCACTCAACACTTTTCTCCGTGAAAGGAAAAAATGATCGAAACATACTCTTTCGGAAAGATGATCGTCAAGGGAAAAAAATACAGTTCAGACCTGATTATCTTCCCTGATAGAATAAATAGCTCCTGGTGGAGAGTTAGCGGCCACAAGCTTTCGATGGAAGACCTAAAGGAAGTTTTTGAGGAAAAGCCTGAAGTTCTGGTTGTAGGAACAGGAGCGGCAGGCATGATGAAAGTAGATGAAGAAGTGAGGCACTACGCTGTGGAGAACGGAATAACTCTCATCGTCGAAAAAACCAAAAATGCTGTCAAAAGCTTTAATCAGAATTTTAAGAAGAAAAAAACAGTTGGAGCCTTCCACCTTACCTGCTAGGCACTGCCCATACAATACAAAACTAAAGCTTGGCTTTCAATTTGAATCATAGTAATATAATTAACCTGAATTATTCATAAACATGGCCAGATGCGGGCATTGCCAAAAAAGAAAGGGGAAAAGAAACTGTCCTGCCCTCGGTATCGAGCTCTGCAACCTCTGCTGCGGCATACTCAGACAAAAGGAGATTCACTGTCCTCCCCATTGTTCGTTCCTGGTAAAACACAAAGCATATCAGGAAAGAAGAATCGTCGAAAAAAAGGCGAAATCTTTCTCCAGAGAGGAGTTTGCTGAAGAAGATATACTTAAAGATGAAAGAATGGCCTGGCTTGCTGTTCATATCGAGGCTCCTATCAAATTCCAGGCCGAAAAAAACCCGGCTTTTAAGGATAAAGATGCCCTTCTTGCTCTTGAATACGCAAGAGAAAGGGTAGAAAAAAGAGAAAGGGTGCTCTTCCTTCCAGGGGAAAAAACAGGGCCCAAGAATCCAGTCGGTGAGGCAATCTGTGAGGCCATGGATAATTGCAAGTATGAAGAGAGAATCATAATCACTGGAGAAACTCAGGCTTACAAAAGAGAAGAGAAATTAAAATGTCTGGAGAGGGTCATTCAGTCAGTAAAATTTTTCTCCCGGGGTGAATTCGAAGGTCGAAGGTACATTGAAGACCTCTTGAGGCGATTTAAAAGAATAGATGAACTTTCGCTCCAGAAAAAAGTAATCACTACTCCCTAAGAAAGCGAAATCTCAAGAGATAGCTTCTTTGAGTCCAATAAATTCAGGACTGGAAACTCAAAGGCTCTGGAAAGGTAATGACCCTGAGCACATTTTCTCAGCAATCTTTACTTTAACCTTTCTGAAAGTGTTCTTAGATACCACTCTCCTCTATCTTCATCACCATCTTCTATTCGCAGAACTCCGAAAATAAATCTACCCCTTCTCCCTAGAAAAACATTCTTGTAATAGCGGTCCTTAAAATGGAAGCCAGAATCAAGTGCTGTAGCCTTTTTCCCTTCCTTTGACTGCCAGTCAAGATACTTCCCAGCCATCTCTTTTGCTTCCTCGATGTCATTTGCTTCGATGATAAAGCATTCGAATTTCTTGCCATCGATAGAATACTGGGCGAGATAACCATCATGAAAAAACTCATGGCCAAGAAAATTGCGGAGGATGTATTTTTCGCTCTTCCTCACAAGTCCCTTGGCAGGGAAAGCTTTCAAGAGTGGAGGAAGCTCGCCCTTGTCCTTGACATTCTTCAGGATACCGCTGGCAAAATCAACCAGAACTTCTTCGGATCTCTCACCGCAGTCGAAGCAAAGAATCTTTATATAATAGGGACCAACAATAAAATTCAAAACCCCCTCTTCAACATAAGCTCCATTGCCAAGATTGATGAACTTACTCTCAGGAAACCTCTCCACACTGTAAATGCCAAAAGCATTCTTGGTGTTTTCCATGTCGTAGATTTCAAGTGTAAGGGAAGCAGAAGAATTCACTCTCCCGTACTGGCCCACAATTAACTTCTGAAAATCATAGCTGAGATAGATTTCTGCTGCTCCATTTATGTATTCAAATAAAGAACCAGGAAAATATTCCATAGGATTCTCTGTCAGTTTCCATGAAGGAAGCTGGGGAAGAAGCGACCTCAAAGACCCAGCCTTATCGGGTCTCACCACATACGCATCAGCTGCGACCAGAATCAGGAGGTGGAAAAAAGCACAGAAAATCAAAAATGATTTTAATATTAACATTTTCCTCATTTTTACTACCTCTCCGTAAAAATAACTTTTACCACATAAAAAAACACTTTAGCAAGCAAGCAAAAATTGCATTACGCATCTTTTTTCCCTTGATAATCAAGCATAATATTAAAAGGAAGAAGAAAAAAAGGAGGAAGAAGAAAGAAAGGAAAGAAAGGGAAAGAAAGGA
>JBHIDX010000083.1:0-6780 GCA_046760305.1 Candidatus Aminicenantales bacterium
AGATGTAAGAAGTTTGGAGTGCCGGTCTATGTAACCTCAGAGCTGTTTAATGTCGTTGTAGATAAAGTAAATGTTGAGGAGTTTGAGGACTCTTCTGCTCCTTCGATCCGCTCTACCAATAGGGTTTACCGCGAGCTTGTCAAGCCCTTTGTCGATTTTATGTTGAGCTTTACCGCTCTTCTCTTCCTGCTTCCTTTCCTTCCGCCTGTGGCGCTTGCTCTCAAGCTTTCCTCAAAAGGCCCTGTTTTTTACAGGAGAAAAGCCTACGGCAAGGACGGCAGGCCTTTTATCCAGTACAAATTGAGGACAATGAGAATGAATTCAGACGAGCAGATTCACAGGCGCTTCATGGAAGATATGATTTTGAATCAGAAAAGAAAAGGTGACTTTAAGATAAAAAACGACCCCCGGGTGACCAAGGTGGGGAAAATTCTCAGGAAATTCAGTCTGGATGAGCTGCCCCAGCTTTACAATGTCCTCAAAGGAGATATGAGCCTCATCGGACCGCGTCCTTCCCTTGAGTATGAGTACAGGATACAGAGGAAGTGGCATAAGAAGAGGTACTCTGTGCTTCCCGGTCTCAGCGGACTATGGCAGGCTTTTGGCCGCAGCAGCGTGAGCTATGATGATATGGTTATCATGGATATTTACTACGAGGAAAACCTTTCCCTCTGGCTTGACCTGAAGATATTCTTCCAGACAATACCCAACCTTGTTCTGGGGAAAGGAGCATATTAACTTGAAAATGCATGCTGTCATCGCGAGCGAAGCGTGGCAATCCGTCATTGCGAGCCCTAAAAGGGCGTGGCAACTCGTCATTGCGAGCGGAGCGAAGCAATCCCATCATATCCGCCAATGTATGGGATTGCTTCGTCACTTCGTTCCTCGCAATGACCTCGACATGCCAGTGCATGGGATTGCCGCGCTCCCTTCGGTCGCTCGCAACGACGGATTGCTTCGGCACTCCGTGCCTCGCAAAGACATATAAACTGATGGAGAAGAAAAATGATTAAAGTAGGAATAATCGGGTTTGGTTACTGGGGTCCCAATATTGCCCGTAATGTGAGCCTGACTGAAGGACTGGAACTCAAAGCTATCTGCGACATAAAAAAGGACCGAAGGGAAGAAGCAGCCTCACTCTATCCTTCAGCCAGAATCTATGAGGATGCCAGGCAACTAATTCTCTCTGATGATATAGATGCTGTGGCAGTTGTCACTCCTGTCCACACCCACTATGAACTGGGGAAGATAGCGCTTGATAGCGATAAGCACCTCTTTATAGAAAAGCCCTTTACCTCGACTGTGTCTCAGGCAGAAGAGCTGATTGATATCTCCCACAAAAAAGGCCGGCTTATCATGGTTGACCATACTTTTCTCTTTACAGGCGCGGTGAGGAAGATGAAGGAAATCATAGATTCAGGAGAACTTGGTGACCTGTTTTTCTATGATTCGGTCAGGGTTAACCTCGGACTTTTCCAGCACGATATGAATGTTATCTGGGATCTCGCACCCCACGACATATCTATCATGGACTATCTGATAAAGGAAAAGCCCAAAGCTGTTTCCTCAGTTGGAGTGCGCCATTTTCAGAATGGCTATGAGGATGTGGCCTATATCACTGTCTTCCTCAATGATACCTTTATCGCCCATTTCCACTGCAACTGGCTGACACCGGTCAAAATTCGCAAAACACTCATCAGCGGTGACAGGAAGATGCTTGTCTGGGATGACCTTTCAGCGGACGAAAAGGTGAAGGTTTACGATAAGGGAGTGGAAATGGTGAACGGCGGTTACAACAGTGTTGATAAAGGTATTTATCAGCTTCTTGTTAGCTATCGTTCAGGAGATGTTTATATTCCCAAGATTGACAATACCGAGGCGCTAAGGCTTGAGATGAAGTATTTCGAGGAATGCATCAGAGAAAGGAAAAAACCTTTCAATGACGGTGAGCAGGGACTGAGAGTGGTGAAAATCCTGGAGGCTGCTAATAAGTCTCTGAAGAAGAGTGGACTCAAAGTAATTCTGAACGGTCGTCGCCTTTAAAATGTAATTACGAGGAGCGCAGCAACGGAGCAATCCCCATATATTGCTAAACGTCTTTGCGAGGCACGAAGTGCCGAAGCAATCCCACGCATCGAGCAAATAAAAAATTGTAAAAACATGATAAAATTTATTAAAAATAATTAAATATGAACAAAATAAGAGAAAGAAAATGAGAATAATTGATATAAACCAGGTACCATTCAGTAAGCCCTCAGAGATAAAAAAACCAGTTGTTTATGGAGATTTTTGCCGCATAGCTCCTGATGTAAAGCTCGGAAAAAATGTTAAGGTTTTCTCATTCGTGAACCTCTACGGGTGTGAAATAGGCGACAACACAAAAATCGGTGCTTTTGTCGAGATTCAGAAGAAGGCCAGAGTGGGGAAGAACTGCAAGATTTCCTCTCACACTTTTATCTGTGAGGGGGTAACCATCGAGGACAACTGTTTTATAGGTCACAGCGTTGTTTTCATAAATGATAATTATCCCCGCTCAACCAACGAGGACGGTTCTCTTGAAAAAGAGGAAGACTGGAAAAAGAGATTTCTCAAGACTCACGTTGGAAGGAATGTATCTATAGGAAGCAACGCCACAATTCTGGGGGGAGTTAAAATCGGCGAAGGGGCGATTATAGGAGCTGGTGCGGTTGTCACCCGCGATGTCCCTCCCCACACCATAGCTGCCGGAAATCCGGCCAGAATCATGAGGAAAAAAGACAGGTAGGAAATCAGGGACATGTACCGATTTTTTGAAATCGGTAACGTGTCCCTTGATTTCCGATTATTCCCCTTCAGAATGAAAAAAGTAAGTTTCTATATATAAAAAAAGAAAGATGATAAGAAGAGAGAATAAAAAGCCAAAGGTTCTCTTTTATGCACCAATTCCACCTCCATATGCTGGTCCTGAAGTCGCGACTTCCCTGCTTTTAAATTCTTTTAAGGGCAAGTCAGTGCAGCTTATTCATATCAAGAGCAACATAAAAAATGAGAATTGGAAGAAAGGCATCTTTGATTTCAGTGGAATAAGAAATTTCTTCAGAGTATACACCAAATTTTTAAGTATGTTGGTAAGAGATAATCCTGATAAAGTTTATTTTTTACTTTCAGCCAGTAATGTAGGTTTTTTTCGCGATGCAGTCATAGTTTTTAGCACAAAATTGGGCAATAAAAAGACCATTGCTCATTACAGAGGAGGAAATTTCAAAAATTTTTATAGAGGTAATTCCAAGCTTTTTCAGTTTTTAATCAGGTTAACTTTTAAAAACATTGATTGTTTGATTGTTCAGGCAGAAATACTGAAGAAGACCTTTAAAGACCTTTTTCCGCAGGAGAGGATGGTTGTTCTCTATAATGGAGTAAAGCTGAATAATTTTTTCACTCAAAGAGAAAATGGGGATAAGGTTTTCACCATTTTTTTTATGGGACATGTAGCTATTTCAAAAGGATTTTATGAATTAATCCAGGCATTTTTAAGATTGCGTCAGAAGTACAGAGTAAGACTATTATTTGCAGGCGAAAAGAGATTCAAAGGGAAAAGAAGTAAATCAGAAAGAGATTTTTTAAACATAATAGATGATTTTCCCTATGCTCATACTTTTCAGGTTGAACAATTCATTTCGGATTTTGTCAATATTGCCGATGATTATGATGCTCATTATCTGGGAGTTATTGACGATACTAAGAAGGCAGGAATCTTTAAAGAAGCAGATGTATTTGTTCTCCCTTCTTATACTGAAGGCTTCTCAATGTCGGTTCTGGAAGCCATGGCTGAAGGATTACCTGTTATTGTAACCCCAGTAGGGGCTCACCCGGAAATTCTTAGAGACGGAGTGAACGGATACTTTGTTCAACCAGGAGACATTGAAGGGCTGGTTGAAAAAATAGAAAGGCTCATACTGGACAGAGAGAAAGCACGACTCATTGGAGAATGTAACAGGAAGTATGTGGCAGAGAACTTTTCCATAGACAGCATTGCTCAGGAAATGGAGTGTATACTCAGGCAAGCCTGAGATGTGAAGAGAGTTTTATTCCCATGAGAGTGTTAAGGAAAAAGGTATTTAAGCTGCTTGCCAGATATTCTCCTGGTTATGACTTAAGATGCCTTTTTCTCAAAATGGCAGGTTATAAAGTAGGCCGGGATGTTTTTATTGGTGAAGATTTGATGATAGTGGATGAGCTCAAAGACAGATGTGAAGTTATTATTGAAGATAGAGTATCCATAGCACCGCGGGTCACTTTAGTTGTCTCCTCAAGGCCAAATTTTTCTCGAATCAGAGGTCTGGTTTCTGAAGAAAAAGGCCCGATAGTAATAAAAAAGGATGCATGGATAGGCACAGGTGTGATTATCCTGCCCAATGTCTGTATAGGAGAAGGAGCAGTTGTAGGTGCAGGCTCTGTGGTCACCAGGGATGTAGCTCCTCATTCAGTTGTAGTTGGTATGCCTGCCTACCTGGAGAGAGAAATCAAAAGTGGTTAAAGAAAATAAAACAAAAACAGGGGCACTGATCATCGGGGGAGATTTTCAGGGGCTAGGCATAGCAAGAAGCTTATATTCTGAAAATATTCCTGTTTGTTTTATTGACGAAGGATTTTCCATATCCCGGTTTACAAGATACAAGGAAAACTATTTTAAATCTCCTCCTTACAGGGAAGAGGATGATTTTCTTGACTTTCTGGTAAAAATTGCCAAAGCAGGGTTGGAAGGATGGGTTGTTTTTCCTACCACTGATGAAAGTGTGAGGCTGATTTCTCAAACCAGGAATTACCTTAAAAAATATTTCAGGGTACCAACACCTTGCTGGGAAATCGCTAGATATTTTTTAGATAAACGTCTTACTTTAGAACTTGCACAAAAGTCAGGCATTGATATTCCTGAAACAAAGGTGATCAGCAGCTGTGAAGAATTAAGAGCAACAGAGTTAAAATTTCCTCTGATTGTAAAACCAGCCTTTAACAGGGCTTTTTTCTCCAGAAAAAAAAAGAAGGCAATCCTGATTCACAATTCAAGGGAATTACATGAATTTTATAAAAAAGCAGCAGATATCCTCGCCCCTGATGAAATATTAATTCAGGAGCTTATTCCAGGTCGACCAGACAACCTTTTTTCTCTTGCTGTTTTTGTGAAAAACGGACAGATAAAAGCAAAATTAACAGCCAGAAGAACTCGACAGCACCCTGTTGATTTTGGTCATGCCAGCACATTTGTTGAAACCTTTGAAATTCCTGAGCTGGAAAAAATAGGGGAGAGGTTATTGGCTGAAAGTAATTTTTATGGATTGGCAGAAATTGAGTTTAAATTTGATTCCCGTGACAGAAAGTTTAAACTCCTCGAAGTAAATCCACGCACATGGGGCTGGCACACAATCGGAATAAAGGCTGGAGTTAACTTTCCTTTGATACTTTACAGAGACATGACAGGAGAAGAGGTGGAGGTGAATTCATTCTGCCCGGGAATAAAGTGGATGAGGATTATTACAGATTTTCCAGTAAGCATGGGAGAATTGTTGAAAAGACATATAAAAATAGGAGAATACCTGGCTTCTTTCAGGGGAGAGAAAGAATACGCTGTTTTTTCTCTGAAAGACCCGCTTCCTTTCTTGAGTGAATTTTTTCTTATTCCCTTTCTCTGGAAAAAAAGAGGATTTTAATCTTGTCCGCCTTCTACTTTATCTCAAGTTTCTGTGTGGCTTTTTTCATCCTCATTCCGCTTTCTTTAAAATGGGAGATTGAGCTTAAATATGCTTTTCTCGGCGTGGCTGTGTTTGGAGGAATTTCAGGCTTTGTTTTAAGCATAATTGTTTCTAAAAATAATCTCTCTTTGCCCTTAACCATTTTAATCGAAGCAGCAGTAGTAATATTCTTAACTTCAATAACCATTTTTTTCTCTTTTCAGAGAGACCCTGAAAGAGCTGCTCCTGCTAAGGGAAGGAATATCATAGTCTCACCTGCAGATGGGAAAATTATATATGTAAAAAGAGTAAAAAATGGAGAGCTTCCTTTATCTGAAAAAAAAGGAAAGAGGATTAAACTCGAGGAATTTTTAAAGCTTGATTATCTGAAGAGTGGTGAGGCTTATCAGGTGGGAATTGTGATGAATTTTCTTGATGTCCATGTAACAAGAGCTCCTGTTGCAGGTTTTATAAAATGTGTAATGCCTATTCCAGGAAAATTCCTGTCTTTAAAAAAGGAAGAGTCGATTCTGAAGAATGAAAGGCTAACCACTCTAATCCAGAACGAGCGCATGGAAGTGGCAGTTGTCCATATTGCTTCAAGGCTAGTTCGAAGGATTGTGCCTTTTATCAGGGAATCTCAGAAGGTAAACCTGGGAGAAAGAATAGGAATTATTAAGTTCGGCTCTCAGGTGGATATTCTGATTCCAGTCATTGAAGAGCTTAAAACAGCAGTGAGGCCCGGTGATAGAGTGATTGCTGGAGTTTCGATAATTGCTGAATATTAACCTGGATTATTCACAAATAATCCAGGTTAACCTGAAAACATGTAGCATTAATCATTCCTTAGCTTGAAAATGCATGTCATCGCGAGCGACGCGAGACAATCCGTCATTGCGAGCCCTGAAAGGGCGTGGCAATCTCATCATATCCGCCAATGTATGGGATTGCTTCGTCGCTCTGCTCCTCGCAATGACCTCGACATGCCAGTGCATGGGATTGCTTCGGCACTTCGTACCTCGCAAGGACGAGAGGAGGTATCCCTTGTCGTATGAACGCGTACTTTTTGTGA
>JBHIDX010000084.1:0-6633 GCA_046760305.1 Candidatus Aminicenantales bacterium
AAGAAAAAGAAAGGAGGCGCTCAACAAAGTCCTTGCATCACATCATCATAGAAGAGAATTTTCTGCCACAAAAGCAAGCAAGAAAGGAATCCAAGTAGCAATAGCTATCGCAAACTGGTAAACTAGCTAACTATATAGAGCCGCCCCCTTCACATTCTGTATTTTTCAGTGTAAATTCTTCAGATTTTCGCCGCATCATTTCTCAATGCTATGTGTGAAGAAAATATCAAGATATTGTTACTATTTGATGAAGCAATGCCTATTCTCTGCAGGAAACCTTGATTTTCAGACTAAAGAGATTTGACATTTGATCGTCCCTGGTTTATATTTCGTATTGTTGCTATTTTTAGCACGATTATGAAATACTTTATCGGACAATAGCAATGAAATTCATTCAATTTAAGGATAATCTGAAGGATTTCGTTATCTTTTCCGTCAATGACATCAAGATGCTAGAATCCAACTTCCACCGTCGTCGTTTAAAGGACTGGCAGGAAAAAGGATATATAAAAAAAGTCATTAAAGGCTGGTATATTTTTTCAGATATGGAAATCGATGAAAGCAGTCTCTTTGAGATTGCAAATCGCATTTACAAACCATCTTATGTTTCTTTAGAGATGGCTCTATCCTATCATGGACTCATTCCAGAAAGCACCTATAGTGTCACATCCATATCAACACGACGAACATATGCATTCAGCACACCCATAGGACAATTTGCTTACAGAACTCTCAAGCGAGAACTCTTTTTCGGCTATGAAATCATTTCCTTTAATAACAGATCTTTTAAAGTTGCATATTTAGAAAAAGCTGTCTTAGATTATTTATATCTCAATACCAATTTTAGTTCCCCTGAAGATTTCAAATCGCTCCGCCTCAATACCGATACGTTATTATCCAAAGTCAGTTGGAAGAGATGGGAAACTTTCCTTAAAAAGTATTCCAACAAGCGATTTTTGAGAAGAATAAACAGGTTTATGGAGGCTGTTGTTCCAGAGCGCGTGCGGAATTATGCTTGACATAAAACAAATCGAAGCTTTTTTTCCGGAACCTCTGCGTGCTTATAAAAAAAACCTTCTTCGGGAATACCTCCAGTGGAAGCTTATCGAGGTAATCGGAGATTCGCCAAACGCATTAAAAATGGCTTTTATGGGAGGAGCCGCAATCCACATTCTCCATGGAAACAACAGGTTTTTTGAGACCATTTTTATTTAATCCAGATGACACCAAAAAAGTCCTCTATTTTCCTGATTATATTAAAGAACTTGAATTTCGATAAACTCAGGACCTGCCAAGATCCGTCAAGGTTAAAAGAGCGGAAACCAAACTCCCTATCAGCAATCATCCCTTGTCCCATCAGGAATTTACCGGAGATCGTGCTAAAGTGGAGGCGAAAGTTCGACTATGAACCTGAGAGCTTGGATGGAAGCAATAACTCAGGTTAGGTTATTAATGATTTTTATTAACGATTCATAAAAATTTTATTTTTTCTCTTCCGACAGGAAATTCTCCATGACCCAGATTTCCACCTGCCATGTTCCTGAGCTGAACGCCACGCGCTGTCCATCGGGATGCACGCTTAGAAATTTTAGGGACCCCCGCTTTTCCCAGAGTCTTCGAGGCTTGCCCTCATCTATAGAAACTTTCCATAATTCACAGCTCTGCGCTAATTGCCGGCTGTCAGGGGCACGCAAGTCTTTACCATAGATGATATCGCGGCTATCAGGAGTCCAAGCTATAACCCAGCTCCCTTCACCAGCACCAATTATCTTTGCAACTTCACGAGGCTCTCCACCTTCGACAGGCAGGGTCATCAGAACACCTATGTAATCTCCTTCGTGTTTTTTATGTGTCATAAATGCTAAGAGCTTTCCATCAGGAGATGGGATCAGCCACATGAGATGAGGTCTTTGATTGTAGATCTCTTTCTTCTCTTTTGTCTTCATGTCATACCGAAAAATGCGAGAGATTCCTTTTTTCCAGTGCCTTTCGACAAAGAAAATCGCCTTCCCATCGGCTGACCATTTAGGAAACATGATCCGCGTTTCGCCGTAGAATAACGGTTCGCCGTAAAGAACAGTGGTCATCTCTCCAGTTTCGACGTCGACCACGTATACACCCTGGCCTTTCTTTTCACCGCCAGAAGTAAGTATTGAGCGACCGTCGGGAGACCAGCAGAGTCCCATTGAAACATCTCCGAATGGCTGGATCTCCAGAGGGCGCACCACTTCCCTTTCCTCACCATTCTCAAGTGAATATATATATAGGCTACTAGCACCATGATGCCTCTTCGACATATAGGCCAAAGACGTGCCGTCAGGGGACCATTCAGGCGAAAAATTACGACCGACGAAGGAACTTTCCAGTTTCTCTGGAGGAACAATGAATTTTTCTCTTCCCTCGTCCATTGTTCCGATATAAATATCTGCTATTTTAATCCCAACTCCGTAGTAGAAAGAACCATCCGGTGCAAATCCCAGCGGGGAGACTAATCCAATATCCTTTTTCACTAATGTGGGGGATCCCTGAGGCTTTCCTTCTTCGACCGCAATGGCCCATAAATCCATGGTGCCCAAGCGGTTGCTACTAAAAAGGATCCTTTTCCCATCAGGTGTCCAGTCTCCCAGGCAGTCATTGGCTAAATGTTGAACTAACGGAATTTCACGTTTTTCTTCGATTGAGTAGATGAAAATATCGTGCCCCTGAGAGCCTTTTTTCTGCGGATAGTCATAGGCAATATAACGTCCGTCTGGAGAAAAAGACAAATGCCAAACGTCACGCCCTTTCAAAGTCTCTAGAATGTTGACGGTGCCGTCTGCGACAGAGATTAAGCCAACCTGCTTGATATTATCTTTATAATAATTCTCGAGGATAGCTAAGATGTGCCTGCCGTCAGGCGACCAGTCAGCAGGATAGGGTAACACCCCCTCATCTTGATAAAGCACTCGGGGCTCGGAACCGTCAAGCCCTATTATCCGCAGTTCGCTCATATCCCAGTTATAAGCTATTCGTCGGCTGTCGGGCGACCAGAGGGAGCGGAGCACGATGGGAGTCTCTTTTGTGGGACCTGTAAGGAGGCGCATCTTCCCGGTAGCAATCTTGTAGATGGCGAGGTCGCCTGTTCTCCAGTCTGTACCGGAAATATAGCGGCCGTCTGGGGAAACTTCGCCTGAAACGTCAACATCAGAACCTTCACAGACCTTCCTAATCTTAAATTCTTTTTCTCCTTTTTCAGCCAGAGCTTGAGCTTTAAGGATAATGGATAACTTTTCTTTTGCTATTTTCACCACTTCTTTCTGCTCAGGATAATTGTTAACCACCTTCTGGAAGGCCTCTTCTGCTTTTTCTAAACCTAGCTTTTCATAGCAGAGGCCTAGGTGAAGCTGGGCTCGAGCAGCGACTTCTCGATTGTCGGGGAACTGCTCGAGAATCTTCTCATAAATTTCGATAGCTTTCTGGAGATCTCCTTTGGCTTCCTCCAGATATAATGCTTTTTCGAAAAGCTCGCCGGCGGTTTGCTGGAAAGATAGAGTGTTTAATACCAATAAACCTAATGTTGAAATTAAAAATACGGAAAAGACCTTTTTTGCGATTTTCATTTTTTCCCTCCATCTCATTTTTTCACTTTTAATATAAGACATTATCGAATGAGATGTGTTAAGGAAGTATGGAGATACAGTGAAATTTCAGCACAGATATATGCGAATCAATCAATAAATTTATACCCCACACCTCTGACGCTGATGATGTGTTTTGGGTTGGAGGGATCATCCTCTATCTTTTTTCTGATGTTGGCAATGTGGCTGTCCACAGTCCTGAAGGAGACATAGGTGTTGTCCTCTCCCCAAATTTTATCCAGGAAATCGTCTCTGGAGAGCGCTTCTCCTTTCTTCTGGATGAGCAGCTTGAGCATATGAAATTCTAGAGGAGTTAGATCAAGTTTTTTGCCTTTCTTTTTGGCCTCGTATTTTTTGAAGTCGAGCTCGATCTGGCCAAAGCTGTAAGCGGTGATATTTTTTGTCCGTTCATCTGTTCTCCGAAGGAGGGCTCTCACCCGGGCCAAAACCTCTCGGAGGCTGAATGGTTTGGTCACATAATCATCGGCTCCCAACTCTAAGCCCAGCACTTTATCGATTTCTTTGTCTTTGACGGTCAGCATAAGGATAGGAGTCGTGTCTCCGGACATTCTTAATCTCTTGCAAACTTCGTATCCGTCCAAGATAGGAAGCATGATATCGAGGATGATGAGGTCTGGTTTTTCCTGCTTTGCTAAGGTCAGGCCTTTTTCCCCATCTTGAGCTGTGCAGGTAATATATCCTTGAGATTCGAATTCATCTTTAAGGCCTAGTAAGATGCCGGGTTCATCTTCTACGATAAGGATTTTTTTTGGCATGGGAACCTCATTCTTTTTTCTCTTTTACAGGAAAAATTAAAGAGAAAGTGCTTCCTTTACCAGGTTTACTCTTCACGGATATCCGTCCGCCGTGGGCTTCGATGATATGTTTTACCAAAGTCAGCCCTAGTCCCGTACCTTTTACGGATTGTTTGAGCGCGTTTTGACCTTGATAAAACTTATCGAATATCTTATTTATTTCTTCTTGTGGGATTCCTATTCCTTTATCTTCTATTTCAATGAGGACATTTTCCGCTTCTCTTCTAACGCTGACAGCAATTTCCTTTCCTGCAGGAGAGAATTTAACGGCATTATCCAGAAGATTATTGAGAGCTTGAGATAAAGCCTCTTTGTCGATAGAGAGAAGGGGAACATCTTTTTCGATTTGTGTCTGTATTTTTACCTCTTTTTGGATTTTTTCTTTTTGAAAAGCTTTGACTTGTTGGAATACTAGATGAGCCACATCTGTCTCAACAAATTCATATTCCTTCTTTCCCTCTTCGATTTTGGAAAAGTCCAAGATATTCTTTACCAGTCTCGTCAACTTATCCGCATCCTGAGAAATAACCGAAAAATAATCATCCATCTTGGCAGGATCTTTGACCTTTCCTTCTTGCAGGCGCTCAACTAGGGCCTTTATAGAGGTCAACGGAGTCTTGAATTCATGGGAGACAGAGGAGACAAAATCGGATTTAATCTTCAAAATCTCCATCTCGTGAGAGACGGTTCTCACTATGAGTATGGAGCCAAAGACGAGGACGATGATCAGAGTAATAATTGTCCAGAAGTAAAAGCTTTTTCTGATATCTATTACTCCCAGGCTCCCTGTTTTGCCTTGGAAAAATTGTATTCTCCATGGGGGGAAATTGTTTTCGAACAACTCAGTCACTGTGGCAAGCTCTCTTGAAGGATTTGTTTCCCCCAGGAGTATTCTGCCTGAGAGATCGGCGATAACAATATTCGTATTTTTATTCAGTCGGATATCATCGATAATTTTATTCAAAACCTCTTCTTTTAAATATCCAGTATTGATCTTAGCTCCCAGTAGTCCTTGAGAATTATTTCCTTTTCCCTCTTGGATCCTGAGAGACAACGTCAAAAAAGTCCTGTTATCGATGGTTTTTGAATGGCGGTAGGGAAGAGTCTCAGTAGGTTCAGTCTGGATGAGCGCTCTTCGAAGCTCTGGAATAATCTCGTTTTTCAGATCATTGATAATCTTCCATTGTTGGAGTTTTTGGCGGTGCAGTTTTTGTAGCTGTTCAAATTCTTGCTTGTGCTTTTCCAGCGAGGAGTCTGCCATGATCTTGGAAGAAGTTTCCATAAAGGCCTCTTTGGCTATGGAGGCATAAGTTTTGAATTTGCCCTCGTTTAGATTCCAAGTCATATGAAGGATGTCTTTGTAGAGGTCCAAAGAACTCTCCAGAGAATTTTCCGTTTCTCCCAGATTTTTATAGCAGTCTATGAGCTGAAGGCGGGCCATAAGGCATAAAGGCAGTCCTGAGGAACTGAAGCTTTGCGGGTAGTCACTGCAAATTGTTGAATAATTCTTTAGAGCAAGATCGTATCTTTTTAATTTCGTGTAACTGCGGCCGATGTTGTTGAGCATCTGAGCCTTTGTGTTCTTATTTTTCGAAGAATAGAGGATCTGCTTGTAAAGGGAAATGGCGTTTTGGAATTTTTTACTCTTGAATTCACACTCTTCTGCTGTCTTGAGCTTCTCCTTTTCTGATTGTTTTAAAGCTTCAAGTGTGGATAGAGAAGGGAAGGCAGTGACCGGTTGAAAAAGAGGAAACAGAGGATCTAGGTCTCTGTAAACAAGGAAGATTTGCTCGATCAATGGATTATCAGATAATTTGATCTTCAATAACTCTTGCATTTCTGGATAATCTTTTTCTGAAAACGCTTGAAGCTGAGCTGAATTCTGGAGGAGAACTTCGATATCCTTGAATCGAGAGTCGATTCGTGTCTTTAAAATATCTGCGGATCTTCTGTGTTCGGTTTCGATTTGTTTTGCCAATCGGAATCTTTCATTCCTTATGGCGCGGATACCGAAAATACTCAGTGAAACCGAGGGAAGGAAAATAGTCAAAAAAAAGATAATGATGAGCTTTTTCTGCCTTCGGAGAGCGATTCTCAAGTTTTCGATCATTTATTGCTCAGGAAGGTCTAAGAATACCAAAGGAAGCCTATCATATTTTCGTTAATTAAACGTTAAGGAAGTGTGGAGATTCTGTCAAGTT
>JBHIDX010000085.1:0-6600 GCA_046760305.1 Candidatus Aminicenantales bacterium
TCGCAACGGGGGATTGCTTCGCCCTTTCAGGGCTCGCAATGACGAGAGGCCGCCACTGCATGGGATTGCCACGGCACTTCGTGCCTCGCAATGACAGGGCGAACGTCATTTTCATGGTTCGTGGGTGTGCCTTGGACATGATAAATTCATAAAAATGCCGGCAACAATTCCTTTCTGTCTATGATAAGGAAGTCTTGAAGAAAAAACAACAAACTTTTCATCATTCTTTATGGAAGAAGAATTTTGAAATGCTTACTATCTTGGTCTTTTTATTGAATTTCGAGCGTATTTTTGTTATCTTATTTACTCGATCTTAAGCTACAAGCTAACTTTTCTCTGAAGCTGCCTTTAAATGCAAAAAGCCTGTGATTGGGAAGGAGAGAATCATATTTGAAACCATATGGAGATATTGACAGTAAATTCAGATTTGTTATCCTGGCTTCGAAAAGAGCCAAAGAGCTTTTGAGAGGAGCAAAACCAAAGATAGAGACGAATTCAAAGAATCCCATCAGGATTGCCCAGCTCGAGGTGGCCAAGAACCTGGTTGACTACGAGATTATCCAGCCTGAAGAGGAAGAGGCGCCAGAGGTCAAAAAGGAAGAATTAAGCGAGAAGGAAAGAAAATCTGAAAAGGAAAAAGAGAAAGCTGAAAAAGTAGATTTAAAAAATACCGAGGAAGCAGAGAAGTAAAAATATTTTTTTTATTGTTTATCCTTCTTTTTCGGTGAGAAGCTCTACATAGTCTTTTTTTATAAATTCTTGTTTCGAAAATCCGGCTGCCTTGGCTTCTTTAACAATTTCGTTTCTTTCGCCTTCCATTTCAATAAAGTTTCCGACCCGAGTTTCATCCAGGCAAATTTTGACTTTTCCTTTTTTTAAAACCGTTCTGTATTTTTTATAGCTGAAAACAGGGATAAGTCCTAGGGATTTCAGTATTTTTTTCAGGTGCTTGTAATTTTTTACCTCTGTCTCATACTCATCTCTGATTTTAAATTTTCTTGACTTTTGAGGAGTACCTTTAAAAGTGAGGAAAGCTTTTTTCCCTGATTTGCGCACCCTCAGGGCCTGGCTTTTGCTGTAAAGAGTCTGCTGGGGAAAGTCATAGAGGGTATTCTCTTCGAGGAAGTGTTCTTTTTTTATTTGGGCTCCGAGACTTATCAGTTTTTCCTTTGTTGACTCGAGGTCATTAACTCTGATTTTTACCTCTATTTCTTTCATTTTAAAGTGTCATCGCGAGGCACGAAGTGCTGTGGCGGAAGAGGGTTATTTTTTTCTGGTAAGGATGAAGTCTGCGAAATGACAAAGGGCATCCCTGTAGATTGAGTCTGGGAACAGGGAAATGCTTTTTTTAGAATCTTCGGAAAATTCCTTTGCTTTCTCGAAGGTGTAATCCAGAGCTCCATTGGAGCTTATGATGTCTATAATTTCTTCCTGTGATTCTTTCTCCAGATTTTTGCTCTCCAGGATTCTTTTAATGCGTTTCTGGTTGGTGCTGCCATCTTTCCTGAGAGTGTAGATGAGGGGAAGAGTGATTCGTCCTTCTTTCAGGTCAGAAAGCACCGGCTTTCCCAGTGTCTTTTCCTCTCCTGTATAATCAAGAAGGTCGTCAATGACCTGGAAGGACATTCCGAGTTTTGTCCCGTAATCTGCGAGTGATTGTTTTTCTAGTTCGGTTGCATTTCCCACTATCCCCCCTAATTGGCAGGAGGCAGAGAAGAGTGAAGCTGTTTTTTTGTTGATGATTTGAAGATAGTCTTCTTCGCTCGTTTCAAGATTGCCGCTCATGTAGTATTCGTAGATTTCTCCTTCTATCATCCTGGCCGAGGTCTCGGCCAGTAGTTCTATAACCTGAGAGTAAGAACTCTTGAGCGCCAGTTCGATAGATTTGATGTAAAGGTAGTCGCCCAGAAGTACTGTAACGTTTGGTCCCCATTTGGCATGGATAGTCTGTCTTCCTCTCCTCATCGTCGACTTATCCACGATATCGTCATGAATGAGGCTTGCAGTGTGAATGATTTCGACCACAGCCGAAAGAGCGATGTGTTCCTCGCCCTTGTAGTCAAAAAGCCTGGAACAGAGGATAAGAAGCGCAGGCCTTATTCTCTTGCCTTTTTTCTGAAAGAGGTACTCTCCTACTTCAGAAATTAGCTTATTTGGAGAACGGGCAATGGAAAGCAGCAGGTTTTCTACCTTGTTGAGCTCTCCCTGAATAGAATTGTAGAGCTCGAGCAATTCGGGTTTTTTTTCGGTTTTTTTCCGTATAAGGCGTGGCACTTTTACTTTCATCTGAGCCGTGATAAGCGGTGTTTATCTTAACATCTAGCATCCTTTTTTTCAAACACAAAATCATGAGCGTGGCCATCCTTGATTGTTTGGGAATTAATCCGGGAAGAATATTTATTTTCTCTTTTAACAAAATAAATGAGGAAACAGGTGTGTTGTTACTGATTGAGGAAGAGGGTGGTAAAATTTCTGGTGGTAAGTTCAGCTAGCTCTGGCAGAGGGAGCTTTTTCAGGGAAGCAAGAGTTCTGGCTACTTCGACCACGTAGGCAGGTTCATTTCTTTTACCCCTGTAAGGGACAGGAGCTAGGTAAGGAGAATCAGTTTCGAGAAGAAGTCTATCAGAGGGGATTTTTTCTGCCACTTCCCTCAACTGGTGAGCATTTGGAAAAGTTATAATTCCAGTAAAAGAGATGAAAAAATTGCGGTCAATCATCTGCTTTGCCGTCTCTAGATCATCGGTAAAACAGTGGAGAACGCCACCCTGACTGAATTTCTCTTCCTTCGCAGCTTCCACTATCTCTTTTCCTGCCAGGCGGCTGTGAACTATGACGGGGAGGCTGAGCTCCTGAGCTAGGGAAAGCTGGCAGCGGAAAGCTTCTTTCTGGACTGCTGGTGGGGAGTAATTGTAGTGGAAGTCAAGTCCAATTTCGCCCACAGCCAGAATTTTATGTTTCTCACAAAGCTCTTTGATTATCTGGAGACATTCTTGGGAGAAATTCCTGGCCTGATGGGGATGAACGCCAGCAGCAGCAAAGAGTGCGGCGTGGCTTTCCTGAAGTTTGAGCGTTGTTTCAAGGCTTCTTGAGCTGGTAACTTCGGCCGGGCAGAGGATGGCCTCTATCCCGGCGCCAAGAGCCCTTTTTATTACAGACTCTCTATCCTGGTCAAAAGCTTCCATATCCAGATGAGCATGAGAATCGATAACAGGCGCGCTCAGTTTGTGGTTTTCATTATGTTTCATTTTCTTCCTTTTTCCCTCTTGCTTTCTCCCTCTCCCACCTCAAATTCTTACCACTATTCACTCTTTACATCTCGCTTTTAATTCCCCCCTCACGCTTTCCGCCCTTCTTTCTTCTCACATTTCACTTTTAACCTTTCATCTTTAACTTCTTTATCTTAATCCTTTACCCCTGACCCTTTACGCTTCACGTTCTCATTTCTCTTCACATTTCTTATTCTTGCTTTTTTTGGGCCAAAAAGAGCATTCTAAGCGCATAAAAAGGGGATAAAATGAGCTTAATTATTTGTTTTTCAACTAGATGCGTTAGCCAAACTACATTTTACTTTTTTATTGCTGGAGGATGAGCTGTTTGAGGAGGCGAATCGGGATCGGGCCGTAACTCAGTAGAGCGGAGCGGAATTCTTTATCGTCAAAAGAAATTCCCTTGAGCTTTCTGTATTCCTTCTCCATGTCAGCGATTTCCTGGATGCCGACGTAAGTGTAAGCAGCGTCGCAGGGATTGAGGGCAATATGAACCCACTTTCTCTCAGCTTCAGCCCTGGTCTGGAAACCTCCCCTCATCATGTAATCTATTGCCTGCTCTTTGGTCATGCTTCCTTCGTGGATGTTGAAGTCGTTAAGAAAGTCCACCACTGCTCTCAAACGGAATTTGAGCTGGTTAAGCCTCAAGAATAGGTTCCAGTTTCCGAATCCTGATTCGACGATTTTTTCTTCCAGATACACGGGCCAGCCTTTGATGAGGGGCATGTTGGGGAAAAGAATTCTCACCACAGATTGACTCTTTCTGCTGAAAAACCTGGGGACAAACTCACCGGGAAAGACTTTTCTTACAGTCCAGAAGGGGAGCATGAAATTATTGTATTCTTCCAGGTAAGATTCGACCTCATCCTCGGCCATGCTTTCAGGGAGGGGTGCAATCTGTAAGGCATAAGCGGTTGACGCTTCGTATGCTCCTGGCGGGATGAGCCGAACATAGGTTTGACCCCTGTCAGCAGCAGGCATGATCTCGATTGGAAGTTCGACCTCTGGCATTTCGAGCATCTGGTTTTCAGCGAAGTAAGCTTTTAACTCTTCCACAGTGGTTTTAATCTTGTCTAAAAACTCCTCCCTGGTGACATGTTCTGCTTCTATCTTATCCAGAACTCCCTTTATCCCCGAGTTCCATACCTGTTCTTCACTGTACTGGGTTCCCAGCTGTTCAAGATTCCTTTCAGGATACATGATTTTGAAAAAAGGAATGCAGACAAGAAACATTTCTCTTCGGATATTTTTATAATCAGCTTTCGCCCTGGCGATAAGTTCTTCCAGAGGTATGGAGTTTTTGAAGTTGAGTCTCACCAGCCTCCGATGAGCCATATCACCCAGCCTGAAATTTCCGTCAGAGCGGGGCAGAAGTTCATTCTGGAGAAAAGAGTGGTATTCTTCCAGGGCTGAGATTGCTTTGGCTGCTGTAGCCTGAATCTTGGATTTTATCTCAGGAGCCTGATCGTAATATTGGGGGAGCTCTTCCCGATAAAATTTAATTATTCCGGAGAACTGTTCGACAGCTACCTGGGTGAAAAGCTGAGGAGGTGTCTTCAGGTTTTCCTTAGCTCTTTTTAAAAATCTTGGAAATTCACCCAATCTCTTCTCAGCACTTGTAAGCCTTTTGTTCATCGAGATAGATTCGTTACTCACTAGGCTTCGCACGCTGTTGATGAGAATTTCATTGTAGAAAAGGGGGTTGTATTCCCAGGGAACAAGGCTGTCATGGTCGAGCATTTCCCTGTCTATGGCATCGACAATAAGTTCGTGGTCTATCTGAGTTTCCGGGCTCAGCTTGAATTTGTCAATCTTGGCTACAAACTCCTGGTTGTATTTATCCAGCTCCTCCCGGCGTTTTTCAAGGCTCTTTTTGCTCAGGTTTTCAAGCCTGTCGTCGTACTTGTGGTAGCCGGCCATGGTGGCTGCTGTGGGATAGAACTTCCAGAGGTCATCGAGGTAGGCATCGCTGGATTTTTGAAATTTTGTATCCTCCTGGTTTTGTCCGGAAATAAGAAACCCCATACCAGCAAGGATAAAAGCTATAGAGGCGAAGAGAATTATTATCTTCTTCTTGCTCATGGTGACCTCCTCTGCTTTGACTTTTGTTTTCCAGATTTTTTCATTTTGAAATTTTTTATCTGAAATCCTAACAGAAAATAGGACTTAAAGCAATTCTGCTTTTCAGCTTAGTTTACCATTTGATTACAGCAGAAGCCCAGGTATAGCCTGATCCGAAAGCTGTGAGGACGACAATGTCTCCCTGCCTGAGCCTGCCAGCCTTCACTATTTCATCCAGAGCAAGCGGGATTGAAGCTGAAGTCGTATTGCCGTAGCGGTCTATGTTGCGCACCACTTTCTCGAGGGGTATTTTCAGGGCAGACCCTACCATTATCGATATCCTGTCATTTGCCTGATGAGGGATGAGGAAATCCACATCGTCGGGGGTCATGTTATTGTGCTTGAGAGCGATTCTCACTGCTTCGGGCATTTTTTCCACGGCATTTTTAAACACGTTTCTTCCCCGCATCTTAGGAAAGAATTTTTTCTCTCTGACCATCTCTTCAGTGACAACAGGATTGTCCTTACAGCTCGGCTTTTCCATCCACAGCTCAGAAAGGTACCTTCCGTCAGAGAAGAGATGGGTGGATAGAATTCCTCTCCCATCCTCATTCTCGTTAGGCTCGATAACGACAGCAGCAGCACCATCACCGAAAAGGACAGCAATATCTCTCCCGCTGTCAGAGTAGTCCAGGCAGGATGAATGAACTTCTGCCCCTACGAGAAGGATTTTTTTGTACACCCCGGTCTTTATGTACTGGTCGGCGACTGAAAGCCCGTATATAAAGCCCGAGCATTGATTTCTGATGTCAAGAGCAGCTATGCCTGGAAGCCCAAGTTTTTCCTGGACCATGACGCCTATTCCAGGGAAGTAGTGGTCAGGAGAGAGGGTAGCCGCGATGATAAAATCTATTTCTGATTTATGTATACCTGCCGCTTCAATTGCTTTGAGTGAGGCTTCATAGGCAAGGTCAGAGCTTCCCACTCCAGGCTCGACATAATGTCTTTCTTTTATGCCTGAACGCTGCCTGATCCACTCGTCCGATGTATTCATCATTTTCTCAAGGTCGAAATTTGTCACGACCCGAGGAGGCACGTAGTGGCCAGTGCCAGTGATAACACTCATCCTGTTCATAATATTTCTCCTGTTAATTTGAAGAATTATAAATTATATTTTCTGAAAAATAAAGCTTTTATTGTTGGCTCTCTTCCATTTTGTGTGGGTAGGAAAGCGTGCTCAATACATCTCGGCCGGCCGACTCAGTCGGCTTCC
>JBHIDX010000086.1:0-6446 GCA_046760305.1 Candidatus Aminicenantales bacterium
CTTGCATTATAACATAACAGTAAAAAGTGAGATGTAAAAAGTTAGGAGTGAAGAGGGAAGAGAATATTAAACTGAAGAAGAGGCGGAAAAAGTCGGGAAAAGGTTAAGGTAAGAAATTAAGAGAAGCGAGAAAGGTTTAAATAAAGAAAGTTAAAAGTGTAATGTAAGAAGAAAGAAAAGGCGAAGAAGGACTAAGGCGAGAAAAGATTAGGGGGAGAAATGGTTTGACGTGTTGAGAAACATCTGTTAAAAATTTTCCAGGTATTCCATGAGAGAGAAAAACCAGGAAAGGCCTCAGCTTTTAAGGAAAATAAACCTCCTTGACTCCACCCTCCTGGTTATAGGCTCTGTTATCGGTTCAGGAATATTCCTCACCACTGGGTTCATTGCCGAGTACTTGCCCTCACCCGGACTCATCCTGCTTGTCTGGATTGCGGGCGGACTCATAACTCTCTGCGGAGCGCTCTCCTTTGCTGAACTCGGGGCAATGTTTCCCAAGGCAGGCGGGCAGTATGTCTATCTCAGAGAAGCCTACGGTTCCTGGGCTGGATTTTTCTACGGCTGGGCATTTTTCTGGGTTATCGAGTGTGGAGGGATTGCAGCGCTGGCTGTTGGGTTCGCCGAGTATCTTGGATACTTCGTCCCTTCTCTGGCTACAGATTCTTTTCTCCTCGAGAAGAAAATCTTCAGCTTTCACTATTCTTTATCCACAGGACAGTTAATTGCTGTTGCTTCAATCCTTATTCTCTCAGCCGTTAATTATTTTGGCCTCAAGAGCGGCATAACCGTCCAGAACATATTCACCGGCTTGAAAGTATCAGCCATCGCAGCTCTAGTTGTCTTTGGCTTTGTGCTGGGGGAGAAACGAGGTGCAACGAATTTTGAGCAGCTTTTCACTGGAGGAGAAGTCTCAGGATTTGAGCTCCTCAAATATCTCGGGCTGGCACTCATTGCAGTTTTCTGGACATATGACGGCTGGTACGGAGTTAACTGTGCTGCTGAAGAGGTGAAAAACCCTGGAAAAAATATTCCCCTTGGCCTGCTCTTCGGGATTTTGAGCATTACTTGTGTGTATTTTCTGGTAAACCTGGTTTATGTGAGCGCTCTCCCTGTGGAAGGGATGAAGGGAGTGGCGCGTATCGGAGAACTTGCCTCGACCCAGCTTTTCGGGGACACAGCAACTTTTTTTATCGCTATCATCATCATGATTTCAATTTTTGGCTGCCTGAGCGCAACCATTCTCTACGGACCGAGAGTCTTTTTTGCCATGTCCGAAGACAGGGCTTTTTTCAGGAGCATGGCCTATGTTCATCCCCGCTATCATGTCCCAACCACAGCCATCCTCGGGCAGGCTGTATGGTCGGCGATTCTCTGTTTGACAGGTACTTACCGTGACCTTTTTGAGTATGTGGTGTTTGCACTGGTCATCTTTTTTGCTGCCACGGGCATGGCCGTCATCGTGCTCCGCAGCAGGTATCCGGGAAAGGAAAGACCTTACAGGGTTTGGGGTTATCCGCTGCTGCCTGTTATTTTTGTCCTGGTAAACATCGGGGTTTTCCTCAATACCATCCTGGCCCATCCTTTCCAGTCAGCGGTTGGGCTGCTGATTCTCTTCGCCGGACTCCCTGCTTTTATCTACTGGAAGAGAAAGGCAGGCTGAGCTTCTTCTAGAGGAGGAGATGTTTTACGGAAGGGAAAAGGTTAATGTCTGTATGAGGAAGGAAGAGAGCACCGGTGTATTCTCGCATGTATTCTGGTTCTGTGTTCAGTTCAATGTAAGTCATTTTCTCAGAGACTTCGTTAGCAAGCACTCGATTCTTATCCGAGATGAGGATGAGATAGGCTCCGAAAAGGGAGCTGTTTCCGAGGTAGTGGAATGAGTTTCGTTTCAGGTCAGGAAGAAGACCGATGCGGATTGCATTCTCTATGTTGAGGTGCTGGCCGAAGCCGCCTCCGATGTAAAAATTTTCGATTTGGTTAAAGGTGAGGCCGGCGTTTTTCATGAGGAGGGAAGAGGCAGAAAATACCGCTCCCTTTGTCCTGATGAGGGTAGAAATTTCTTTTTCAGTAAAAATAATGTCATTTCCCCAGTAGGAGTTTTTGCCCTCTTCCACCAGAAATCCCTTGCCCCTTTCAGTTTCAACAATTCTTGAGCTCAGAGTACTTTCTTTGAATTTTCCGTTTCGGTCGATTAAACCGTGGATAAAAAGTTCGGACAGGAGGTCTATGAGTCCAGAACCGCAAAGGCCTTTTGGCTTGCCTCCACCAATTACATTGTACTCGACCTCGTTCCTGTCATTTAGAGCAAACTTCTCTATAGCACCCTCCGAAGCAGGCATGCCGCAGCGGATCCCCCCTCCCTCAAAGGCAGGTCCAGCCGAACAGGCACACGTCAATAGCCAGTCTCTGTTTCCTACCACAAGCTCACCGTTTGTTCCCACATCTATAAAAATCGATATTTTTTCCGGACTCTTCAAGATCGGTGTGCATAAAAGTCCCGCTGTTATATCGCTTCCCACGTAGCTTCCAACCGAAGGCGCACAGTAGACCCTTGCTTCAGGGTTCATCCTCAGACCAAGGTCTCTTGCCAGCAGGAATGGAACCTGGTTTATGGTGGGCACATAAGGTTCTTCTCTTATGTAACGGGGGTCAAGGTTAAGGAAAAGATGGATCATGGTTGTGTTGCCCGTGACAGAAGCGAGATAAATATCAGCATGGGAAATCCGGGCTGCTTTTATCCCCTCTTCCAGGATGTGATTGATAGTAGTCACTACGAGATGATGAAGCTCTTCCAGCCTCCCCGGCTTCTGAGAGTAATTGATTCTGGAGATGATGTCCTCTCCACATCTTATCTGCTGGTTGTAATCAGCTGCGGTTGCTTTTATGGCTCCTGTTTTAAGGTCGACGAAGTGTATGGCCACGGTTGTGGTTCCGATATCACAGGCAAGGCCGTAGATGTTTTTCTCCTCAAAAGCAGGCTCGACATCGATTATTCTTGTTACCTCATCTCTGCGGAGGCAAACACCGTGGATATTGCCCTTGTTGGTCCGAACAGTATGAGCTATTTTTTTTAAAACCGAGTATTCGCACTCGATGTTTTTCGTTTCCATTTTTTTCTCCAGAAAGCGTTGAATTCGCTTCAGGTCACTGTAGTTGTCTTCAAGGGTAGGAGGAGGGAGCTTGAGCTTAAAAGTTTTTATTAGGGGACTGAGTTCCAGGGAGCCCGAGATTTCCTCCTTCTCTTCAGGCAGTAGAGAAGCGGTGACGCTCTTGATTCTAAGCTGCTGGTAGTGAGGAAGCTCTACAGAGAGATTGTCAGTGATTTTAGTCAAGCAGGCAAGGGTATAGCCTTTTTGCCTCAGCTCCTCGGAAAGAGCAGCGGAAACTGAACACCGGTATTCTCCCCTGATTACGCGGACAATGCATTCTCCACAGGTACCTTTTCCTCCGCAAAAAGTCCTGAGGGGGAGGGAAGCTTTTCTTAGGGCATCGAGAATAGTCGTTCCTGCGCTGACTTCAACACTGGCTTCAAACGGAAGGAATGTGACTGAATGTCTTTTTGTTTTATTTTTTTCCGATCTCATTTTTATAGTCCACAGGCGTGCCTGCTCATGATGAATTCGCCAGGTTTACACTCTTGACAAAAGCAGGAATGTCTGATGCTTCCTGGCAGCCAACAATAACTTCCCAGCCAGGGAGATTTTCTTCAAGTTCTCCGCTTATCTGGGATACATATCCGGGAATGACAATTTTCCGGGTTCTGACCTTTTTTTCGAGGTTGATCTCCCTGATAAACTTGGCAATTGTCTCGCCCGTGAATTTGCCTGCAGCCCAAGCAGTGAGTACAGACTGTCCCTCGCAGTCTGTGATAACTAGGTGAGCTGATATGCCGGAGTTCTCAATCTCTCCAGAGACCATAAAATAAGTGAGCGAGAAGTTTGTAGTGACAAACACAGGGGAATCAGGACTTGGCTCGCCCACAGGATAGATTCTTGGTTCAACCTGAATTGGCTTCTGAGGGTCAGTGTAAATGTTCTGTCGCAGCGTGAAAAGCGTATACAGAAGAGCCCTGTCATATCGGGGCAGGACGATGATGGATGCATACTTACAGAGGGAGAGCGAAGCTCCGGCAAGCAGCTTGAAGTCGTTCTCGTCTTTGAGATGGACGAAGAGGGGATAGCCGAAGGGTTTGAAGTTATTCTTCAGAGCACTGCGGCGGAGAATGGTGAAGTTTTGAAGTTGATGTCCTGAGTTTTGTGAGTCAAGGTTGAGGATGAGGGAATGAATGTCCGCTGCCCGCGCTTTTTCTGTCTCTCTGGCCAGCTCATCGAAAGTAGAGGCTGAGACGATAAGACTCGCTCCTTGGTTGCCGGCAAGTTCCAGGTCACTGTCTCTGAGTTCCCTGCGCAAAGAGATGGCAGGTCTATAATCTTTGACAAGTTCAAGGCCTGCTGCTAATGTTTTCTCGTCCTCGCAGTCAAGAATCAAGCCTTTGGTTGAGTTTTGCTTTATTGCTTCCAGAGCTCGGGTAAAATCTCTTTCCTTTTTACTGTCGTGATTTAGGTAGAGGAGGTCTATGCTTAGCTCTTCGCCGACTCTCTCTACCCTGTAGTTCTCGAGATCTTTAACCTTTTCTATAACCTTATCCTCTGATTCCGAGGTTCGTATTTCAACACCAATTCCGGGCTGGTGGAAGAATTTTTTCTCATGTCGGAACATAACTGTTTCCTCGCCTATCTCCAGGGGTTTTGCTCCCCCTATCTTAACCAGCTTTATCGGAGGTTCGCTGGCAGCGCCCAGGGCTTTTTTGGCTTCTTCTGAAGCATGGGGACATTCGCTCAGGTCAGCCTTTTTCTGGGCAAGCTTCATGGCGAAGGCCATACAGGTAGGAACATTGCAGTCTCCGCAGTTTGTTTTGGGTAGAAGCTTGAATATCTCCAGTCCTGAGAGGGCCATCTTTACTCCATTGAAAGGGAGGTGTACATTTCGTCAATCTTTTCTCTAATTACTTCCACTGTTTTCGGATGGTAGAGGATGAGTAGTTCCGCTCCGGCCACCAGATAGCTCATGGCTGTCGCAATCTCCCAGTAAGCTAGGCGAAGCTTTTCATTTCCCCACTCAGGTATTTCTGACTCCTGGGCCCTTGCTTCTTTTACCAGAGCACTCTCGTATCCGGGGTTGACAAGCATGGGAAAGGCGAGCATTTTATCGCCGGCCAGACCGTCGTTTCGGATGCGCTCCATGATTGAGTAGGTGTATTCCAGACCGTAGCCGAGGGTGCTCGTCAGGGGATCCATCACGATTCTATCTCGAGGGAAGCTCATGTCCGTAAGAAGAATGTTGAGCTGTTTGGCCAGGTTGACATCGATGGGGGACTGGGCGACAAGGGTATGGTTGTAGGCGATGCAGGCAGCGGCAATCGTTTTGTAATTATCCGTTTCTACATAGTTGATGAGGCAGTTTTCTCCTGCTGTAGCCTCACAGACTTTTTTCATCACCTCGTTTATTTTTTCAAAGTGGCTGTGGCCGGTGATTATGAGCGGCACCTTAACACTTTCCCTCACCTGCTGGACAATCTCCACAGCCTCTTCAGCACTCCTGTTCCCCTTTTCAGGGTGAGTACCTTCAAGGCGGATGCTGATAAGCTCAGCTCCATACTCTTCTACACACTTTTTTGCCATCTCGCCGGGTTTCTCAAGAACTTCGCCATAGAATTCTCTGAGTGAATCCGGATATTTGGCCGGAACCCGGTCAAAGACCTCCATGGCTATCGCAGGCCGGTTTGGATGTTCGCCCTCGAAGAAGTGAAAGGGAAGAGCAGTGCTGCCGCCGATTTTTACTGTATGGGAGCGGCTTCCTCCCTGCTCCGCTGTGGCGCCGAGTGTTACTTCCTGTATCCTTGTGGCGTATTTCTCTCTCGGAACCTCAAAATCCATTTTTATTCTTCCTTCTGAAAGAGCTTGTAAGATAATATCCGATTATCTCAGAGCGAAAGATTATATTATAGAGGCAATAATGATAATAAAAGCAAAATGTATTTGGAAGAAGAAAATGTCATTTTTTATAAAGGTATTTTCGGTAGGTAAGGCCGATGAGGAGAAGTTCGAAAGGAACTTTCGGAATGTAGAGAAGCTTCACTTTTGACTCCCCTTTGTCCTCCCATCTTTCGAGCGGAAGCTCAACCACAGAGGTCATCACTTTCTTTCTTCCCAGGAGTTGTATCATGCGCGCAAGCAGCTCTATGTCAAACAGCCACCTAGAGATGAAGGGTCGTTCGAATAGTATACCTGCCAGTTCTGCCCGGAGGAGTTTTGCCCCGCACTGGGTATCGTAGATTGGAAGCCCGAGGACAAGGCTTGCCCCGGTGGCAAAAACCCTGCCAAAGTAGTGTCTGTACCAGTGACGCTCTATGGTGGCTCCCATTCTTTTTAATCTGCAGCCGGAGA
>JBHIDX010000087.1:0-6333 GCA_046760305.1 Candidatus Aminicenantales bacterium
GAGGCAAAAGAGCGGACATAGGGATCAAACTGTTCCTGAGTACCTGGGATGAGAGAGAGCGAAACACTGGCCACTTTGGGCTCGATGTAGTTGAGCTGTTTGTAGGCCGCAACCACGTTGGTGGGGTCACTGAAGCCGGGGATTAAACTGGCCGGGCCGTCCTTTATCGGACTGTAGAGAACATAATCTCCCACTCCGTTTTTCTGGAAGAAGACAAGGTTAAACTGAGGGGGAAGACCGAGTGCAGGGTCACCCTGGTAGGTCCAGACCTCGGTGGAGTATAGCTGCTTCAAACCCACATAGCTTTCAATATCTTTCGGGGGGCCGAGAATGATGTATATCCTTCCCCGGTCAGTTCTCCACCCAGGTATGGCTGATTCCCGTCCAAAGTAATGGTTGGCATAACTTATCCGTCTGTAATGCTCTTTTTTAAATTCGTTTTCGGGGCTGTTTGGGGTGGGATCACGCTGCTTCCAGAAGGCCTCGATGAAAATATCCCTCTCCCTGTCTGTTTCGAGCTGTAGAAAAACATCTTTTTCTCTGGGGGAGATTATGTAGACAACCTCTTCTTGGAGCCATTTTCTGTATTTTTCAGGAAGGTCTTTCAGCTTTTTTTTGCTGCTGGCTCCCTGTGTTTGAAGTGGTAGGAGAGATAAAAGAATGAGAAAGATGATTAAAAATTTTATCTTCTTCTTCATTACCTGAGCTTGGTCGATAAAATAAGATTCCATCTTTTATTTTAAATTGTGGAGCTGACAATATCAAGGACATCTGGGGGTCAGGTCTTACAATCCAACACCTGACCCCTTATTTTTTTTCGGACAGGTATTTGCCTTTGCGAGCGTACTCAATAGATTTTTCCTCCTCGCCCAGGCGGTTGTAGAGGTCGGCGAGAAGGAAGTAGCCGAGCGGAAGTTCTTTTTCTTCGGGCTTGAGTTCTATCCCCTTTTTTACAAGTTCTATTGCCTTCTCGTATTTTTCTCCCCGATTGAGGTAAATCCTTGCCAGATAAAAGTAGCTCAGCGGGAAATCAGGGTTTATGTCCATCGTCTTCATCAAATATTTCTCCTCATCCTCAACCCTTCCCATAAGCCTGTAGAGGCGGGAGAGGTTGAAACTTGCCCTGAAATTGAGAGGGAAATTTTCAAGTTCTGTGAGGTAAGCATCAGCCGCAGCCGTCAGGTCACCTTTATGCTCCAGAATCTGAGCCAGGTTGTAATAGACGTTGTGAAGTTTGGGATTAAGCTCAAGGGCTTGTTTAACATGTTTTTCTGCTTCTTCATACTCTTCTCTGCTGAGATAGATAGTAGCCATGGCATTGTGAGATGATGAGGAAGAAGGGTTGAGTTCGAGACACTCCCTGTAGTACTCGAGCGCCTCGTCGTATTTTTTCTGGATGGCTTTTATTCCAGCTATGATGAAGAGGAGGGAAGAATCCTCCACCCCGCGCTTCAGATAATGGAGGATGAATTTTTCCGCCTCTTCCTGATTTCCCATTCTCCTGTAGGCATTGGCGATGTTGATGATGGTGAAGGTGTCATCTGGCCGCCTGTCCAGCGCTTCTTTGAAGTATTTTATCGCTTCCTCGTAGTCACCGTTCTTGAAGTAGATGTTTCCCAGAGAGAAGTAAGCATCGATTATATCCGGGTCTTCGTTGATGATGCCTTTGATAATGGCTATGGCCTCCTCTGTTTTCCCCTTGAGCCCGATTTCCCGAGCTCTGGAGAGCTTGTTGAAGACGACGATTTTCTCCTTAGGATTGGCCAGCTTTTTTCCATCCAGTTTTGAGCTGGCGGAGAATGACCCGATATATCCCAGAGCTGCCAGTTTCTCCCTTGTCTCCTCGTCGATTTCACGGTAGTCAATCTCATAGGCGCCTTCACTCTGCTGAACCATGAATTCTTCAGCCTTGCTCTTCAGCCTTTCAAACACCTTTTCCTCGACCGCGGCCAGATTGACCCTCTCTTCCGGGTCTTCCTCAAGGTCGTAGAGCTCAGGCTCGGGAGCGATGATGAGTTTATACCTTGAGTCCTGGAGGCTCTTGAGCTCAGACCATCCGTAATGGAAGCGGGGGTAATAGGTTTCAGAGTAGGCGTAGCTTCGCTCAAGTCCTGGATTGAAGAAAAGAGGGAGAAGGCTCTTTCCCTGGACCTGAGGAGGAAGGGAAAAGCCCGCCATTTGGCAGACGGTGGGGAAAATGTCCACCAGGGAAACAACAGCAGGAGAGGAAATACTATGAAGCTCCTCAAAAGGCGTGACAAAAATGAGGGGGACATGGATTGCCTCCTGATAGACAAAGAAGCCATGGGTGCTCTCCCTGTGTTCGCCCAGGCTTTCTCCATGGTCAGAGGCAAAGACGAGGAAAGTATTCTGGGTGAGGTTTTCTTTCTCCAGGAATTCCCATAGGCGCTCGAGCTGTGAGTCTGTAAAGGCAATTTCCCCCATGTAAGGACGGCCGGGGTATTTTTGGGCAAAAGCGTGGGGAGGCTCGTAGGGAGTGTGAGGGTCATAGAGGTGAATCCAGGCAAAGAATTTACCGTCCTTTTTCTTCTCCAGCCAATCGAGTGCTTCATCCATGACCTCATCAGCCGGCCTCTGGACACTGGCCAGAGAGACTCGTTTGAATCGGGTGAGGTCAAAGTTGTCGAAATAGTAATCAAATCCCTGATTCAGGCCCCATTTGGAATCGAGCACGTAGGCAGCAACAAAGGCTGCGGTCTCGAATCCTCTTTCTTTGAAAAGCTCGGCCAGGGTTACCAGTTCCTGGGGTACGAGGAATCCTCCGTTGTCTCTCACGCCGTGAAAAAGAGGCAGCGTTCCGGTAAATATTGTCGTGTGTGAGGGAAGGGTGAGAGGAGTCTGGGAAATGCAGCGTTCAAATTTCACACCGCGGGAGGCAAAAAGGTCCATTTGTGGTGTCTCGATTGTTTCATTTCCGTAACAGTGCAAATGGTCAGCCCGCAGTGTGTCAACAGTGATGAAAACAAAGTTGAATTCCTGGCCTTGCTTGAGCTTTGAGAAAGAAGGATGTCCCGGTACGAAGATGATCGCTGTGATAATAATAACGCCTGCAGCAATGACAGAGGCAGCAAGGGGAATCATGTATTTAGGCTTCTGCTTTTTCTCCGTCTTTTCAGCTTTATGCTCTGGATGAGCGGGCTTTGTTGAGACTGTTCTTGCCGGCTTTTTCCTTTTCTTCTTTTTTTTCCTGGACATTATTAATTCTTTTTAAAATATTTTAAAGCATTAATGGAAGTGGAAACAATACTTCTCACCTCATATTTTTGCTTTGAAGAAAGAAACCTGCTTCTTCTAATGGATGAGATCGCCGCCTCGCTCCACTCCTCGCCATGACAAGAGAGAAAGGTAAGATAAAAAAGGGGCTGTCTCCGGGATGAAGACAGCCCCTTTCTGCGCTCTGCTGCTTTTTTAGAAGAAGAGCCTGACGCCGATACGGATGGCTCTGGGCGGAACAAGTCCGTAGACTGTGTGACCATCAGGTCCTGGAGCGGTCGGGTCAACACTGTGCGGTGTCCAGTCGTAGTCGACTCTGCTTCCCCAACGGGTTACTGTGTCAGAGTTGAAGACGTTGAAGATGTCGATCATGAAGCCCAGACGGAATTTCTGGGCGAGGTTGAATGTTTTTTCTATTCTGAGGTCGAGATTTGTCCGGGCAGGATAGCGTCTTGAACCCTTTTGTTCTAGCAGAATGTACCTTCTTCCCTGATCGAGTCTTGGCCTCATCTGCATGGTGTAGGTGTTTCCGGTTATGTAGCTGAAGTAAGCATTGAAGTAGATGTTGAGAGGCAGGACAACAGTCCCCTGGAGCTTCAGCATATGAGTCGGGTCATTTGTACAGTTACCGTCAGCATTGATCCAGAAATTCGGGTCATATGTTCTACCGCCCCAGCCGAGGTCATCAGCAAAGCCGTTGTCTATCGTACCCTTACAGACAGAATAGATGTAGGAGGCGATAAGCTGCCAGCGGTTGGAGAATCTCTTGTTGAAAAGAACTTCTATTCCCCAGTAACTGCGGTATGGCTTGCCGTTGATAAAGGGCAGCCCTTCTTCAAGGTTTGTGAGCATCCAGTTGTAATCGCCCGCGTTATCCATCTGGTAGACTGTGACCGGCGCTCCTGTAAGCGGATGGGGCACAGTGTCTTCAGTGTAAGTTGTGAGCGGGTTGGCGTCGTAAATACCGATGATGTTCTTCCAGGTGCGGTTGATGTAGGAAATGGTGAGCGAAGCATCCTTGAAGAGCTCTCTTTCAATCCCCACTGTCCACTGCTCAAGGTAGGGATGCTTTATGTCAGGGTCAAGGGAGTAGAGTTCCTCGGGGGAGATTCTCAGCCATTCCCACCAGTTTGCCCCATCATACCAGTATCCCACATAGTCGCTGTAGTGGTCAGCAGGATTGAGGCGGTCGTGGATGGCAGTCAGCATCGCCTCTGTAAACTGTCCGTAATGACCCTTGACCACGGTCGAGTGATCGCCCAAGATATCCCAGGCAAAGCCCACTCGAGGAGCGATGCGATCGGCCTTATACACGGCTCCGCTTAGATCCTTGACATAGCCGCGCATGATGCTGAACCGGGCTCCAAGATTGAGGGTAAAATTCTCTGTTATAGACCATGCATCCTGGACAAAGAGTTCAGTCCTGGTGTAGCTGGTTTCCGTGTCATAGCCTTCATACTGGTAGGCATAAAGATATCCGTACCAGTCGTAAATCCAGGTGTTCGAGCCAATGCCCTCCACATATCCGGTGTAGCCAAACCTGTTCTTTACCCATCCATACTCGAACTCAGCTCCGAACTTGAAGTCGTGATTTCCCTTGATGAAGTCCTCAGCATAATGGGAGAGGGCAGCGTTAGCCTGGTATCTCTTACGGTCAGCCTTGAACCACCAGTTGCTGTTGTCATACCATCTGTTGTCTTCTGCGCTCCAGTAAGCGGGGATTGTCTCCCAGTTATCTATCTGAGGCATGAGGTAATAGTAGCCGAGGAAGAAGGCGCCTTTGAGGTCGAAGAAAGTTGTGGGTGAGATGATGGTTGTCAGGTCAAAGTTTCCTACATAATCAGGCGAATCCTGGTCAACGCATGTTTCAGGGTCAGGATGAGTGGCGCTCGCCCGGCGGTTGATGCCGTTGTAAGCGTCATACTCGAGAAAGGCCATGAGGTTTAAGTTCGAGCTGGGCTGAGAGGTAATCTTCAAGAATCCCCTCGGCTGTTTGTAATCGACAAAGTTTGGCTCTGGAAACCCTGCCGGTCTTCTCTTTGACCTGTACCACTGAGCTCCGAGGAAGAACCATATTTTGTCCTTCTGGATAGGTCCGCCGAAGTGGGCACTGGTGTCCATCAATCCCCTGACAGGAGATGCCAGCCAATCAAAATCCTCGATGTAGTCCTGGTTGTTCTCCGCTGTCCAGAATCCTTTTTTGGTATCCTGGAAGATGAATTCGAAATGGCCTGAAAACTCATTTCCTCCGGACTTGGTGATGGTGTTGAAAATGACTCCCGTGAAGGCGCCGTATTCAGCCGGGAGGCCGATGCCCATAACTTTGGCTTCTTCAACGATGTTATAGTCGAGGAAGACCCAGGCTGAGCCTGCTTCAGGGTCAGAGACGTCAACACCGTCGACCTGATAGGAAATACCTGTATCACTCGAGGAACCATAAGCCACATCCTCGTGAACACCAGGGGCTAGATTGACAATCTGGGTTACGAACTGGGAGGTGGGCATGTTGCGCAAAATCTCGTCGGCCAGGGTAACAGAGGCAGTCTCTGATGTCTTGACGTCAACTGTGGGAGATTCGGCGATGACGGTTATTTCCTCTTCCACAGCGGCAACTTTCATCGTCAGGTCAACCGTGAGTCTGAGTGTGGTATGGAGGCGGATGTTCTCGCGGATGGTGGTCGCGAATCCAGGAAGTTCCGCTTTGATCTGGTACAGTCCAGGCGGGAGAGCAGGGAATCTGTACGTCCCATCTGCATCTGTGATGGCTGTTCTCTGGCCCATAAGGGTTGTTCCGGTTAAGGTTACAGTTACGCCAGGGAGAGGTGTGTTTTCCTCATCAAGGACAGTGCCAACTATAGCGCCCGTTTCTTTTGACTGGGAGAAGCAGATGGAAGATAGGAGAAGGATAGCGGCTACGACTGTGAAAATCTGTCTAACCTTCATTTTTCCTCCTTGATTTTTTCTTTCTCCCCGATGAGGGAATTAGAAGCACCCTTTTTCCCTCACCACCTTGCCTTTTTTTCTTCTTTGTTTCTTTTATTCTCACCTCCTTCTAATGGGGTCAGGTCTTACATTACGACATTTTTCTTAAAATTTTAC
>JBHIDX010000088.1:0-6302 GCA_046760305.1 Candidatus Aminicenantales bacterium
CCGCCACCCCTGGGCGAAGCTCTACTTCGGTGATGGCCTGATAGTACCGGAGGAGAGCATGCTTGGCAGAGTTAACCCTGAAGACAGCGCCTGGACTTGAAGAAGAGCCGCAATCTACCTTTCACATGTTCCAGCGGTAGGAGACTTTTACAAGGAAGATGTTGTCACCTGGGGCAGTGAGTAAATCACCCAGGTCGCGCCTCAGGTTTAGGACTCCGGGATTGGAAAAATCAGCCCGATCCTGAGTCCAGACCAGGTAGAGGATAGAGCCGGGCAGGTATTCCCACCTCAAAACCATTGTCCCCCGCAGAGATTTCATGTTGAAATCAGGATTATAGAAAGCAAACTCAGCCGCAGGTCCAGCCCCATCAGGGTCAACAACATAAAAACCGTCCTCGAAGGAAATGGAGCTCTGGCCTTCACCGTAAACGTTGTACTCGTAGGTGCGAGGAACGGCGAGCTCTTTGAAGCGGCTGTATTTTCCCACGGCTATAAAAGGCTGGAGATAGAGCTGGAGGCTCAAGCGGGGGGTAAAAATCCAGTTAAGCCTCACCACACTGGAGAGGACTCTCTGGCAAATCTTCCCGAAAACGTACCGCGCGCCGTAGGTGGCAGTCATCAGCGGGTCCTCCACCCGCCTGAGGTACTGGATTTCTGATACCCGCTCAGAGTAATTGGGGCCGAGCGAGAAACTGAAGTTACTCCTCGGCTTCCACCTTAGACTGGCACCGATATTCCAGTTGTGGCCGTCTCTCGGCCTCCTGTAGTAGCTGGTGTAGGAAGATAAGACCACTGCCTTACGGCTGTCAGTGCTGAAGTTGGCATTTATCTGGTAGCCGCTGGGAATGAGTGCCAGAGGTCCGCCTCTTGTCAGGTCAGAGTCCAGAACATCTGGGTTGTAAGCAATCATAGTCTCAAAATTCCAGTAATTCAGAAACTGACCCTGGGCTGAGAGAAGATATCCATCCCAGGTCTTCACGCCACCGAAATTGTAGTTACGGAAAAATCCCCCAAAGACCATTACGTTGCGGAAGACTTTTCCCGGATGCGGCCAGCGGTAGCCAAGGATGATGTGGCCGTTTATCAGGTCAGACCTTCCGAACTGAAAGCCAATGTCGTTGGGGTCAAAACCGGGGGATATGGCACCCAGGGCAGTGGAAAAGAGAAAAACCCCACTCTGCTTGTTGAAAACAATCCTGCCTGCCCAGCCGGCCAGAGAAGTTGCTTCCTCGTTGACTTCAACGTGGGCTGCGTCGGGGCGCTGGAAGAAATGAAGAGAAGAGCGCTGCAGCCTGAGGATTGCTGTCTCGCTGCCGTTTACCAGCGTGCCTCCCACCCAGCCGCTTATGACATAGGTTCTCTTTTTATCGAGGAACGTCCATCCGTCTGCTGCCAGACTGAATGCATTCCTGTTGAGAATGGAGGCAAGGTTCTGGTTTCCTAAATCCCTGACCACTCCTGTAGCTAGGATACCAACTCCCTGAGCTCCTCCGTTAATGTCTTTCTGAGCGCGGAAAACGCCGTAATAGGAGAAAGGCTCAACCTCCTCTCTGAAGCGCTCGCCGTTGAAATCTATCTCTGCGTACTCATGCGAGGTAAAGGCATTGATGAAGCTCATATTCCATCCTTTACCCACTTTGCCTGTGAGCTTGAAGGCGCCGAGAATTGTTGAGCGGTCAGGATATTTTACGTATCCGGGCTGAGTCACATATCCCTGGGGAGTTCTGCCAATCCGGCGGCTGTAGAAAAGCGTGGGTGAGCTCCAGTTGATGTTGGCATTGAACATATCACCGCCTCGGCCAAAAGAATCGAAGATGCTTGAACCCTCGATGAAAAAGGGCCTCTTCTCCTGATAGTATGTTTCATAAGCACTGAGGTTGATGACAGCCGGATCTACTTCCACCTGGCCGAAATCAGGATTCACCGTAGCATCGAGCGTGAGATTGCTCATCAGACCCACTTTGAGGTCGAAGCCGAGGTTTCCCAGGTAATCATGGCCTGTTTGAAAAGGATTTCCCTCCTGAGCAGGACTGAAGCGCGCTTCACCCACAGTGTAGGGAAAGAATTCTATGTGTCGTCCAGGCCGGATATCTTTAATTCCTTCCAGCCTGGCAAAGCGGGAAACATAGGCTGTTTCCTCCTTCGGAACCCAGGCAAAAAAAACTTTCTCGTTCTTTCTCCTGATGAGCCGGCTGAAATTGACTCCCCATACATACTCTTTTTTCTTGGGGAAACGAATCTGGTTGTAGGGGATTTTAATCTCAACTGTCCATCCTTTATCATTTATCAAAGCCTTCCACTCCCAGATGCCATCCCAGGTCGAGTCGTCAAAAAGGTCGTTGAAAAGCGTCCAGTCGCAGATTGAGTTTGCCGGGTTGACAGCAAACTGGTAGCCTGTACGTCGATCATAGTAAGGGTCCACGGCAAAGAAAAACCAATCAGAATCGACAAAATCGTCCCTGCGTCCAAGCCTGCTCTTGATGAGTTCAGGCTGAGAATCATAAAGAAAGGCAGCTACGTACAGCGCCCGGTCATCGTAGGCAACCCAGACCGTGGTTTTTTCACTCGGTTGAGCACCGTCAATAGGGTCAGACTGGACAAAGCTGCTGTAGCCTTCGCTCTGCCATACCTTCTCTTCAAGACGACCATCGATAACGACCGGCTCCTGAGCCCGGATGGCGCGCACAACTTTTTGGTCTACTCTCTTATTTTCTCTGGCAAATAAAGAAAGGACTGAAAACAGAGTCGAAATAAAAAGAACAAATACCAAAACCTTGGTTCTCATACCATCTACTCCTTACCTAACATGAATCATTACTTATCATGAGCAATTTCCCCTGGCGAGGACTCTGCCCTCGAACGATGAAAATCATTCCTTAACACCTTATATACTCACTTTCAGGGAAAAAAGTTCACTCTGAAAGGAAAAAAGATGGAAAGATGGAAATTATGACGGGTAAACTTTAGGCAGGGATAAGGAAAAGCTTCGGGTTGCTGTCCATGTCTATAAAATTATCGGCTTCCTCGATAAGTTTCTGAGAGCTTGATTTGCCGAAAGCCATGACTTCCACATAACAACCCAGGGCATGCTTGAGATGCTGGACAAGGGGAATAAAATCTCCGTCACCACTGACAATCACCACTACATCAAGCTTCGGAGCAAGCTCTATGGTGTCCATGGCAATGCCAATATCCCAGTCGCCTTTTTTCGCTCCTCCGTAAAATACCTGGAGATCCTTTTCCCTGACTTCATATCCGAGTTTCTTGAGTGCATCGAAAAAATTCTCCTCGTCCTTGACATCAGCCCTTATGACATAGGCAATAGCCCTGATGAGCTGCCTGCGGCGCACTGCTTCCTTGAGAACGGATCGGAAATTAACCTTTGCTTTGTGGATGTACTTGGCTGAGTAATAGAGGTTCTGGACATCAACAAAAATGCCTACCCGTTGGTTGGTGTAAGGATGAGCCACCTCTGGATATTTTTCTTTTAAAGCAGTTTCTTTTTTCTCTTTTTTCCTTGCCATGTTAATCTCAATTCTTCCCTTTAAAGATTCGGCACTACCCCCTGGTGAGAGCGATAATTGCCATCACTGACTATCCTGAATCATTATTTTGGAAATGGCCCATTTCATTGCCAGCGAGCGTTGTACCCTCATCATCTAGTCATTTACAGGATTTCATGAGGTTGCTTCGCTTTACTCACAACAGAGGATTGCTTCGGCACTTCGTGCCTCGCAATGACAATGCCCGTCTTGTTTCCATAGAGGAATAGAAATACCTTTTTTATTTTACTGCTTGGCAAATAAGTTGTAAATCAGAGCAAATATCCAGCCAGCAATAAATCCCTCAACAAAACCCCAGATGAGACCAACAAAGCTCCCAAGAAAACTGTAAGTGTAGCCGAAGAAGATATTGTTAAGTGCAGATATGAGCTCTCCTGCGCTTCCAATAAGGAGAAGGAAGTTGGTAATGATAAAAACCCCCATGCCGGTGATGATTCCCGCCGAGAGACCAAAAGCGAACTTGTTTAACTTCATACTTTCTCTCCTTTTGAGACACTTTATAACAAGAGAAAAAATAAAGTCAATCAAAAATGAGCAACCTATCCCACCTTTTTCTAAAAACTCAAGCAGCTGACCTGAATCAAATAGGACGCCTCTCTCTACTTTCTCTTAGAGAAAGATTCAAAAACATCAAATTAGAAAAGAACAAGAAAAGCAAGAAAAGGGGACGGGCCGCGACAAATTATTTATAATCAACATGTTACGCAATATTTCGACTCAAAAAAAGGCCTTAAACGAGATTTTCAGGGGTGAAAAATCGGTTTTAAATTTTACGTTCGTGAAATAATTCTTAAAGCCGATTTTTGACCCTAAAAATGAAGTTTAAAGCATAAAATTGAGCCTGAAATTATCTCTATCTTATTGATTTAGGTAAAATTAGCGAGGCCCGTCCCCTATCATCGAGCTACTATCATCGAGCTAAGAAATAAATGCTCTACTCCGTCGTTCTTTAAACAAGAAATTCAGAGAAAAAAAACAATAAAGAAAAGAGTGAATAAACCCGGAACTCTTAGAGTATCTATTTATGATAGAAACATTAAATGAATATTCTTCCAACAAGGAAAAAGAGTGTATTTTTGAATGGAGGTGCTTGGGATGGAACTTTTCTTTATAATTTTGGTTGCGGTCTTAATTCTATACATTGCAGTCTGTTTCGGTAAGATAGCTGCCAAACACGGGAAAAATCCTTTTCTCTACGGGCTCCTCTCCATCATCTCACCCGTGAATTTGATCATCCTGGGATACTGGGCCTTCTCAGATTTTGAGACAAATAACCGCTAGTCCTTAATTTATTTTCTGGCGTAATTATAACTCCGGTTCTAATCATTTCCACTGCACCAATGGAACTCCAAGACTCCTTTCTATAAAAAACAATTGACAAAGATTAAATTTTATATTATCTTAATATTCTGAATTCACTGACTTATCTGATTTATCAGAAATTTACAATGAATTAATACTACGGAGATATTCAAGTAAATAGTTAGGAGGTCATAGATGGCAACAAAAAACAAACACACTGCCTTCAATTCTTCCTCGGGCAAAGACCTCGGCTGCTGCAGGGTCGAGTCGTTAGTAAGCATTGATGAGAGAGGTCAAATGGTTCTCCCCAAGGAAATAAGAGAGAAGGCGGAAATCTGCCCTGGAGATAAGCTTGTCCTCCTCCTATGGGAAACGGATGAAAAGGTGTGCTGCATATCTCTCATCAAGGCGGATTACCTTGACCAAATGGTAAAAGACCTGCTCAGCCCGATGATGAAAGATATAGCTTCAAAATAAACCCAGCACATAATCCTGGAGGTTAAAAAAATGAAAAAAGACGAAGTAAAAAAGGTGGTCAGAAAAGGTTATGCCAGAATCGCCAAAAATGAGGCTTCCTGCTGTCTTCCAGCCGACTCCTCCCCTGAAGCTTCTGATATGGCGACTGATATCAGTAAAAAGATAGGATACACTGAGGAAGAACTCAAAACCGTTCCCCAGGATGCAAACCTGGGCCTCGGCTGCGGCAATCCTGTTGCCCTTGCCTCCCTCAGCGAGGGTGAGACAGTGCTTGACTTAGGTTCTGGCGGTGGGCTTGACTGCTTCCTGGCTGCCAGTAAAGTGGGCAGCAGAGGAAAAGTAATCGGAGTTGATATGACACCTGAAATGATTGAAAAAGCAAGAGAGAATGCCAGGAAAAACAAGTACGAAAATGTGGAGTTCAGGCTGGGAGAAATTGAAAACCTCCCTGCTGCTGATAAATCGGTCGATGCCGTCATTTCAAATTGTGTCATAAATTTATCTCCTGATAAAAGAAGGGTTTTCGCTGAGGCTTTCAGGGTTTTAAAGCCGGGTGGAAGGATGATAATCGCTGATTTGGTCTTACTAAAGGAGCTTCCTGAGATAATAAAGAACACTATTGAGGCCTACATCGGCTGTCTCTCTGGCGCAATGATGAGGGATAAATACCTGGAAGCCATAAGAGAAGCAGGTTTTCAGGAGGTTAAGGTGATTGAGGAAACACAATTCCCCCTCGAATGCATGACCAACGACCCAACAGCAAAAGCTGTGGCCGATAACTTAAAGATTCCTGAAGAGGAAATCAACGAGATTGCACGCTCGGTGATAAGCATAAAAGTGTTCGGCAGAAAACCGAAAACAGCCTGAAAAATATATCTCAGCAGAACTTTTTCTTGAGTCATACGGGATATGCCCCCAATTTTTCGCACCACTTTTTGAGCCAATTTCTGCTAACATATC
>JBHIDX010000089.1:0-6081 GCA_046760305.1 Candidatus Aminicenantales bacterium
AAAGAAGGGGAATGACTACCAGAGCCAGGATCAAAACTCCATGAATAATCACTGCCACAGGAAAAGATATAACTTTCCTGCCAGCGCTTTTTTCGCCCACAAAAAACGAGTCTTTGAAAATATCCGGAATTTCGTTTTTTCTGTTTCTTTTAGGTTGAGGTTTCTTTGCATCAGCCATTTTGAACCTCGCTCGTAAAGTATCAATATATATTATAAATTAAACGGCAAGTATAAATCAAAAAAATATTTTTGACAAGCGAAAATCTCATTTTCGTCCCATGCCCTTTTTGGGTTTGAAAATCTTCTGCCACAAGAAGAGGATGGAGCAGGATTGATAGATGGAGGAGTAGGTTCCGGTGACAACTCCGATAATCATGGTAAAGGCAAAGTCGTTTATTACCTCTCCCCCGAAGATGAAGAGAGCGACCACTGTGAGCAGTGTTGTTCCAGAGGTTATTACTGTCCGGCTCAATGTTTGATTGATGCTCGTATTCAGCACTTCTTCGAAATGGTGTTTCCTCAATGTTCTCAGGTTTTCTCTCACTCTGTCAAAAATAACAATTGTGTCATTCAGAGAATACCCGACTATGGTCAGCAGTGCCGCAATGACAGGCAGGTTTATCTCTCTGGAGGTGAAGGAGAAGATGGTAAGTGTCACCAGGACATCATGGCACAGGGTGAGGATGGCAGATATTCCGTAGGCAAATTTGAACCTGAATCCAATGTAAACGAGCATCCCTATCAGAGCCCAGATTGTTGCCTGGATGGCTCTCTTCCTCAGCTCTGTTCCCACCTGAGGCCCGACTGTCTCTTTGCTGAGCACCACCAGGTTTCCGAGAAAAGTCTTTCCTTTGATATAATCGATAACCTGCTGGTTGACTGTATCCTCAAGCTGAGAAAAATCCTGTATTATTCCCCTCTCAATCCTGAAGGAGACAATTTTGCGGGCTATTTCTTCCGCTTCCTCAGGGAAAGCCTGTTCGAGAAGAGGGGTTAACTCAATGGCATCCACATTGTTGAGGTCAATAAGTCCTTTCTCCAGAGAGCCTTCCTCTTCTTTAGCTCTCAAGGCATCGATTACCCTGTTGGCCATGATTTCTGTCGCTTCAACCTCTTCTTTCAGTGCTTCCTCTGGAGCCTGGATAGTGCGGATTAAGTATTCCTGTCGGCTTTTTCCAACTTCCTGGATTTTGCTGTTTCCCAGACCGACATTGCCCAGAGCTTGCCTCACATCTTCTATCGGTACCTGATATCTGAACATGACCCGGATGAGAGTACCTCCGGCAAAGTCTACGCCAGGAGTAAGTCCTTTTCCTGTGGTGATATTGATGACGCCGGCCAGGACCAGGAGCCCGGAGAGGCCAAAGGCGACGAACTTGAACCTCATGAAATTGAAATTCGGTTTCTTGAAAATCTGCATTTATATGCTCAGCTTTACTCCCTTCTTTTTCCTGGAAAGGACGAGGTCAAAAATCATACGGGAGACAAAGACAGCAGTGAACATGCTGGCCGTGATGCCGATGATGAGCGTCACAGCAAAGCCCCTGATTGGTCCTGTTCCAAACTGGAAGAGAAAAATGGCCGCGATTATTGTTGTCACGTTGGCGTCAAGAATGGTTCTGAATGCAGTGGAGAAGCCGTTGGCCACAGCTCCGAGGACACTCCTCCCGAGGGTGAGCTCTTCGCGTATTCGCTCGAAGATAAGCACGTTCGCATCCACGGCCATGCCGATGGTGAGTATTATGCCGGCGATGCCCGGTAGGGTGAGAGTGGCTTTAAAGTAGCTCAGAGCACCCATGAGGATGATAATGTTGAGGGCGAGGGCAGTAATGGCGTTAAACCCGGAGAGGCGGTAGTAAAAGACCATAAAAAGCATGACCAGGATGAGGGCGATAACTGTGGCTGAGAGTCCTTTCCTTATCGAGTCTGCTCCGAGGGAGGGTCCAACAGTTCTGTTCTCCAGGATTTTAATCGTTGCTGGCAGGGCACCGGCTCGGAGAACAAGGGCGATATCTTCTGCCTCTTCGGCCGTGAACTGGCCGCGGAGAATGCCGCTGTCTGAGATTCTGTCCTCGATTGTCGCCACCTGCTGGATTTTTTTATCAAGGATAATAGCCAGAGGTTTGCCCAGGTTTTCTGAAGTAAGCTTGTAGAAGCGCTTGGCAGCATCGGGGCTGAAGGTAAAAGCAACTGCCGGGTTGTTCCATTCATCAATAGAGCGGCGGGCGCTTCTCAGGTCGTTTCCTGTGATTTCTGCCACATCGGTGACCAAGTAATAGCCTGCTTCTACTCCCTTGAGCCTATTCGGGTCGCCACGCATGACTTCCATGCCCTCGGGAACTTTTCCTCCATAATCTTTGAGAAGTGTTTCTATGTCTGGAGCCGGTCCACCTTTTACCAGCCTCCATTCGAGAAAGGCTGTGGTCTTGATGATGTTCATCACTCTTTGGGGGTTTTCCACGCCTGGAAGTTCGACGATAATCCTGTCTCCTGCCAGACCCTGCCGCTGGATGACAGGTTCAGCCACACCAAACTCATCAACACGGTTGCTTATCGTTTCCCGGGCTTGATTGACTGCCTGGTCTCTGAGGTACTGGACTACGTTCGGTTTCAAGGACATGGAAACAGTTGTGCCCACGATTGAATAGTCCCATTCCTTGAAGTACTCATCCAGGATGTCCCTAAGCTCCCTCTCTTTTTCATGGTTTATGTTCTGAATCTGGAAGGTACCTATTTTGCCTTTACTTATCACCTCGTAATCGATGCTTTTTTTCTTGAGCTGTTCTTTGAGCCGGGTTATCTCCAGGTCTGTTTCAGCGTTCAAAGCGTCATCGGTCACGACCTGGAAAACAAGATGCATTCCTCCCTGGAGGTCGAGGCCGAGATTGATTTTTTTTCCTGGAGGATAGGCGAGGGCTACGGCAAGGGCGATAACCCCGAGGACAACGATTACTTTCCAGTTAATTTTTTTGGACATTTTAATTTAGCTAAAGAGCGAATTCGCCGGCCTGGATATGTGAGGTCTCAGTTTATTTCTGGGGCTTGTCGGTTGTCTTGGGGGTGAGAATTGCGGCCACTGCGTTTTTGGTAATTTCTATCTTTACGTTTGAGGATACTTTGAGTTCGAACCTATCCTTCTTAACCCCCATGATAGTTCCGTAAATTCCTCCTGTGGTTACTATTTTATCTCCTGGCTTTAATTGTCCCACCATTTCCTGGTGTTTTTTCTGCTTTTTCCGCTGGGGCATGATGAACAGCAGGTAGAAAATGACGAAGATGAGGATAAAGGGGATGAGCGCCTGGAGAGGGCTTCCTCCTCGAGCAGCAGGCTGTCCTGCCTGCAGGGATGCTAAAAAAGAGGCATAAATCATTTATTTTTCCTTAATTTGGGTCTCATTCAATATTCTACTACTTTTAAGCTTGGAATACGAATTTGATTGAATAGATTGCCTAATTTTGCGGAAGATGTCAAGGTAAAAATGTAGGTTATGGATGGTGTTGAGAATGGCTGAAGATATCTCCTGGCGTTCAAAAAGATGCCTGAGAAAGGCACGGGAAAAGTTCTGGCATGTGTAGCAGGTGCAATTTTCATCCACAGGATTTTCGTCTCTGGCATATTTCTGGTGCTTGATGATCAGCCTGCCCTGGCTGGTGTAGAGGGTGCCGGTGCGGGCATTTCTGGTGGGAATAACACAGTCGAAAAAGTCAATCCCTCTTTCCACAGCATCAAAGATATCCTGGATATAACCTATGCCCATCAGGTAGCGTGGCCTGTCTCTGGGGAGGAGAGCATCAGCTTTTTCCAGAATCTCCATCAGCTGTGATTTTGGCTCACCGATTCCCAGGCCGCCAAGTGCGTAGCCGTCGAATCCAACCTTCAACAGTTCTTCGATGCTTTGCTTCCTTAGATCCCAGTTTGTGCTTCCCTGGCATATTCCCCACAGAAGCTGGGAAGAGTGCTTTGGTGAAAAATGAGCTTTAGAGCGTTGGGCCCATTGAGTGGTAATTTCCACTGCTTCTCTCATTTTTTCCTGGGGTGAGGGATAGGGTAGGAAATAGTCGAGGGTCATCATTATATCAGAGCCGAGCCGTATCTGGATGTCAACCACATCCTCGGGAGTGAGGAAGAATTTTGTCCCGTCCACATGGGAGGAAAATTCCACTCCTTCTCGCCTCACCTTGACAAGCGGCGAGAGACTGTAAATCTGGAAACCTCCACTGTCAGAGATTATGGGCTTTTTCCATGAGATGAAAGAATGAATTCCACCCAGTTTTTCGATTGTCTCCACACCGGGTCTTAAAAAAAGATGGTAGGAATTTACGAGTATGAGCTGAGCACCAAGAGCCTTAAGCTGGCTGTGGATGAGTCCCTTTACTGTTCCCTGGCTTCCCACCGGAGCAAAAGCAGGGGTCTCAACCTGGCCGTGTGGAGTGTGAATGATGCCTGTGCGGGCTGATGATTTACTATCTGAGGCCGTGACCTCAAAGTGATTATTACCTAGCAGATGCATGTTGTCCTTAGAAGATGCATATTGTCATTGCGAGCAAGCGAAGCGAGCGTAGCAATCCCATTTCTTTCTATCAGGCCGAGAACCTGAAGTATACCACATCTCCGTCCTGGATTATGTAGTCTTTTCCTTCGAGCCTGAGAGCTCCCTTCTCTTTTGCCTTCTGGAGCGAGCCATGCTCGATGAGTCTCTCCCAGGAAATTACTTCTGCTTTTATAAAGCCTTTCTTGATATCGGTATGGATGGCTCCTGCAGCCTCGACTGCTGGTGTGTTTTCTTTCAAAGTCCAGGCTTTTACTTCCTCCTTGCCCACGGTAAAAAAAGTTATGTTTCTGAGGAGGGCATAGGAGGCCCTGAGGAATTTCGAGATGCTGAGTTCTTTGAGGCCGTACTCGGAAAGGAAAAGCTGCTTTTCTTCTTCCTCCAGCTCGAGAATCTCGGATTCGATTTTGCCGCAGAAGGCAAGGATTGCAGTCCCTTTTTTTGGTCTGGGGTAAAATTTTTCTGGAGTTTCGATGAGAGGAATATCTTTTTCATCAACATTTACCATGTGAAGCAGGGGCTTAAAACTGAGTAGAGTAAAGCTTCTGATGAGTTTTTCTTCTGAGGGGGAAAGCTCGACCTCTCTCACCGCCTTTCCATCTTCCAGCGAGAGTTGAAGGCGAGCCAGAAGTTCTTTTTCTTTCTCACCTTCCGCGCTCTTCTTCCTTTTAAGCTCTTTATCGAGCTTGGCCAGCCTTGTTTCCAGGGAGAGCAAGTCTGCCAGGATAAGCTCTTCTTCCATGGAGCTGATGTCCTCTTCAGGGTTTATCCTTCCCTTTGGATGTGGGATTTTAGGCTCTGAAAAACCCCTCACCACGTGAGTCAGCCCATCGGCTGTGCGGAGATGGCTGAGATAGGCGCTGTTCTTTACTTCCCCGAATGAAATCCCTGCCAGGTCGGTGTAGTCAATTGAGGCCGGAACCTTTTTTTTCTCTGGGTAGAGGGACCATATTTTTTCAAGGCGGGAATCAGGGATGCGGCAGGTGCTGAAAACAGGCTCCTTTATTCCACTCTCATAGGCAGCTGTCTCTCTCTTCTCTCCTGTGAGAAGGTTGAAAAGAGTGGTTTTTCCTGTTTTAGGGTAGCCGAAGAGGGTAAAGTTCATGGTTTTAGTTAAACCTGAATCCTGACTCCTGTCAAGGTCTTCGCCCCAGCTTCGACCTCTAAATCGTAAATAAATCCGGGATAAGAGGATAGTATAATAAAGCATACATAAGAGCATAAGAGGGGACTACATAAGAGGGGACGGGCCTCTATCATAAGAGGGGACGGGCCTCACTAATTTCAGTATTATCAGTAAGATAGATGCAAATATGAAGCCGATTTTATGCCTTAGACTTCATTTTTGGGGTCAAAAATGGGCTTTAAGGATTTTCTTAAAATCACTTCAAGTTTAAAATTGATTTTTGCCCTTAAAAATCGCATTTAAGGCCTTTTTTAGGGTTAAAATATTACGTAATTTGTTGATTATAAATAAATTGCTGCGGCCCGTCCCCTTTTTTCTTTTTTCTACCTGGATTCCCTTCTATGC
>JBHIDX010000090.1:0-6076 GCA_046760305.1 Candidatus Aminicenantales bacterium
ATTTCTATTCTATTTTAATTTTTAGTTTTAATTTCCGTTTTTTAATTTCTAGTTTGGCTAGCGCATCTTATTGATTTTAAATGTGATAGCTTATTTTTACCTCTCATATTTCGCCTTAGAATCCCCTTTTTGCCCCCAAAAACCGCATTCTAAGAAAATATCATCTTTGCTTAAATGACCCTTTAGTGTTAGAGACGATTTTGCACCCCCAAAAATGAAGTTTAAGGCATAAAATTGAGCCATAAATTGTATTTATCTTATTGATTTAATTTGAATTAGCGAGGCCCGTCCCCTTTTATTCCTTTTATTTATATTTTATCCTTTTATGTTATCCTGTTATGTTATCAGTGTCATCATATCTGTTATCGTTATCCGCCTTCACCCTATTATCCACCTATTATCCATTATCGATAGTCCCCTATTATCGCTATTATCGGGGGAAAAATCTTACCTCTTTTTTCCCCACCACACGTTCAATCTGATTCTCCTCTTCCAGATATTTTAATGTGAGCACAATCCAGCCCCGCGCGATTTCATGCTTGAATTTATTCTCTCCTGGATATAAGGCTTTTATTATCCCTTCAGGAGTGATCCCGCCATCTGAATTTTCTTGAATAAGCTTTCTTACTTGCTCTGTCCTCCGGCGTCGGTGCTCCAGAATGGTTCTAATTCTCTCTTTAGGATTCTCTACAGGACTTTCATGAGAGCTGAGGATTACTTTAAGGTTTGGCAGGTTGAGAATATATTCCAGTGATCTCATGTAATCTCTTAAATCAGAATTAGGCGGACCCAACCAGGTTGTCTTAACTCTTAAAACATTATCCCCGGAGAATAAAATGCCCTTTTCTTCGTTGTAAAGCGATATGTGGTCAGAAGCATGTCCAGGAGTGGGAAAAATTCTCCAGACCTCACCGTTTATCAGAATTTCTGATTCTTCATCGATGATTTCATCAGGATCGTCCAGGAATTTAATGCCGTAAAATGCTTTAGAGATTAATCTCATCAGCTTGATCTTTATCTTATCTAAGAAATTCCGTAGTTTTGAATAACTAACTTTCATCTCCTGCTCAAAGGAGGGCTGGGAATGTTGCAGAAAAGCTTCTTTGTTTTTGATGATTCTTGCTGTTTTTGCGGTAAGTACGATTTTCACACCCAAATATTTGCGTAAAAGCTTTAACCCTGAAAAATGGTCGGGATGGCTGTGACTAACCAGAACTCGGGTTATTTTAAAAGGCTTATTCTTTGCTTTATAAAGCTCTTCGATTTTCCTGATTTCTCTTACAAGCTTTTTTACAGTCCTTTTATTCCCATAACCCGCATCACAGATGATTCCATCATGACCCGCAAATACATAGATGTTCTCTCCTGGTTTAAAGTCACCAAAAGCACCCTTTTCTTTAATCAAAAAAATGTGCGGAAGTATTTCTTTCATTTTAATAAATATTGAAGCAGTTATTTTCAGGCCTCAAGGAATGTTCTTACAATCTGACTAATGAGACCTGAATCTCTGGGAGGAGATGCTAGGGCCTTCTTAAAAAGCCCGTTATGATCAAGATTCAGATGCACGAGGTCCTCGAGAAGTCTTTTACCTGTGGGAATATCTATTTCAGGATGAATCTGGAGCCCCCAGACAGGCCTTGCTTTGAGCTGGAAGGCCTGAACATGGCATTTCTCTGTTGAAGCAAGGACCTCATACGTTTTTGGCAAATTCACAACTTCATCGAAGTGAAGCGAAAAAACATAGGCCCTTTTCCTTGGCCTGAAGAATCCATGATCCCTGGCTATTGTAATTGGAATCCAGCCAGCCTCAGGATTTTCACACCTCCTGATTGAATTCTCCCCTAAAAGAGCAAAAGCCAGGAGCTGATGACCGTAGCAGCTCCCGAGAACTGCTATTCCCTGTTGAACTGCCTGACGCACAACCTCTGCCTCTTCATCAACCCATGGTTCCCTTTCCATAATAGAAGATTCAGAACCTGTGAGGATTAAATGAGTAAAACCTTCTTCGAGATGAGGAAATTCATACTTTTTCGCCCGAAAAGAAATCCATTCTTCATCCAGATACTGAGTCCAATGACCAACAGGAGAGTATAGTTCATGATTTATTGAATTATCAATTATTGCCACTCTTACGTGTTTTTTTCGCCCCATATCAAAAAACTCCAAAGGGCAATTATATTCATTTCCAACAAAAATACAATCAACTAATTTCTGCTCTGGCTAACGCATTTTATTGATTTTAATCGTGATAGCTCATTTTTACACCTTATATTTCCTCTTAGAAATTCACTTTTGTCCCCAAAAAACGCACTCTAAGAGAAATACGCTTTCTGCTTAAATGATGCTTATGGATAATAAAAGAGGCTTGATTATCAGAATCTCAGTGTATATGATTATTGATAAATAAGCAGCTTTAATCATGGGAAGAATTAAAGAATCATGAAAATTAAAGAAAAGAAGGGACTGGAAGTCACCGTCGATAAACGACACATCGTCTCTATCGGCGAACGACTCTACACAGAGAGTGTGGAGCTTCTGCGAGAACTGGTCAACAATGCCTATGATGCAGATGCTACAGAAGTCTACGTGGACATAACTCCTGAAAAGATCACTGTCAAGGATAACGGAACAGGTATGGACATGGAAGGGCTCAAACAATACTTCATCATAGGCTCTGAGGAAAAAATAATTCACTCCCGCTCCCCTAGATTCGGAAGAGTCAGAATCGGTCAGTTCGGTATCGGAAAATTTGCCTCTTTAGCTGCGGCCAACCGATTTGAAGTCTTAACCCAGCATAAAGATTTCGCTGCCAGAGTCATCTTTGATAAAAAAGCCTGGGAAGAGGCAAAGGACACATGGCATCTCCCCTGCGAAATCCTTGTCCCTGATCCAGAGAGGGGAGATGGAACAACGGTCATTCTCTCTGAGCTTTCTAAAATATTCGAGATCGAAGATGTCGAAAAAAAACTAACAGAAGGCGTCCCGCTCAAAGCTCCTGATTTTACGGTCTATCTGAACAACCGCCGCCTGTATCCCAGAAGCCTCATCGGTCAAAAAATTCCAATTCTGGAGGGAACCAAATACGGAGTTGTTTCAGGAGAAATTGTTATCACTCCAAAGTCCAAAGCTTCTTTTAATGATTTGGGCATCAATATCAAGGTTAAAGGAGTGACCATCAAAAAGGAACTTTTCGGGATGGAGACATGGGGAAAAGCTGTGTCAAGAATAAAGGGAGAAATCAATGCTGATTTCTTACCCATTACATCTGACCGCACCAACTTTATCACAGACTCTGGTAAATACCAGGAATTCCTCAAGGTCATGGAAAAGGTTGTCATCATTATTAAGAAGGTATTGGGTAAGGAAGCCGACCGCAGAGAAGAGAGAAAAGCAGGCCGTGCTGTCAAAGAAGCCCTCCAGAGAATCCACAAGGCCCTGGCTAAAAATCCCGACTTCTCTCCCTTCGGCCCTATCCCTTACGGAGAAGAAAGTGAAGCTGGAGGAGGAGCTGTAGCTGGAGAAGGGAAGGGAAAAACAAAGGAAGAAAAGGAAAAAGAAATCAAGCCCTCAGGCCGTGAAGATGAGAAGAAAGTTATACCTAAAAGAAAAAAGAGGACACATCCCCTGGTAAAAAGAATCACGCCCAATGCTATCGTCCGCAGGATGAGGATGGGGACAGAAAATGTTTCTGTCTGTCTGGATTTTTTTGGAGATAATGGGCCTGAGTGCTTTTCGGAAGGAAATGTAGTCTACATCAATCGCGACCATCCTCTCTACAGGAGAGAATCTCGAAAGGCAGCCACCTATATAATGTATATTGCCCGCCTTATTACCCAGGAAATCTCCATGATGAAAGAAACAAGGAGTCCGAGAGTGGCCTTCAACCGCCAGAGCAAGCTCCTGAAAGATGCTTTTGCTGAAAATTAAAGAAGAGGTGTTACACATCTTCCATATGACCTTTGGCTCCACTCCTTGTTCTTGATTCTTTTATGAACAACGTAAGCTGCTCTGCTTTCTTGACATAGGATTTAGGCAATATAGGCTGTTTTGATTGAGAAGTCTCAGTTAAGTGCCATTGATGTGGAAGTGGCTATAGACATTAATCAAGAGCACAATTTTATCTTGATAATTGTAACTATTATGGCTATAATATATTGTAGCTATAATAGTTTCATTTTAAGGATGGTTTCATGCAGCTATTAAAGATTGGCATTCGTGAGGCAAAAATCAATCTCAGCAAATTACTCAAAGATGTGCAGAAAGGAAGAGAAATCATCATTACCAACCATGACAGGCCTGTGGCAAGAATCGTCCCATTAGACCATAAATCACTTTCTTTACACGAGCGTATTGAAGCACTGGAACGGCAGGGCTTCATTGAGCCTCGAAAAACAAAAAAGAAACCTCTTCCCTCTCCGCTTCATTTACCTGATGAGCTTGCTCAGAAATATCTTCAGGAAGACAGGGGCTCATGAATGAGAAAGCTCAATGTGTAACTTACTGGGATTCATCTTCCGTTCTTTCAGCCCTGTTTAAAGACAAAAACAGCCGCAAAGCGTTAGAATGGTCTCGAAAAGACGGAATCCATCTAATATCAACCTTAGCTTACGCTGAAGTCTGTGCTGTGATCTCCCGCATCAAGAGAGAAAGGCTCCTTGCAGATGTGCTTATAAATGCTGCGTTTGAAGCACTCGAAACCGGTCCCTGGCGGCACTTGAACATCCAGCCTGAATGGGATGAAGTGAAAAATATATCTCTGAGATGGCCTTTGAGGGGCGCTGACCTCTGGCATCTGGCCACTGCCAAAATACTCCAGGAGAAGCTTCCTGAATTGATTATTCTCACCTTTGATAAAAATCTGAAAAAAGCTGCCCAAGCCGAAAACCTCATCAAATAAAAATTTTACAAATCAATTAAGCCTGTCAACAACTATAGTCCATAGACCTGGGATTGAAATTACTAGAGTCAGAACACCATGACTGCTCTCATGATTTTCCAGCGCTACCTGCTTTAGCTTTCCGCTGTCTCAGCCATTCATCCAGCGTAATTTCTGGGGCCCCAAGAATGCGATTCGCTTCTGATGGATCTCCCCTTTCACCAACTTTCTCAAAAAAAGCCATGAGTGCACTTGCAAATTTCATCTCGCTACTGCCTCTCATCGCAGCTATTACGCTAGCAAGCCAATATGGCATGGTTGTTATTTTCTTTACTTCTGGATGGAATACAGAACAGTATCGCTTTACGGCATCATGAAAAAGAATACCCTCAGGGCCATGTACGAAAAACCTCTTGTTCGCTGCATCCTCAAGTCTGTAGGAAGCGGAAACCATTCTTGCGTAATCACGAGCAGCCACAAAATGGTAAAGATTGGGCTGTTTTCCAAAGACAAAGGCTTTTCTTCCCCTAACGTATTTGGGGAGAGATTCCATAAACCATGTGGGGCAAAAGATGCTGTAAGGAACCCCGCTTTCCCGGATGGCCTTTTCTGCCAGAAACTTTCTTCTGGTCTGGGGAAACCACGCAGTCTCTTCAGATACTGATGTTCCTGAAATATATGTAATTCGCTCAAGTGCTTTTCTAGATGCCACAGAGGCAACATTCTCCACTCCCGATTGCTCAATCTCACCTGAAATATTTATGTGAACACCAGAACAGCCCTCCAGCGATCTCTCCAGGCTATCAGGGTCCCTTACATCACCAGTAACGATTTCGAAAGATTCGTCAAATATCTTCCGTGCCTTACTCCTATCTCTCGCCATAACCCGCACCCGGAAACCATCTCCCTTCAGGTATCGAGCAACAGGCTCCCCTAACATTCCGGTTGCTCCAATAACCAGAATAACTTTCTCCATGATTACACCTCCCTTTTCTCTATTAAAGCCAATCCTGTCTCAGCCTGTCAATGGAATAAGAAAAATGTACAGCTTTTAAATATGCTGACAAGGAAATATTCCTCAAATCATTTCTTAATGAATTGGGGTTCGGCTGAATTTCTTGTTTGGCTAGCGCATTTTATTGATTTTAAAGGTGATAGCTTATTTTTACCTCTCATATTTCGCCTTAGAATCCCCTTTTT
>JBHIDX010000091.1:0-6003 GCA_046760305.1 Candidatus Aminicenantales bacterium
CTCGCAACGGGGGATTGCTTCGCCCTTTCAGGGCTCGCAATGACGAGAGGCCGCCGGTGCATGGGATTGCCATGCTTCGTTCGCAACATGGGATTGGTTCCTCAATCTCCTCCTCGCATGTATGACAGTTTTAGCGCTCCTCGCAGGCGATGAGGGAAGAGGATATTATTTCACCCCTTAAATCACCCTGATTTTCACCTGCCTCGGCGATTGTCTTCCTTTTATTCCCCTGCCAACATGAATTTCTAAAGTGCCATAATGCACTTGATACAGATAAGAAGCGGTTAAAATCGGGTTAAATAAGGAGAAGGCCGATGAAAACCAGAAAGAAAAAATTGTGCCTCCATCTGTTTACAATTTTGTTTTTCTTTTTCCTTACCCAGTTTGTTTTCGGCCAGAGACACCAGACTGGAGTCATCCTCGGCCATGTCTATGGGCTGGAGAAGACGAGGCCGGTTAGGGGAGCAGTAATCAAAGCCAAAAATGTAAGGGATGGAACAATCTATGTCAGCAATCCTACTGATGCCCGCGGAGCTTTTAAAATTGAGGGAGTGAAAGGTGGTATTTATGTTGTTGGGGTGGTCACAGCCCACGGTTTTTTCAACACAGATTGTCTGATGGGTGTTTACGGAGGACAGACTTTAAAAGTTGCTTTTTCACTCAATCCTTACAAGAAGGAAGTGGCCTCTGCTATCCAGAATGTCTACCAGAATATACTTCCTTCGGGCGAGTGCTACGTGGGGGAGATAGTCAAATACCTGAATAACCCGGGAGAGGCAGCAGTTTATGTGGAGAAGGGAATAATCCAGGTGGGTGATAAGATTCACATCAAGGGCTATGTGACAGATTTTTTCCAGGAGATTGAAGAGCTTTATGTGGACGGCATGAGAGTAGAAAAAGCTCTCGTCGGCCAGACACCGATTGTTGTTACCAAACACCCGGTGGATGTTGGTGACCTTATTTATGTTATTCCCAAAAGACAGGGACTGAGTGCCTTTTTTATCGCTCCCTCTGGTATTGCCTCTGTTGTAGCCGCAAGCTCGGCCTTCGCCTACGGTGTGGTAACGCTTGCAGATGAAGAACCTGAAAAGTCGTCTTTCAAGAATAAGAATAAGAAGTAGAGAGAGAAGGCGGTCTTATTAGCCTTGTGGTGTTTTTAATCCCAGGTTTAGACCCAGATACTGAGCGTAAATTTTTACCACATGGGGGAGATAAGTGCCCTGAGGCAGCTCCTCATAGTTTTCCTCTTCGAGAGCTTTCAGCAGAGAGACATTGAGCTTGCTTTTGCGGGATATTTCCTCAAGAGAAATTCCCTTTGTTTCTCTTACCTTCCTCAAATATTCTCCCGAGCAGAAAGCGAGATTATCAACAGAATATTCATCAGCTTCTCTTGTTTTTGCTTTTTCTCCGGGTTGAGTCTCTTTTTTCATTTTAGAGCGGAAGAATAAGTTACATAATCTCCTGCCTATTCTCTTTGCGTGGCTTTCTCCGTCTTCTATTTCAAGTTTTGTGAAAGACTGTCTGAAATGAATTCTTTCCTCGTAACGGTTCCTCAACTCACGCAGCCTGAGGTTGTATTTTTTTCTTTTCGAGGGATTGGAGAGTGTCTGATAAGCTTCTTCTATTTTTTCGAGTGCTGCTTTTTTCTCTTCCTCAGTTAGCAGTCCGTAAGAGGCAAGAGAGTCTGGATGAAAGGAGGCTACCCCATAGAGGTAGGCTTTCTCTATTTCTTCCTGGGTAGCATTGGGATTGATGTTGAGGAGTTCGTAGTAGTCAAGTTCATCGAGTTTTTTCATTTTATTTATGCTGCCGTTTCATTGATGAACTCAGAGAAGAACAGCTCACAATGCTTCATCGGTTAATTTTTCCGTGATTCTTTTGAGAGAGTAGGATGTCTTTGAATGAGGAAAATTGGTAATAAAGGGATAGAATTTCTGGAGGCTTTCAGGAACCCTATCGTCGTACTCGACACATCCCAGAAAGTTAATGTCAATGGCCAGATATTTCTGGGCAACGTTCACCATAGCTTTGCCGAGGATATAATCTTTTTCGCTCCTTGCTTTATTGATAATAAGGCAGGGTCTGAATTTCTTCAGTGCCCTGAAGAGAAGCTGGGCGTAAGATTTATCGTAGGAGATTATCGAATTGAAGAAGTGGAAGATTGATCCGCGGCCGTTTTCGGAGAAATATCCTATTCTGTTCATTATATCCCGAAGCTGGAAATAATTTATGTAAGCCTTCAGGATGCGGATGATGCATGATTTGAGAAAGTAGTAAGTGTTTTCGACCGAAGTCGGCTCAGGATTAATAACCAGGATTCCAGGGCTGGAAAGGGTGAAAAAATCGATGCTGTTGTATGAGGTGCCTGTGCCGATATCAACGATTATGTGCTTTTTTTCAAATGCTTTTATGTGTCTGATGAGCTTGAGTTTTTTGTAATAATTGATGTTTTCCATGAAGAGCACATTGTCAGTACCCTTGACCAGCTTCAGGTTCTGGATAGGAGTGGGCACAGCAGTCTCTTCCAGACTTGTCACCTTGTTGGTGACGAAATCACCGAGGTCGGAACTTGTTTCTTTTATCCCCAGGAAAGTATGTAGGTTAGGACCACCCAGGTCAGCATCGATGAGCACTACTTCCCTATGGCAGGAGGCGAGATGGATGGCCAGATTGGCAGCAATAAAACTTTTACCTGTTCCACCCTTTCCTCCTCCAATGGCCCAGATGCTTCTCTTGACTTTATCAAGCGGGGAAGAGAAATTTTTTTGCCCCTCGACTTTCATTTTTAATTTTTTTTGCCCGTTTTCGAGCTGCCTGTCTCTGCTGCGGAGTCTTAAGCATTCTATCATAAAATATGAATAAAAAAAACATACTTTTAACTTTTAAACTTTCGCCTTTAATCCTTAGCTCTTTCCCGCCCTTATTGTCATCGCGAGTCCCGCCTTTTTAAAAAGGGAGGGGCGTGGAAAATAAGGAAATAGGTATCATGTCCCCATTTTTTTCCCATTTTTTTCACCCTTCACCTTTGATTTTTCACCCCTTGAATCATCGGTAAAGACTATTTACTCTCCCTGAGTGTTAAATGAAAATTTAAGCATCGATCCGCATATGTGTATGAAAGAAGTGAGATTAGAGGAGGCTTTGGGATGAAGAAGATGGATGGATTGGTGGACTACATCTTTAAGGCCATAAAAGAATATTTTCAGGCGGATAACGGCAGAGAAAGACCCTCCCGGGGATTAAATCAAGTAAAATTAAATTACAGGGGGATGAATGGAAACGGCTCCAACACAATCTTCCGGGACGGAAACAGTTCATTTGCTTCAGCCTCCCGAAAACTTAAAGAAGAGGGAAGAGGAAAAACGATTGATTTGATGGACTACTGGCGAATAATCCTCAAGAGAAAATGGGTAGCCATTTCTTTCTCTACCTTGACAGTTATCATTGTTGGTATCCTCACTTTCACGGCCACCCCGCTTTACAGAGCTTCAGCCACGATTCATATTGATGAGCCGGCCTCAAACATGTTGAGCATCCAGGAGATGTTCAACTACAATTCTTACCCTCGATACGACTACATGAATCAGTACCTTAACACTCAACTCAAGCTTCTGAGAAGCAGGTCGATGGCAGAGAGAGTGGTCAGGGCGATGGACCTCAGGCACCGTCCTGAAGTCGTTAACTCCCAAAAATCAAACCAGGGAATCATTCACAGGGCGAAAAACCTTTTCAGCAAAGTGAAGAGAATTCTCGCCCTGAACTGGGTGAAGAAGGCACAGCAGCAAGTTGTCCAGGAAGCAGAACCTCTCTTCCACCCTGATCCCTATGCAAGATGGGGCTTTTATGTTCTCAGAGGGCTGAATGTGACACCTGTAAAAGATACGCGGCTTGTGAGTCTGAGTTTTACTTCGCCTTATCCTGTGCTGGCTGCAGATATAGTTAACACACTGGCAGAAGAATTTGTCAAGTACTCGATAGAAACCCGTTATGAAGCAACCCAGCAGGCTTCAGAGTTTCTGAGCGAACAGATTGCCAATCTAAGGGAAGATCTGGCGAGCAAGGAAAGAGCACTGCAGAGGTATGGCGAGGAGAAGAAATTGTTCTTTCTTTCGGATAAGGAGAGCACCGTTGTTTCCAAGTTTGCGGATTTGAACGAGGCCTACACCCAGGCTCAGATTGAGCGCATAAAAATGGAAGCTGCTTTCAGAGAGCTCAAAAATCTGAAGGTAGATTCTCTTCCTCCGTTTGTCAGCAATCCTTTGATCCAGAGCTTAAGGGCAGATTACACGAGGATAAAGAATGATTATGAGGAGAAGAGTAAATTCTTTAAGCCCGATTATCCTGAAATGGTGAAAATACGGGCCAAGCTTCAGAGCATAAGGAATGAGCTTGAAAGTGAGATTAGAAAAGCGGCCAAATCGGCAGAATCCGAGTACCGTTCAGCACTCAATAAAGAGAGGTCGCTGAAGGCTCTGCTCAACGAACAGAAGCGCAATGTAATCGAGACCAACAACAACGCAATTCTGTATAACAGCCTCAAGATAGAGGTCGAGAACAAGCGCAAGCTCCTGAATTCCCTGGTAGCCCGTCAGAATGAGACTCTTATTTCTGCCCGTCTGGGAGGGCTTAACTCAAGCACAGTGAGAATAGTTGATAAGGCACTCGTTCCCGGTCATCCTATCTCGCCTGATAAGAAGGGAAACCTTCTTCTGGCACTTTTGCTGGGCATTGTGGGAGGAATTGGTCTTGTCTTTATCATGGACTACCTGGACAATACCATAAAAGGCCCGGAAGATGTGGAAAGAATAGCAGGCCTTCCCTCCCTTGGGGTTATACCAAACGTGGGGAAGAACGGAAAAGCGGAAAATATATATAATTATTATCATAAGCACAAATACAGGAATAATTCCTATCGAGCTGAGGGACAGAAGAAAGAAGTAGAACTTCCGGAGATTAAGGAAATTGAGCTTATTAATCATTATTATCCTAAAATATTCCTGGCTGAGGATTACAGAACAATCAGGACTTCTATCATGCTTTCAGACGGTGATGTCTCCTCAAGGGTGCTGGCGGTGACAAGCGCACTTCCCCAGGAAGGTAAAACAGCCACTCTGGCCAACCTGGCGATTTCTTTTGCTCAACTTAATAAGAAAGTGTTGATCATAGATGCTGACATGAGAAGGCCTAGGCTTCACAGAATATTCAATATCGGGAAGTATGCAAAGGGATTGAGCAGCTATCTGGCGAAGAAATGCAGGATTGAAGATGTTATACATAAAACAGCGATTGATAATCTCTTTCTCCTCCCCAGCGGACCCTTTCCTCCTTATCCTGGTGAGCTTCTCGGTACGGCGAGGATGAGGGAACTTGTTGCCTTTTTAAGAGATTATTTTGATGTTATCCTCCTCGATACTCCTCCTGTGCTCAGCGTGAGTGACGCGGTGCTGGTATGTTCAATAGTGGATGGAGCAATAGTTGTCGTTTATCCTGAGAAAACGACAAAAAAGGATTTTGCCCAGGCGGTTGATGACATTCAAAAATCAAAGACACATGTCATAGGTGTGGTATTTAACAATGCCAGGGTAAGAAAAAAAGGATATTATTCTTCCTATTACAAGCACAAGCACTACTATTACAGTTCTTATGGAGAAGAAGAATCAACCAGCGAAGGAGTTAATCTTTCTTCTTAATGAGATGCTGGAGGGCAAAAGCGATTGAAGCCAGGAGTAGAAGACCTGTACCCGAAAGATAGTATGAGAAATGGAAAATAATTCTCTCACCAGGAAGGTAGCGGGCAATAAAAGCAAGGACGAACGAAACTCCTGAGGCGATTAAGGCAATCACACTTAACAGTCTCATCTATCAACCTCCTTTAACCTGAACTATTAGCTTGAAAATGCATGTCATCGCGAGCGACCGAAGGGAGCGTGGCGATCTCATTTTCATCGGTCGTGGGTGGCGTTGTCGCCATGATAAATTACCTAGAAAATGCGCCATGTCATT
>JBHIDX010000092.1:0-5774 GCA_046760305.1 Candidatus Aminicenantales bacterium
TTCTTTCATTTCTTTCTTCAGACTCTAATCATTTCTACAATTTCAGCTTTAGGTGTGTTTATATATTACAGTAAATTAATAGATTAGAGCAGCCTTTTTTCTCCTTCAATCTTTTTTATGTCTGTTATGTCCTGGGTTACTTCCAGACAGCCCAGGTAATCTCTGTTTTTATTGCGTACAGCGAAATAGCGAATATGGATTAACCTTCCCTTGAGGTTGATCCAGAAATGAGCTTCATCCCTCTTACCGCTTTTAAAATCTTCCAGGATTTGATTAACGATGTGAATGCTTTTTTGCGGGTGGCAGTGCTGAACTTTGCGGCCTATGACAGCCTTTGCCCGGGGGAAGATTCTTTCTCGCGACTGGCTGAAATAGCGGACAGTATCCTCTTTATCCACAAAAGTAATGTCAACCGGGAGGGTGTTAAAGATCGCCTCCAGCTCATCTTTTGATAGAGTGCCGCTTTCAAAAGCAACCAGGCCTTCTTTTTCAGGTTCAGATCTTGACGCTTCCGCTTCTCGAGCGCTCTTTTTTGCCTCTTCAGGAGTAAAACAGCAGTAGCCGAGGTCATCAAACTGCTCCCTTATGTCCTGCCATTCATTCGCTCCTATTACCTTCAGGGCAGTGGGAAAAAGAATGTTGTTTTCCTTGTAGAAATGTGTGGAAAGCATATCAGACAGCAAGGAAGCCGCTGCCTCCAGATTTTCCTTAAATTCCTTAAAGTCCAGTTTTTTAACCTCTTCCATCAGCTTGTAAAAGTTTTTCTTTATCTCTCTTATCCTGTCGTGCTCCATCCACATCATGGCCGGCGGCTGGGTTATTCCGTGTCTTTCCAGGGAGGGAAAGATGACGTTTTCTTCTCTGACATAGTGGCTTTCTGAGCTTTTGAGATGCTCTTCAATATGCCTCAGCTTTTCAATTTCAGGTCCGATAGAATTAAAGTCAGCTGCTCTTTTTATTGCCTGTGAAGTATTTTTAAGCTCAGCGGCAAATTTTAGAAGCATGTTGTGTTCTTCCATCAGGATGTGAATCGGGTGTCCTGCAGGAGGAGAGGTTTTTTCCCTTTCAATCGATTCTCTGAACACAGCAAGGTGAACATCACACAGTTTTTGAACTTCCTCTCTCGGCATCCCTTCTTTTATGAGTTCCTCTTCGATGGCTGCTATTTCAGAGGAAGAGATATCTTTTATCTCTTCTTTAAATTTTTCTTTAGTTTCCTCCACTCCAGCACCTTCATGAAGTCTCTTTATCAGTCTTTTAATAGCTTCTTTTTTATCTGCTTTTGGGCTGTTTGAATTACTCAAAGTTTATCTCCTTGTTTTTGGTGTAAGATTTTGTGTATCTCTTCAATAATTTTCTCCCAGAATTTCAAAATGAGCTCTTGGATGGGCACAGGCCGGACATTCCTCAGGTGCTTCTGTTCCCTCATGAATGTAGCCGCAGTTTCTGCATCTCCATTTTACCACTTTCTCCCGCTTGAATACTCTCCCTGTCTTTATGTTTTCAAGAAGAGCAAGGTATCTTTTTTCATGCTGCTTTTCTGCCACGGCTATGGCCTTCATCACATCAGCTATGGCTGAGAAGCCTTCCTCTCGGGCTTTTTCTGCAAATTCCGGGTACATGGTTGTGTACTCGTGGTTTTCTCCTTCTGCAGCTGATTTGAGGTTTTCTGCTGTTGAGCCGATTACTCCAGCCGGGAATGAAGCTTTAATTTCAGCCTCACCGCCTTCCAGGAATTTGAACAGTCTTTTGGCATGCTCTTTTTCGTTGTCGGCTGTTTCAAGAAAAATGGCTGATATCTGCTCATAGCCTTCTTTTCTTGCCTGAGAGGCAAAGTAGGTGTAGCGGTTTCTTGCCTGTGATTCTCCTGCGAACGCTGCGAGGAGATTCTTTTCGGTTTGTGTGCCTTTTATGCTTTTCATTTTATCACTCCTTTTATATTTATTTTTACGCTTGTTCTTTATCTGAGATTTTTACTTCCTTATTGTTATGTTGACCACAGCCCGTGAATATTGCAGTATTCTCGGACTTTATATTTTTCGTCTTTTATTTCAAAAAAAGCCTCAGGGCTGAGACCTGGAGTCAGGAATTTTCTGTAAGCAGCACCATCTGCTATTATCTCTATCCACTCAATGAAATGCTTCTCTTCCATAGGATGGGGCACCGAGCCTACCTTGACTTTTATGCCTTCCTCTGTTTCCTCAATCACAGGCAGATGTTTTTCCTTTCCCTCTTCTTCTGTTTTTGCTGCGAGGAGAGTCATGGGCTGCTCACAGCAGACGAGCTGTCCTGCGCCCTGATGGATGATTTCAACCATGTTTCCGCAGATTTCACATCTGTAAATTTCGAATTTTTTAGTCATATTAGCTCTCCTTTCAAATTATTTTTATACTCCTGTGTTTTTCAAGCAGTTCATCAGCCAGTCTATCGAGTGCTTTAAGGTCTTCCTCTCCGGGGAGTCCTTTTATGATGACTGGCTCGAGGATTTCTGCTTTAAGGTTTGCGAGCGTGTTGACAATCGTTTCCACCATCCTCCCTCCCCATCCGTAGGAGCCGACCACAGATGCAAACCTTGTCTTGGGCCTTAAAGCATTGACCAGGTAAGCTGCATACAAGGCTGAAGGATGGGGGCCGGTTAGCACTGTAGGCGAGGCGATGACGATGGAGGCGGTATCGACAAGAGCCATGGCTAATTCTCCGATATCAGCCACAGTTAAATTAAAAGGCTTAACGGTAAGCCTTCTTTCTATCAGAGTTTCAACAAAATAATGGACAATTCTTGATGTGCTGCCGTGCATGGAAACATAAGGAATTACCACCTCGTTTTTCACCTCGTCAGAAGTCCAGTCTCGATAGGCGCTGAGAATGAATCGAGGCCTGCTGTGGATTGGCCCGTGACTGGGAGCGATGAGGTCAATTTCGAGCTCTTTTATTTTTTCCAGATTCTTTTTTATGCTCGTTCTGAAGGGCATCATGATTTCGGCGTAATATCTTTTGGCTGACTCATAGACTTTGGCTTCATCCTCCACAAAAAGATTACTCGATGCCAGATGAGAGCCGAAGAAATCGCAGGAGAATAATATTCTATGCTCTTTTAAGTAAGTCACCATCGTCTCCGGCCAGTGTACCCAGGGAGTTGAAATAAACTCAAGAGTCTTATCACCGAGCGAAAGCGTCTCTCCCTCTTTGATGACCAGAAACTTCTCTTCGGGGATCAAAAGAATTTCTTTTAACAAATTTTTACATTTCTGGTTGGTAACAGCTTTTGCCTGGGTATAAAGCTCAAGTACCCGGGGTATGGTTCCAGAATGGTCCTGTTCTGCATGATTGGCAATAACGTAATCAATGCTTTTTATGCCGGCTTTTTCGAGGTTGCTTAGGAGTTCGTGCTCTTTGGAGGGATCGACGGTGTCTATCAGGGCAGTTTTTTCCTTTCCCTTTATCAGGTAGGAGTTATAACTTGTGCCATCTGGAAGGGGGATGAGTTCATCAAACAGCCTTCTGTCCCAGTCGACCGCGCCCACGAAATAAATTTCCGGTTTTATTTCTCTAACGGACATATTTAATTCTCCTTTTTGAGACACTCTTTACATGTGCCTCTAAAATAGCCATGAAGCTCTTCTATTTTATGGCCCTGAACACTTCCTTCCTGGAAATAAACACATTCGATATCCAGGTCGTATATTCTGCCGCATTTTTCACACAAAAAGTGGTGATGGGGTGATGTGCGGCTGTCGTATCTTGTTTCCGAACCCGTGATGTACAAAAGATTTACGAGGCCCTTTTGATGAAAATAATTAAGTGTGTTGTAGACAGAGGTTCTTGATATGGTGGGGATTTCCTTTGAAAGGGCATCATAAATTGATTCTGCAGTGGGATGTCTGTCATTCGATTCCAGATAGTCCAGTATCCTTAGCCTGATGTATGTGGGTTTGATTTCCTTTTCCTGGAGTTTATTTTTTATTGCTTTCATTTTTGTACAAATTACAAATTAATATTATATACAAATATATTACTTTGTCAATATAAAAATTATTTTGTTAATCTGCGAAATATCCTGCTCTATGGGTGATCCTGTAATTTCTCCCTTTGACCACGACCTTTATCTTTCTGAATTTCCCATCAGCTCTATAATGGCTTGGTCTGTAGTAGAGGAGGTAATAGTTTTCAGAAGCAGCTGCAGCTTTTTTGAGTGAGGAAGCAATATTTGAGGAGCTGTCTGTCAGCCCGCCCGTGACCTTAGCCATTTTAGTAAAAACAGTAAAGATGGCTCCAGAATAATCAGACATTCTAATTCCTCTTTCCGCTCTTGACTTTGTTTCAGTTATACCAGTTGTTGCACCCAATACTTTTGTAAGAAACAGGAAGTGCACTGATATGGAAGAGTCAGAGAAAATCTTTTTTATCCTTTCCTCATCAAAGCTGACATTCTTTGTTAATTCAGAGGTCTCAAAAAAATTTAATCCTGCTGGCATCGGTATCAATTCCTTCTGGTAGAATAAGAAAACGTGCTTCTGTCCGTCCAATGCTTTTAGATAGTCGGCAAAATTCAGAAGTCTCGCCCCGTCAATGCGTTTGTAGTCTCTCAACTGCCTCAGAATATCTATTTGCATTTGTTTCTTGAGATATTCAACCCCTGTAAAATCCTGCTTATCTAGGTCATAGAAGTCCTGAATCAGGGCTTTATACCTTGCGTTTCCTTTCACCGTGTCTTTTTTTATTTTTTCTTTAAGCTGCTCAGCGATTTTTTTTCTCGGCAGCCTCTTCAGGGCCTCTCTGTTGAAATCATAGGCTTTAAGAGGAGTTATTACTTTCAAGGTATCCCCAGGGGTAATGACCTTTTCAAAGAAGTATTCCAGAGCTTCTCCGATTTGAGGCAGGTATTCATGAATTTCAAAGAGGAAGACAAAATTCCTGGAAACCACAGGAGTGAATGATTCCTTCTCCTTTGTTTTTTCCTTGATTATGTATTCCCTTTCAATTCTGGTTTTTTTAATAAGATAGAGAGCCACAATCTTCTGGAGCTTTCCGTCTTCGTAGACTTCAAAGTCGTCCATGGTCAGGTTGTCCACAAATTTACCGCTTTTGAATACTCTGACCGGAACTTCGATATTTATGGCTACAGCTTCATACTGAAGTTCCTGGGCAAAGAGAGAAAGAGAGAAGATTATGAGCAATAAAAAAGCTGCGAAATTTCTCATCATACTCTTAAGGTCCTTTTCATAAGGGATAAGACATCAATTCTTACCACCGCGGTGACTTGCTTTTTTAAGCTTCAACCTTCTTCTGCCGCGTGTTTATATTATCATAGCCGTCCGAATAGAAAAAGCGGGACATGATATCTATTTCCTATTTTTTCTGGGATGCGGTGTTGCAACATATTCTAGTTTGGCTGGCGCAGCTCACATATTCCATTGATATAAGAATTTTGTTTTCTGCTACGCTGATTAAATCGGCGTCTATTAACCAAATTTATCCCATCCCCCTGCCCCACTCATCTATGCGCTTTGTGTGACAGGAGGGACATATATTGCCTCTGAGATGAGCTCCTCTTTGAGGAGAAGAGCTCGGAAAGGAGGTTTTGCTGGAAGGAAGCGAGATGATGAACAAATCAAGAGAGAAGATTCTCACTTGTCAATGGCAACGAAAGCTTTTAAATTGATTATATGAAGATGACCTATATTGGAAATGATTAAAATTTTCCTTTCTCCTTCTGGCGTTACTCCAGGATCGGTCATTGCTGCAGCTCTGGCATAGATTCCTTCATCTAAAAG
>JBHIDX010000093.1:0-5480 GCA_046760305.1 Candidatus Aminicenantales bacterium
CTTCGCTCACCTCAATCTTCCTTCTCCTTTATCTTAAATCCAGGATCCAATTTTTGATCATGATGTTTGACCAATATTAAAATGCGTTCCATTCGACACTCTGTATTGGCTTATCTACAAGATCAAAAACCAGGGAATGAAACTCCACATCGAACCACTCTTTGAAGGCCTTCAAATCTCTCTTTGAGGGCCAAGCGTCCGGGTCCTGCCACCAACCATTAAGCTTTTCTTCGAAAATCTGCTTGAAATATCTCTTGAGGAGCTTTTCTTTCTCTTGATCATCCTCATATTCTGGCAAAAGATAAGTAGTTTGATCCTGGTTGACCTCATCAAAGGGTTAAATTCGCGGGATCAGGAAGCGAATTAAGCCAATTAAGAAAAGGCTCTTTTGCCCTTTTCTCTCGCTTCTTTTCTTTCCAATATTATCTTTCTATCTTCTGGATGAATGAGGTCAAGAAAATTAAAATCTTTACTCAACAATTCTTTTGCTTTGTACCCACATATTCTCTCAAAAGCAGGGTTTATATATTCAAACCCTTCTGGACTTAGGATATAAATCCCATCCAAAACATTTTCTGCAAGAATACGATATTTTTTTTCACAACATTGAAGTAGCTCCTCTGTTTGTTTAAGTTTTGTGCGCGTACGTATTGCAATTATGCCATATGCTAGGCTCTCTGCTAATTCTTCTAAGAGTTCTGTTTCTTCTGCATCGAATGCATCAGGTTCCTCCGCATAAATGTTCAACGCTCCAAAGGCATGATTATGGGCAATTAGAGGAAGAACAATTGAAGATGTATAACCGTGCTTAGTTGCTTCTGCACACCAGGGGGCATATTCAGGAACTTCTGCGATATTTTTCATAATGATTGGCTTACATCTCCGGATAGCCTTGCCTGTAGGACTGCGACCACATTCATTATTTGCCCATGTTATTTTTGTTATCTCGGGATTTCGTTTTTCGTATCCTGCTCTAGCCAAAGGTCGAACGATCTTATCTCCATCCTCATCAGCAAAGCCTATCCAGGCCGAATGATATCCCCCTGCTTCTACAATAATTCGGCATATGTTATGAAGTAATTCCGCCTCCTCTGTAGGTTGCACCAATAATTTGTTACATTTTCTGAGTACTCTGAAAGCTCTGTCTGCTTTGTAAAGCTCATATTTCGATCTCTTGCATGTTCTTTCCTGGCTCTTCCATCTATTAGTTTTTTTATGCAAACACCTCGCTCCTTTGCGTCATTTTTCAATAGCTCTTGAGCTGTTTTATTTATGTAATTCGTTTTGCGACAACATGGCTAGTGCATCCTCTGCCAAATTATGCAGACTATAGATGAGATAAAAAGAAATCTTAAATAATCTCTTAATTATTTTCTGAACGAAATGATTCTATATTTCTTATTCAATTCAATTGAAATAAGCTGCCTTCTGTTCTCGTTTTCGATAGCCGTTACTATTCCTGAGATTAAAAGCTTAAAGCATTTTTCCAGAGTTGTAGTCTTGGGGATTTCAATAGACAAGTCTAGCTCCGACCACAATGTAACTTTTGTATTAAGCCAGAAATTAGCTTCCTTAGAGCTTATGGTAGCGAGTGTGGTCTGTTCCTGAAATTCTTCTCCAGAAGTATCCACACCACTGACCAGTGTGGAAAGCTGTAGGTTAAAAAGTTTCTCTGCATTTTTTTTCTTGTGCGGGTTTTAACGGATACTTTTGCTGGCATTATTGCTTTCTAAATTAGTTCCCTCCCCTCCAATTCACCATACATGTAACCAACCTCCTTTTTTCTCAAAGAGGTATTTTTCTTCTTTCTTTTCACCATTCCAACCCCTATATCAGCTCGGATAGGGCATATTGTTATCTTTCCACAATCTTTATTCTGCCATCAACAATTACCTTTTATCAATCATCGCATTGGATGAAATAAAAGGTGGATTTTCTCATCTTTATTTAAGATAAAACGATTAAGAAAAAATGATTATTCCTCGAATTTTCGCTTCTCGGCTATTTCCAGGGGAGAATTTTTCCAATAAAGGATTTAAGTACTACTCTTCCTTTCAAACTAAAAAAGACGTGTTGACCAAGTGCATCTCAAAATTTGAACCACATGGAGTGCTAAGATTTTATTGCTATAATAGGCATCATCCGAAGGGAAGATAGCCCTTGATTGGAGGCTGGCGATGTCTTCCAAACACGGGAAATGTTACCCTCCATGATTCAAATTTCAAGTGATTATTGAAGTGCTCAAAGGAGCCAAATAAATAGGTCGGATAGCTCGCTTCGCTCTTATGGTGTGCATACCATAACGATTTCTCGCTGGAAGAAAGAATTAAGTTCGCCTCTTTATTTTCTTCTTCATTGATATTCTATCCATCTCCTGCTCAAGCCCAAGCGCTTTAATTCCTTAATTCAGGTTAATTGCCTTAAATGCCATCTCAACATCCTCCATCAGGTCTTCAATATCTTCAATTCCTACTGATAACCTGATCAGTGTGTCGGATAAACCGCTCTCTCTCATTTGTTCCGGTTTTAATGAGGCGTGGGTCATAGAGGCTGGATGTTCAATAAGCGATTCCACTCCGCCAAGACTCTCTGCTAAAGAGAAGATTTTAGTGGAGGATACAAACTCCTGTGCAGTTTCCAAATTTCCTCTGATCTCAAACGATAGCATACCACCAGCATTTCTCATCTGAAGCTTCGCCAGTTGATACTGAGGGTGTGAGGGCAGTCCGGGATAGAAGACCCTTGCCACCTGAGGATGCCTTTCCAGGTAAGATGCTATTGCCTGCGCATTCTTAAAGTGCTTTTCCATCCTCACCGGCAGTGTCTTGATACCCCGTAGAACCAGCCAGCAATCAAACGGTCCGGGTATCCCTCCTGCTGCATTCTGATAAAAAGCCACCTTTTCTGCCATGGCCTCATCGTTTAGGATAACTGCTCCCCCAATTACATCAGAATGACCACTCAGGTATTTGGTCGTGCTGTGGACCACAACATCAGCACCCAGCGAAAGCGGCTGTTGAAGATAAGGTGTCGCCAATGTATTGTCCGCGACCAAAATCACATTCTCTTGATGAGCCACTTCGGCCGCCTTCTTCAAGTTCGTGATTTTGAGCAAAGGATTACTGGGTGATTCAATCCATAGCATCCTGGTATTTTTCCTCAGAAAAGGGGCAATATTTTCAGGCGGATGGGTCTCGACAAAGGTAAATTTCAGTCCCAGTGGTTGAAAGACTTCTTTAAACAGCCGAAATGTACCACCATAAAGGTCATTTCCAGCCACGATATGGTCTCCAGGTGAACACAACTGGAGTACCGCATCCATGGCAGCGCAACCGCTGGCAAATGCAAACCCGAATTTTCCATCCTCGAGAGCAGCGAGATTCTGCTCCAGGGCACTGCGGGTTGGATTTGATGTGCGAGAATATTCATAACCCTTATGTCTACCAGGTCTTTCCTGGACAAAGGTCGAAGTGGGATAGATAGGCACTGTTACGGCCCCGGTCAAAGGGTCAGGCGGTTGACCGGCATGAATAGCTTTGGTTGAAAATCTCATAACAAACTCCTTTTCTCTATTAAGATTGTAAAATTATCGAGAATTAACCTCATGATGAGCAAAATACATCAGCTGTTAAGGAAAGAATCAGACAATTGAAAGCTCTCCTGCTCCGTCGATGGCTTATTTTCCTGTAAGTACATGGAGCACGTCGTATTTAGTAATAATATCGTATGAATCACGACTCATTTTAACCACAACGGCCGATTTGCCAGCAGTCAAATAACCTGAGATTTCCTCCAGATGGGCCTCTGCCTCCACGCACGGAAAGGGCTCTTCCATGATTTCGCGGACGAAAATACGATTGATATCCTTGCCGGAAATCAAAAGCTCCATGACCATGTCTTCATGCAGACTGCCCACTTGATTGTTGCCTTCAAAAACTGGAACTTGTGAAATTTCGAATTCTTTCATCAGTCTAAATATCTCATTGACACTTGCGGATGGAGTAGTCGAGATAAGCTGATGTAAAGTGCATGATTTGGTTCTTACTATATCACGAGCTGTTAATCTCATCTGAAGCTCAAAGAACTGATTCTCCCTCATCCAGGCATCATTGTAGACCTTACCCAGATAGCGCTGGCCGGTATCGGGTAAGATGACAACCACAATCTGGTTGGAACCGAGTTTTTTCGCCACCTGCAGAGCACCATAAAGAGCTGATCCTGAAGAACCACCGCCCAGGATTCCTTCCTCGCGCACCAGCCTCCGCGCCATGAGAAAAGAATCTTTATCTGAGACCTGAATAACATCATCGATCAAAGAGAAATCCAGCGTTCTGGGTAGCATGTCTTCTCCTATTCCTTCTACCTTATAGGGATGAGCAGTGGTTATTTTCCCGGTCATGAAATAATCATAAAAAAGAGAACCAACTGGATCAACACCTATAATCTTAACATCGGGTTTCTTCTCCTTCAAAAATTTACCAGCCCCAGTAATGGTACCCCCTGTCCCCATACCAGCTACCAAGTGGGTAATTTTGCCTTCTGTTTGCTTCCAGATTTCCGGTCCCATAGTTAAATAATGAGCCTCTGGATTGGCCGGATTGCTGTATTGGTCTGGATAGATAGAATTGGGTATCTCCTTATGCAGTTTTTTGGCCACAGAATAATAACTTCTGGGATCATCTGGGGAGACAGCGGTCGGACATACAATCACCTCAGCCCCAAATGCTTTCAGCATATCTATCTTTTCCCGACTCTGCTTATCATTAATGGTAAAGATGCATCTGTAACCTTTAACTGCTGCCACAAGAGCTAACCCCAAACCTGTATTGCCCGAAGTCGCCTCAATGATAGTACCACCAGGATTGAGCTGGCCGCTTTTTTCTGCTTCTTCAATCATGGCAATGGCAATTCTGTCTTTAACGCTACCCCCTGGATTAAACGCTTCAACTTTAGCCAGAAGTGTAGCCTCAATGCCTTCACTTTTTGGTAACCGATCAAGCTTTATAAGGGGTGTTTGGCCAATAGTATCAAGTATATTATTGAACCACATTTGCAGCCTCCTGTATTTGATCTGAAATTCTAATTTCCTTTATTCAGGATTTATCCTTCCTCACCTGACTTCAATAAGAAAACTATTCTTACATGAATTTCTGCGACAGACATGAATATTTCGGACTGACTGCTGTTTTTTCTTTTTAAGAAAACATTCCTCTTCCTTAAGTACGTGTTTAAGGATTATTACCTGATTTGGTGAGGAATAAAAAGCCTGCAGAACGAAAGGATAAAATCTCCTTACGCCTGCAGGTTGATACAGATACAATCTCTTGGTTTGCAGAGAAGGTTTGCTGGAAAAGATAACAGATTGCGCAAAGGCGAATGTATGGCGATGAGGTAATCGACAGCTCTCATATTTTTCTTAATAATTATGCTAAAATCTATAGAAAAAGTCAATTAGTGTGAATTACAATCCTGAGTTATTA
>JBHIDX010000094.1:0-5369 GCA_046760305.1 Candidatus Aminicenantales bacterium
GCTCGCAACGACGGATTGCCACGCTCCCTTCGGTCGCTCGCGATGACATGCATTTTCAAGCTAATAGTCCAGGCTAGAAGATGAAGCCGAAGAAGAGAAAAAAAAGAAGAGCTAGGCCTGCTGCTGTGAAGGCGTAGGGCAGCTGGGTTCTCACGTGGTCTATGTGGTCGCAGGCCGAAGCCATAGAGGCGATGATGGTCGTGTCAGAGATAGGAGAGCAGTGGTCGCCAAAGACACCTCCGCCGAGCACAGCAGCTACCATGAGGCCTGGGTTGAGGCTTATGATATTTATCATCGGCACCGCAATGGGTATCATGATGGCGAAAGTTCCCCAGGAAGTTCCGGTTGAAAAAGCTATAAAGCAGGAGACGAGGAAGACTACAGCCGGGATGAGAGCATGAGGCAGAGAGGAATTGGCAGCACTGGCAACAAAAGGACCTGTGCCCAGAGCATCGCAGGTGTCTCCGATGGCAAAGGCGAGAACCATGAGGCTTGCCAGTGGAATGAGACCACCCACACCCTTCATGAAAGCATCGGTGATTTCCCTTGCATTCATTATACCCTGAATCTTATAGGCAGCAGCTCCGGCAGCAAGAGCGGTGATTACAGCCCAGAGCACAGCTAGCGAACCCGAGCCGTTCATCAGGTTTCCCTTTCCCGTGATGAGCAGCACCACGGGCATCATGGCCACCATGGTTGCTACGGGAACCAGCATGTTTAATGCCCTTTTTGGAACACCTTTCTTCGACTCCATCATCACTACCTCGTTCGAAATCAGCGGCTCGGCTCCGTCGCGCAGGAGCTTGTTTTCCTCAAGAACCCTCCTTTCCGCTTTTTTCATGGGGCCGATGTCTTTTCCAGAGAGCACGACTCCAAGGACAAGAAGGAGGGCAAAGAGGGCGTAGAAATTAAAGGGCATGGAGGAAACAAGAACTTTTACCGGATTCTCCACTCCCTGGGTTGCCAGAAGCCCGATAACAAAAGCTCCCCAGGCATTGAGCGGAATCAGGATGCATTTTGGGGCCGAGGTGGAATCGAGGATGTAACTCAGTTTTTCCCGTGAGATTTTCATCCTGTCAAAGAGCGGTCTTGAGACTGCGCCTGAAACCAGCACGCATATGCTCGATTCGATGAAGATGATAAAGCCCAAAAACCAGGCCAGAAGCCCTGTTGTCCTCCGCGTCCTGACCAGTCCTTTACCTATCACCCAGTTAACAAAACCTTCCATGCCTCCCGAGAACTGAGTGAAGGTGATAATAGCTCCAATCATGGCGCTGAAGAGAACAACGCGGGTGTTGTCAGCATCCCTGAAAACAGAAACGAGGGCGTTGACTGAATGAATCAGCCCGCTAACTGGATTCCATGAATGGATTATCGTCCAGCCGAGCCAGATGCCTAGGAAAAGGGAAATGTAGACGTGCTTTGTTCTGATGGCGAGAATGATAGCCAGCAGCGGGGGGAGGATTGAGAGCCAGCCAAAGGTCTCCATCAGAGATTCTTTTTGGTCTTTTTCTCCTGCAGTGCTTTGAGGATTTTTTCTGGTGTTATCGGCAGTTCTTTTATCCACACACCCGTGGCATTGGCCACGGCATGGGCCATAGCAGCCAGTACTGGAAGGGTTGCGCCTTCTCCCACTTCTTTGGCGCCGTAAGGGCCTTCTGGTTCCCATGATTCGACCAGGCCGCTGAAGATTTGAGGAGCATCTTTGGCAGTCATGAGCAGGTAATCGTGGAGGTTAGGATTGAGGATGTTTCCTTTTTCATCGTAGAGCACTTCTTCCATCAGCGTTTCCCCTGCTCCCATGACGATTGCTCCCTCCACCTGTCCGTGAACAGCGAGAGGGTTGATGGGGGTGCCGCAGTCGTGGAAATCAGTAAATCTTTCGACTTTTACTTTTCCTGTTTCCAGGTCAACGCTGCACTCACATACAGAGCTGCTGAAGGAAAAGGCAGGGCTTGTTCCCACCGCAGCTCCCTTATAATCACCGCCCAGTCCTTGTGGCGGTTTATACCATCCAGTGCCTACCAGGGGCCCGTTTTCGTTGAAGTACTTTCTGGCTGCTTCCTCCCATTCGATGCGCTTTTTCGGGTCTTTTTTATGGAAGATAGTGTTATCAGCCGCACTCAACTCCTCTGGACTGCAGTCCCACATCCTGGAGACAGTGACAAAGAGCTTCTTGAGCACATTTCTGCTCGCCATGACAACAGCGTTCCCTCCCATGAGGGTAACTCTTGATGAATAGGCACCGAGGTCAAGGGGGCTTATGTCGCTGTCTTCAGCTCTGATGCGAACCCTTTCCAGGCTTATTCCCAGCGCTTCGGCACACATCTGGGAAAGAACAGTAGCTGAACCCTGTCCGATTTCTGCGGCCAGGATGAGGAGGACTGCTGCTGTCCCGTCCTCGCTGATTTTTACTATGGCGTTCGAATGGGGGAAGATAGATTTTTTTAAGAAGGGCTCGAGTTTTTTCTCTGAACTGCGCTGAACCTGTCCTCTGTATATAGAGTAGCCCGCCCCTGAAACAAACCCTCCGCACCCGACTCCGATTCCCTTTCCTGGAGGAAGTTTACTGTACTTTTCTTTCCATCCAGACTTTTTTCGAACTTGCATCAAGGTTTTTTTGAATTCGCAGCTGCGCACAAAAAGGTCGTTGCAGGTGAAGGCGTTGGGGTCCATGGCATTGCGGAGTCTTATTTCAATGGGATCTATTCCCAGCTCATCAGCAACCATATTAAGCAGGCATTCGAAAGCAAACCTGGGCTGGGGGGTTCCGTGTCCGCGCATGGCACCGCAGGCAGGTTTGTTTGTCATCACCCTGAAGCCTTGGTACCTGTAGTTGGGGATGTGGTAGAGGGTGGGGATCATGCTTCCCGCGTAGTAAGCGGTGATGATGCCAAAAGAGGTGTAAGCACCGCCATCAAGGTAGATTCTGCTCTGGAAAGCGGTGATCTTTCCGTCCTTTTTCACTCCTAGCTTGTACCTCATGTATTGTTTGTGTCTCCCCCGGTGGTGGAGAAACATTTCTTTACGGGTGAAGACCATTTTTACCGGCCTGCCCAGCTTTTTGGAAGCAATGGAGGCAATAAGGTCCTGGGCGGTGGCGTCCAGCTTGCCGCCGAATCCTCCTCCTACTGGTGGCCGGAAGATGCGGATTCTGCCCAGGGGAATGTCGAGCACTCTTGCCACCCAGTAGTGAAGATAGTGAGGCACCTGGGTTGATGAATAGAGGACGAGTGTTGAGCCGTTGTTTTCCCAGTAGGCGATCGAGGCATGGGGTTCGATGGGATTCTGGTAGGTATGGTTGCCGATAAACTCTTCCTCACGAATGTAGTCTGCCTCAGCAAATCCTTTTTCCACATCACCGAAATGGTGGTCGATGCGGGTGTTGATGTTGTTTTTGTAGCGCTCGTGGATGAGTGGAGCTCCCTCTTTAATGGCCTCCAGAGGGCTAAACACAGCAGGAAGTTCTTGGTACTCGACTTCAATCAAACTCAGGGCTTTTTCTGATCTCTCCTCATCAACAGCAATCACAGCCGCCACTTCATCTCCCACGTAACGCACCTTTTCTTTGGCCAGGACATGCTCGTCATATCGGGGAGGACTCACGCCGTAGGTAATGTCAGGAACATCTTTACCGGTGAGCACAAGCTTTACCCCAGGGTAAGCTTCGGCTTTTTTGGTCTCGATTCTTTTTATGATGCCGTGGGCTAGGGGCGAATAAAGTATTTTTCCGAAAAGCATATTTTCCAGGTCATAGTCTGCGGTAAATTTTGCCCTTCCGGTTACTTTATCGGCTGCATCCACTCGTGGTTTGCTTTTTCCCACGGTGGCGAACTTATCGAGGTCAGAGGCAACCAGGGGCGGATTTTCGCTTTCTATGTAATTTTTCCAGTTCTTCACCGCCTGAATAATTCTTTTGTAGCCAGTGCAGCGGCAGAGATTACCGGAAATTGCTTCCTTTATTTCGTCTTCCGAGGGATCAGGATTGCGGTTTATGAGCGCCAGGGCACTGAGGACCATGCCAGGCGTGCAGAATCCGCACTGGATGGCTCCATGGTTTATGAATGACCGCTGGAGGGGATGGAGGCTTCCGTCACGGGCAACACCCTCGATAGTTGTAATCTCGACTCCCTCACAGGCAGAGGCAAGAAGGAGGCAGCTGTTTTTTGGCTCGCTGTCAACGAGAACCGTGCACGCTCCACAGACACCGAGATTGCAGCCTTTTTTTGTTCCCGTAAGCCTCAGCTTATTCCTGAGAACATCGAGGAGTGTTTCTCCGTCTCTGACTGCCAGGGTGTGTTCTTCCCCGTTTACCCTGAGGTTGACTATTCGATAGGGTCTTTTTTCTTCTGCCATTGACCTACCTGTTTTTTCCCTCTTTGCTTTTTGCTCTGAGAAGAGCTTCAGCCAGTGCTCTCCTGGCGAGGACTGATACAAGCTCTCTCCTAAACCAGGCTGAGCCCCGGATGTCTGAAATTGGTTTGCACTCCTCCCTGGCTGTTGAAGCTGCCTTTTCAAAGTTTTCAGTTGAAGGCTTTTTTCCTGAAAGGAATTCAGAAGCCCGGGAGGCAATAATCGGCGTGGGAGAAACAGCGCCGAGGACAATGTGCGCTTCGAGAATCTTATCCCCGGCAATGCGGAGGGAGGCTGCGGCTGAAGCCACTGCCAGGGCATTTGCTTCTCTGAGGGCAAATTTGTGAAAAGAGGCGCCTGTTCCGGGCAGTGGTAGAGGTACATGTATGCGGGCTAAAAGCTCGTCTGCCCTGCGGTCTGTTTCTCTCGGTCCGGTAAAATAATCGATAAGATTTATTTCCCTTTTTCCCCTTGTTGAAAGGAGTTCAATTCTTGCTCCTGCTGCAATAAGCGGAGGAGGAAGGTCGGCTGAGGGAACAGCACTTGAAATGTTCCCGCCGAGAGTGGCCAGTCTCCTCACCTGGGGGGAAGCCATTGAACGGGCAGCCTCGCCAACAGCAGGCAGGTAGTCATCGATTAGTGAACTCGCCACAATCTGTTCTGGAGTTAGAAGGGCTCCTAGGGTAATTCTATCCTTATCCTTCTCGATTGCTTTTAATTCGTCTATTTTCTGGAGAGAAACGAGCTCCCGAGCCTCAATCAATCCCTGTTTCAGATCAACGAGCAGGTCTGTTCCTCCAGCGAGAATGAGAGCGCCTTTTTTCTCTTCAAGAAGATTCAGAGCTTCATCCAGATTAACAGGGAAATGAAGATTTATGCCAGAAAGCATCATCAGCTACTCTTTTAATTCTTCTAAAAGATATAACATTCACCTCTAGAGCTGTCAACTTAAGCTGTCAAATGTAAGCATCTTTTTTTCCGTGATAATCAAGCATAATATTAAAAGGAAGAAGAAA
>JBHIDX010000095.1:0-5247 GCA_046760305.1 Candidatus Aminicenantales bacterium
ATTGCCACGCCCTGCTCTTTTCTCAAAAAAGGGCAGGTCTCGCAATGACAAGGCAAACGTCATTTTCATGGTGTAAATGCTCATGGTAAATTCATGAGGAGGATTAGATGCCTAAATTTCTCGTCCTTGGAGCAGGTAAGATGGGAGTGGCCCTGGCCAGAGACCTCATTTCAAGCAGCCCGAAAAATTGGGTAACCCTTGTCGATGTTAATTCTGACCATCTCAAAAAGGCTCAGAATTTTATCCGCAGCGAGAGGCTCATTACTCTTCAGAGGAATGTTGAGGATAGCGCTCAGATGGATGAACTCTTCCAGGGACATGATGTTGCTGTGGCCGCGCTTCTCCATAAGCATAGCCTTATGGCCCTTGAAGCAGCGGTGCGGAATGGAGTACACCTTGTGGATGTCGTCGGTGAGAAGCCGCTCGAGCGCCTTGCTTACGGGAATAAAGCTGAAGAGAAAAACATAACAGTCATCCCTGGATGTGGCCTTGCTCCTGGGATTGATAATATCTGCGTCGGAAGAGGAGTCCGCCTCTTAGAGGAGACAGAAAGAGCTATCATATATGTAGGGGGAAATCCTCTCAAACCAAAACCTCCCCTAAAATACAATGTACTTTATGCTGCTGAGAGCCTTTTGAGCTTTTACCAGAGAAAAGCATTTGTTCTCAGGAAGGGGAGAGTAAAAGAGGTTGAGCCTCTCTCAGGCATTGAAACCGTTTCTTTTCCTCCTCCTTTCTTGAATATGGAATGCTTCTATACAGATGGATTGTCTTCGCTGCTCTACTCCATGAAGGGGAAGATAAAAAAAGAACTTGCGGAAAAAACCGTCCGTTATCCTGGTCATGCCAGGGTGGTCAGAATGCTGAAAAGGTGCGGCTTTTTTTCTCGTGAACCTATACAGGTAGGAAAGCAGAAAGTTATTCCTCTAGAATTCACTGCAGCCTTCCTGGAATCAAAGTATGCTCTGGGAGAGGAGGGAGATGTAACCTTAATGAGAGTGGAAGTTTCAGGGAAAAAATCAGGGGAAAGCCGGACCCATGTTTTTGAACTGCTCGATTTCTATGACCCTGAAACGAGAACAACATCGATGGCCAGGTCAACAGCTTTTCCCGCCTCTATAGCTGCCCAGATGATTGCTTCCGGTGAGATTTCTCAGCGAGGGGTGGTGTTTCCCGAAGATGTATTTCAGGGAAGCCTCTTCAAGCCTTTTGTCAGAGAACTCAAAAAAAGAGGGATTGCTATCAAACACAGAGTGGAGAAAGGATAGATTTTAATTGAGTTGAAAAAAAGGAAAATAGGTTTTAAAATCGGAACATATTAAAAGAAAAAAAAGGAGGTAAGTATGAGTCCTAATGAGAAAAAATTCAGTTCTCTTTCATTCATAGCAGCTTTTTTCATTCTTGCAGCTTTTCTTGTGCTTCCGCTTGCGGCAAAAAAAGTGAAGAAGCCAGAGGTAGTTCAGTCGACTGACCCCCAGTTGAGACTTGAGGGATATGAAACGCACCTGAAGATGGAGGAGAAATCCCCCTTTAATAAGATGAAATGGAGTCATATAGGGCCGACCAATGTCAGCGGGAGATGCACTGATATTGCCGTCGTCAGACCTAAAGGGAAACACTACACAATCTATGTGGCCGCAGCTTCTGGCGGAGTCTGGAAAACGACCAATGAAGGGACAACCTGGGAACCGGTTTTTGAAAAAGCAGCTTCTACTTCAATCGGAGATATTGCCATCGACCCTAAGAATCCTGAAGTTGTCTGGGTTGGTACTGGTGAGGCAAACATCTTCCGTAGTTCACAGGCAGGAGTTGGAATTTACAAGTCCACAGATGGTGGTAAGACCTGGAAACACATGGGGCTAGCTGATACCAATACCATTGCCAGAATCGTCATCGATCCCCAGAACACCGATACAGTCTACGTGGCAGCATCCGGGCATGAATGGACGGACAGTGAAGAGAGAGGAGTTTTCAAAACTACTGATGGAGGCAAAAACTGGAAGAAGGTTTTATACATAAGCAAAAGAACAGGAGCAATTGACCTTGTCATGGATCCCTCGGACAGCAATACTCTTTATGCGGCCATGTGGCAGAGAATCAGGCTCAAATGGAATGACCCCAGGAATTTTGAGGGATATTCAGAAAGCGGAATATACAAGACCACTGACGGAGGCAAAACATGGAAACCCATTAACGAGGGACTGCCTGAAGCCCGCTGCAGAGGAAGGATAGGCATTGACATCTGCCTTTCGAATCCAAATGTTCTTTATGCTTTTGTTGATAATTATGAATTGGCCCGGGAGTTGACACCCGAAGAGCGGCTCGACCCCTACAGAGGCATGTTAAAGGGGATCATCAAGGGAGCCACCCTCTACCGCTCAGACGACAGGGGAGGAACCTGGAAGCAGGTAAGCGGGTTGACCAAAGAACAGAAAACTTACCTCGAGCGCCACTCTGGCACTTACGGCTGGGTCTTCGGCCAGATGAGGGTTGACCCCAACGATGAAAACACTGTCTACATCCTCGGTGTGCCGATGAGTGTCTCCAAGGATGGAGGAAAGACTTTCAGGTTTATCGCTCGCGGTGTTCACGGCGACCATCACGGACTGTGGATAGACCCGGACAATTCAAATTACCTTGTTAATGTCAATGACGGGGGTATTGCCATCAGTTACGATAAAGGGAAAAACTGGCGGTCTTTTACTCACAACCTTCCTGTGTGTCAGTTTTTCAACATCGCCTACGATATGGATAGTCCTTTCCACGTTTACGGTTCAATGCAGGATCACGGCAGCTTTCGCGGCCAGGTGCTGAGGAGAAAAGACCGGCGTGGTAACATAATCGAAGGATTCCAGGCCGTTGAATTTGAAAGGGCACCAGGAGGAGAGGGAAGTAGTCATGCCATAGACCCCACCAACCCGAACATCGTTTATTCGGCTGGCTTCTACGGCCATCTTTACAGAAATGACCTCAGTAAAGGAAGAGAAGGGCAGAAGTACATTATGCCTCGCCAGTTCCCTGACGAGCCCAGACTTCGGGGTCAGTGGCTGGCTCCTTTCATCATTTCACCCCATAATCCAAACATCATCTACCACGGCCTCCAGTATCTTTTCCGCTCAAAAGACAGAGGAGATACCTGGGAGAGAATTAGCCCGGATCTGACCTACAACGAGAAAGAGAAAATGGGGGACATTCCCTATCAGACAATTTTTACCATCTCAGAGTCGCCCCTGAAATACGGGCTGATTTACGTTGGCACTGATGATGGAAGGGTGCACGTAACCAAAGACGGCGGCAAAACTTGGCAGGAAATCACAGCAGGTCTGCCCTACAGGAAGTGGGTCTCAAGAATTGTTGCCTCTACTTATGACATGGCCACAGTCTACATGACGCAGAACGGCAAGCGTGATGATGATTTTACGCCTTATATCTGGAAGTCAAATGATTTCGGGAAAACATGGGTTGATATTTCGGGCAACATTCCACTCGGTCCGGTGAATGTCATCAGGGAAGACCCGTTCAAAAAGGGCATTCTTTATGTTGGCACAGACATCGGTGTCTATGTTTCCAAAGATGACGGAAAAACGTGGAGTGTTCTCGGCAGCGGTCTCCCTTCCTGCTATGTACACGACTTGATTATCCACCCCCGGGATAATGTCATCGTTATTGCTACCCATGGACGTGGGATGTGGGCTGTAGACGCCAAACCGATAAACGGCGGCAGGCCGCAGTTCAGGATGTTCTAACATAGAGGCAACATCGGAAAAACTTTTGTTCATCTTGATCGTATTTCTACACTAGAAATCTATCTCTGGAGGAAATAAGTGAAAAAATTTTATCTAAAGCGTTTGTTGCTTCCCCTGCTTCTGGCGTTCATCTTTACCGGTTCTACTCTTTTTGCCCAGGACCCGAAGCCTTTTGTCGGTGAGTGGAACGGATCAATCAGCATCGGGGGAATGGAGCTGGGAATTGCTGTCAAACTCTCCCTTGACGATGAAGGGAATCTTCAGGGCACAATCGACATTCCTGAACAGGGTGCTTTCGACCTTCCCCTGGGTGAGTTTGAGATTGAAGGAAGAAAGATTTCTTTCATGATCGTCCATCCCCAGGTTCAGGGCGACCCGACTTTTGTCGGTGAGCTTGACGAGAGCGGCAAGACCATAAGCGGAACTTTCACCCAAAGTGGTTATGAGGGTACATTCACCCTGGAAAAAGAATAGAAATTTGTTAAAGGGGATAGCCGACCGCTGTCAGGTAGAGTACACTTTCTTTTTCTCCGTCTATGCCCAGGATTGAATTGACCTCGTCATCATAGAGAGCAGCCACCTGACAGCTGGCAAGTCGCAGAGAGACTGCAGCCAGGGCAACATTCTGGGCAATGTGCCCGGCGTCAAGGTAGACATAGCGGTATGCTCTCTGAGCATACTTCCATTTTGACCTCTCGAAAACGGCGGTCCAGACGAAAACAGCGCTTGCCTGAGCAATAAAGTACTGGTCGAGCGCAGCGCGCGAGAGGTCGGAGCTGAAATCTCCTTTCCTGAGCTGGTGGAGCTTATGTTCTCTTACTCCGTAATGGTAGATGCCTTTCTCCACTCCTTCTACTCTCTGGATGGAGAGGTAAGTTTCCACAGGGTAGAGGGCTCCTGCAGAAGGAGCAGCTCTGAGTTCATAGCCTGCCTCCCGGGCAGTTATGCCTTGCGAAGCCCAGAGGAGCTGGGAGAGATGGGCTTTCTCCATCGGTCTTTCAGAATAATCCCTCACACTTCGGCGTTTTTTTATCGCTTCCCAGAGACCCATCCCCCCTTCTTTTAAGGGGAGGTCAAGGGGGATGCCAGGAGCAGAGGGGTAGGATTTATACCTCTCAGGCATTCTCTCCCAGAAAAGTGACCCGGCAGGGATTTTTCCCCTGTAATATTTTGTCTGCTGCTGAAAGCTGTCTCCGATTCCTTTTTTCATCTTTCTACCTCTAGCAAAGTTTTTCGCCTGTGATAAGTTGATAAATCATTCTAGTCTATTGATTGTATTTAAGTTAAATAGTATTGTCGGCATTTATTATTAATTTATCATGTCCAAGCACACCCATGAACCATGAAAATGACCTTGTCATTGCGAGGAGTGGAGCGACGAAGCAATCCCATGCACCGGAGGCCTTTCGTCATTACGAGCCCTGAAAGGGCGAAGCAATCTCCTACACTGGCGGATATGATGAGATTGCTTCGCTACGCTCGCAACGACGGATTGCCACGC
>JBHIDX010000096.1:0-5194 GCA_046760305.1 Candidatus Aminicenantales bacterium
GAAACGCGCCTGTAGCTCAGTGGATAGAGCGACGGACTCCGGATCCGTAGGTCGCTGGTTCGACTCCAGTCAGGCGCGCTTTTTTTAGGCGGGTGAGACTAAATATTCTTTGCTTTCCTACCCAAATAAGATGGAAGAGAGCCTTCTTCTTTAATCCTTTCTCGCCTTCAAGTGTTATAATGCAAGACCTGACCCCGATTTTGGGTTGAAAAGAGGGGTTGAAATCATGTATATTGCTTATTCGAGATTATCCACGAGTCGAAGCTGTTGTAAAAGGGTGCATTGCGGATAAGCGGAGAAATCATTCTAGCCCATTGGTTGTATTTAGGTTAAATAGGATTGACGGCATTTTTATGAATAATTCAGGCTGATTAGGGAGGCTTTCAGATGAAGTGGAGAAAAGAAAAGGACAAGTTCGTGATCATCATCGAAGCTGGAGAGGAAATTATTTCTTCCCTCCAGGAATTCGCTCATAAAAATGATGTTGGCGGTGGATTCTTTTTTGGCCTGGGTGCGGTCAGAGACTGTGTTCTCGGCTACTACGACGAGCCTGCCGCTAAATACCTGAAAAAACAAATTACTTCCCAGAGAGAAATTCTTTCCCTTCTGGGTAACATTTCTTTAGTTGAAGAAAAGCCGTTTGCTCACTGCCACATCCAGCTTGGAGACGCTGAGATGAATGCCGAGGGGGGTCATCTTTTTGAGGGCCATGTCTCACCGGCATGCGAAATAATGCTTTTTCCTTCCTCAGAAAAAATCGAGCGAAAAATAGTTCCAGGCAGACAGTTCAGGATGATTAAACTCTAATTAAGCTCTAAAATGTATCAAGCACCAGAAAACAGTAAAAAAACAAGGCCCAACATTATCCTCATCGTAATCGATGCCCTTCGCGCTCGAAGCCTGAGCTGCTACGGCGGAGATGAAGGCCGGAGCCGCAGCATAGATGCTCTTGCTGAGGGCGGAGTTCTTTTCGAGGATGTCTATTCTGCCTGGAACACGACAGACCAGAGCCTGACCACCATTCTTACCGGCAGGTATCCAAGGACCCACGGAATTGTCCGCCAGGGCTACCGTGTAAAGCCGGAGGATATTGAAACTTTTGAAAAACTGGAGGTAAAACTCCTTTCTGAAATCCTTCAGCAGGAGGGGTACTCAACTATTGCCATCGACTGGATGAGCAGATGGTTTGAGAAAGGGTATGATTATTACGGTTATAAACCCGAGGGAAATCTCCTGGATAAAATCCACTACCACCTCATCACTCTGCCTGCAGTCCATGTGCGTTATATTCTGAGGAGCCTGAATATACTGCAAATTTACTCCCGGAAAAGGAAGTTTTCGCTGAAAAGAACATGGATGAGTATCAAGGATGTGGTCAAGACTTTTCTTTTTACTTTTGAGCTGGCGCGGATCCAGGATGTTGCTTATGTCAGAGGATTGGCAGAGAATTTGCTGAGGAAGATTAAAAAAAGACCTTTTTTCCTCTTTCTCCATATCTGGGACACGCATCATCCCTATCACTGTCCTCAGAGTTTTATCGAAAAAGAGGAAAGATATCTGGACTCAAAGGAACTCCTTCGCAAGCAGTACCTGGGTGCGGTGAGGTATGTTGACTACCAGTTAGGCAAATTTTTCAGGCACCTTAAAGAGAAGAAGATGATGGATGAAACATTTATCATCGTCACCTCTGACCACGGCGAAAGCCTCACCGAACACGATATCTATTTCGACCATCATGGCCTCTACGATGAGACGACCCACGTGCCGCTGATTTTTCACTTTCCTGGGGCATTCCCCCGCGGAAAAAAAGTGAAGGGGTTTGTCCAGCATGTTGACATTCTGCCCACAGTCTGCGAGCTTCTGGGGATAGAGGAGAGCAGCTATCATTTTGACGGCAAGAGCCTTTTCCCCCTCATTAGAGGCGAGGTGGATGAGATTCGACCCTTTGTCTTAAGCGAGGAGTCTTATGCTCAGCGGAAAATGTCTCTCAGGGAGGAAGGTTTTAAATATATTTATGCTCCTGATAATGAAGGGATGTGCATTTACTGCCTCAGGGTCCACGGTGGAAAAGAAGAGCTCTATGACCTTGAGAATGACCCTGCTGAACGCAGGAATATTGCACCCAGGCGCCGGGAAAAATCGAGGGTGATGAAGGACAAATTGCTGAGTGTAATCAGAAGTCTTAACACCAAGAGGGAAAAGCAGCTTGTTCTCAAAGAAATCGACGCTTTACATGAAGAAGAAGGAAGTGGTGAGGCGGGCGGCATCCTTGCCGGAGATTCTATCTCTCGTTTTCAGGAACAGGGAGGGGGATCGATGAAGAAAAAAGAGGTTAAGATCGAGCTTCCTGAAGAGACGGTAGAAGGCATCAGGAGGAGGATCAAAGATTCTGAGTTTGAAACAGTTGAAGAGTATTTATCCTTCCTCGTTCAGAAGTTTTTCCAGAGGAAAAAGAGAAAAACAAAGTTAACCACAAAAGAGGAAAGGAAAATACGCAAAAAACTGCAGAGCCTGGGGTACATAGACTAGTGGCGAGAGAAGCAGAGCGAGTTTCAGACAGAAACGTTGTTTTTCTGCTGGGGGTGGTGCTTTTGTTTTCGATTGTCTGCATTATCGTCTATTTATTCATCTTCGATCCCCACCTGGCCGCGAAAATAGTGTCCATGATAACTGCCAGTCATATTGCAGGTCGCCTCGCTTTTATAGGGGTCGGATTGGAGTTTAAGTTTCCCATACCTGAGTTAATCGGAATCATTATTTTCTACAACACTGCTTATGTTTTCGTCGTTTATTCCCTTATGATGTTTTTATGGGATCAGACACTGCGCATCAAATTCGTCCATAAATATGTTGAGTCGACCAAAGAGAAGGCAATAAAAAAAACCAAGGAGCTTAAGAAGTGGAGCTGGTTTGGTGTTGCCTTTTATGTCTGGGTGCCCCTCCCCTGGACAGGGGCTTTGATGGGTTCGCTCATAGCCCATATCGAGGGCTATAACACAAGGGATACCTTCCTCATTGTCATCCCCTCCATGTGGGTAGGAGTGGTGACGTGGACAATCTGGTTTGATGAGCTCTATAAGTTCTTCGAGAGAGTGGGCAGAGGTAGAACCATTACTCTTACTCTGCTTATTATCTTTCTCCCCCTTCTTTTTTATGCCGGACGGAAATTAATAAGAAGAAAAAACGGCTGATGCCTTACCTGCCATCAGGCTGGTGAGCTGAGATAGGACCTCACATAATCGATTACCTGCGCCGGCTCCAGTCCCTCAAAACACCTTACTTTGCTGCATTTTTTTGCCAGCTTGTGGATGCAGGTCAGGTTTTTACATCGCGGTTTTCCCTCGAATACTCTGGAGGGTGCATTTTGGTTGGCAGGGAGGTGTTTTCCTGAGGAGGAATCATAGCCATAAATCCTTGAATCAGTCGCCCCAAAGATGTTGACTACAGCGGTTGAGTTTCGGCATTGATTTTCAGCATGAACGACAATCTTTCGGGCTGCTGCCAAATGGAGTGGGCCTGTATCGCCGCTGATAAACAGCTGGCAGCGGTCAATGAGTGCGGTGTATTCTTCGATTGAAACTGTGGGCGGGATGAGAATGACTTTTTTTCTCAGGTGGGAGGGAAGTTTTGCATCAAGCCTCTTTTCAATGCCCTTAAAGGTAAAGCCTGAACTCAGAAGAAGCTGGTCAAGGTTTTTATCCGGGAGTATGCCTTTTAAGAGTTCGAGCTGGAAAGAGAAGGGTATCTGAGTGAACCTGGAGGAGGTATCAGGATTGAACAGAATTTTTCTTGCCCTGGAATGTATGCCCAGTTGCGACATTATTCTTTCTGTCCTCCTCAGAATTTCGCTGCTAAGGTAGATAAAAGTACCCTGGAAGGGAAGAGGAAGACCTGTTTTGTTGTTTCTGTCCTGATGGATTTTCTCTCCGATTTCATTGGCGAATCTGCTCAGTTGGTAGGCGATGTGGGCGTACTCCTTTTCTGAGGCTATGGCGCTGATGATATTTCCGATGAGGCGGATGGGCATGAGGACAGCGGTGTGCTCTGACCTCAAATCTCTTTGAGAGAAAAAGGGGGAAAGGTTGATTATTAAATCGAACCTGTTTTTCTTTAATATTTTTCTTACCTCTCTGTAATCACGTCTTGAGGGAAGACCGAATGACCTGAAAACAGGGAAGTGGTTGTCGATAGAAGGATGATCGCGGACGAGAGGATAGGCCTGCTGGCTGTAAATGTAGTTTATATTCACCTCGGGGAGGGTATGTTTGAGGGGATTGATGAAGGATTGGATGTTGACAGCATCGCCGATATTCATGTCACCCAGGATGAGAATGTTTTTCAGGTGGTGGAGCTTCTCGAGCTTTTTTTTCTCCTGTTTTTTTACAAGATTATGAATATGTGGCGAGGAAGCAATCTTTTTTATGATGAGGTCAATGCCTTCTGCTGAAAGTCTTGAAAATCGGGTGAGAGAAAATTCTAAAAGATTCATATTTTATTGTTTGGTCTTAGTATGGAAATTCATACCATTTTTCCCTCTCTAAATCAAATTTTAAAACATGCCACCATCTAAAAATCCCTGATAATTGTGCCATGAAAAAGCTATAAAAGGGGACTAAAAGATATAAAAGGGGACGGTATAAAAGGATAAAATAGATAAAAGGGGACGGGCCTCACTAATTTCAGTATTATCAGTAAGATAGATGCAAATAAGTAGCCGATTTTATGCCTTAGACTTCATTTTTGGGGTCAAAAATGGGCTTTAAGGATTTTCTTAAAATCACTTCAAGTTTAAAATTGATTTTTGCCCTTAAAAATCGCGTCTAAGGCCTTTTTTAGGGTTAAAATATTACGCAATTTATTGATTATAAACAAATTGCTGCGGCCCGTCCCCTTTCTTCTCTTCTTCTTCTCTTCTTTCTTTATCTTCTTTACGATTTTGGTTAGAAGTTTGACAAGAGAAAGAGAGTTTTCTAAACTAAATTAATCATATTGGCCCGTTAGCTCAATTTGGTAGAGCAGCGGACTCTTAATCCGCGGGTTGTAGGTTCGAGTCCTACACGGGTCATTTTTTTAATTGCGAGCGACCCAAGGGAGCGTCAGTATGCCATATAGGATCGCCACGGCACTTCGTGCCTCGCGATGACGAGAGGCCGCCGGTGCATGGGATTGCCACGGCACTTCGTGCCTCGCAATG
>JBHIDX010000097.1:0-5170 GCA_046760305.1 Candidatus Aminicenantales bacterium
ACAATTTCTTTTTATTGGTGAAAAGAAAATGTCATAATGTAAGACCTGACCCCATCATTGCAACCAGATTGCGGTTGTGTTAATTTTAAATATCGGAATGGTGTTCGATGAAGAATAGGTTTTTCCCTCTTTTTCTTATTTTTTTGTTTCTTCTTGCCCACCCTCTTCAGGCTGAAAAAGGCGAAAAAACTAAGCTTTCTCCAGAGCATAAAGAGTGGCTTGAAACAGTAGTACCCATAATCACAGCCAAGGAGAAGGAAGTTTTTCTCAATCTGAAATCAGATAAGGAGAGAGAGAGGTTTATCCGGATTTTCTGGAAGCAGAGAGATCCTTATCCAGATACGGTTGAGAATGAGTTTTACCAAGAATACATGGCCAGGGTCAGCTTTGCTGACCGAAACTTTGGCCGCGAATCCTCGCGGAGAGGGAGTCAGACTGAGAGGGGATTCTTTTACCTTCTCCTTGGGCCTCCTCTCGAGCGCCAGTTTTTTACCACCAGTTCAGACCTTGTACCGCTGGAGCTCTGGTACTACCAGGGAGAACAGAAGTATGGCCTTCCTCCCTATTTCTACCTTATTTTCTACCAGCCCCAGGGTATAGGGGAGTACAGGCTCTACTATCCTGGAATCGAGGGGCCTGAAAAACTCATCGTGCCCTCGCTCTACGGTAAAAATCTTGACCGCAACAGTGCCTACAGGCTGATTCGGCAGATTTCTGGCGAGCTGGCCAGTGCTTCCTTGAGCTATCTTCCCGGAGAGTCAGAGACAAACACAGCCTCTTTTACTTCGACGACCATCATCTCTGCTGCCCGCTCCCTCGCAGAAAGGAAGTTTTCTGATGCCTATGCCCGGACCTACCTCAGCTACAAGGACTATGTTGAGACAGACTACACCCATAATTTCATCGAAAGCAACTATGTGGTAAAGGTGCTCCGCAACTACAGCCAATATTTTGTTCATTATGCCATCGAACCTAAAAAAATAAATTTCGCTTATCGAGATGGTAGATATGCGGCTGTCTTCCAGCTCCTGCTTAGGATGGAAGATAGAGAAGGAAACCCTGTCCTTCAGAGTGAAGAGGAGATTCCACTCCTCTTGACTTCCGAGCAGTATAATGCCCACAAGCAGCAGATTTTTTCCATTCAGGATTTACTTCCTGTAATTCCTGGCAGTTACAGATTCTTTTTTCTGTTGAAAAACAAGACAAGCAAAGATTTTACTTCTTTTGAGAAGGAAATATTCATCCCTGAGCCAGGAGGAGGTCCTCTCCTGAGCAGCCTTCTTCTCTCCCACGCCACTAGATCTCAAGCGAGTTCCTCAGCGGAATTCGAGCCTTTTACCTTTGGCGGAGTCCATTACCTGGTGAATACAGAGAATAATTTTATCCCTGAAGAAGAGATGGTTGTTTACTGCCAGGTCTACAACCTGGAGCAAAGAGGCCCTTTTTCTGATTTTGGCGCAGTGGTTGAATTGAAAACTCCTGATGAGGGCACAGTCGTCTACAGCCAGAAAAAGCCGCTGCCCGAAATCTACAACCGCGGAAACCAGGGGCTAGAGTTTAGTCCGATTTCACTCCGTTCAGTAAAGCCGGGCTACTATGAAGTCGAAGTATCCGTCGTGGATAAGAAAGGGCAAGTTCTCCTTTCAGAAAAGGAGCCTTTCATCCTCCTCTCCCGGCAGTATCCAGTTGTGCCCTGGGTTTATGCCAGAAAGCACCCTCTCTTTCCCCATCCTGACCACCTTTTTATGCTCGCCAGCCAGTACTTCATGACCAGGAATTATAACCAGGCCGAGCAGGTGTTGAAAAAAGCGATTGCCATGAAAGACGAGCCGCGGTCAAGGCTTTTGCTGGCCAGAACTCTGTATGCTCTCGGCAATTACAGAGGATCAATCGCTGTTGCTCTTCCTCTCTACAAAGCCACAGGAGAGAGAGAGGCAGCAAAGGTCATAGCCCTTGATTACTACGGACTCAGGAACTGGGCCTCTTGCCTCGTTTACCTGGAAAAGCTTCTTGAAGAGGCTGCAGAATTGGGGGTGCTGAATCTGGCAGCCAGGTGCTACCTGAACCTCAATCTGCCCGAGAAAGCGCTGCCGATGATTCAGAAATCTCTGGAGCTCGATCCATCCCAGGTGTCTCTCAGAGAGCTGAAGGAGAAGGCTGAGGAGCTTTTAAAAAATAAATTAAAAAAAGAGGAGTAGGGGATGGTAAGAAAAAGCGCCTTTGCATTTCTCTTAATCTTAAGTTTTACATCATTTTTTGTCTTCTCTTCCCACATCAGAGCTTCTGTTCAGGGAAGAATTGTGGGTGTAGTAAAGGACAGCAGCGGCAGTCCTCTGGCTGATGTCAGGTTAACAATTATTTCCCTCAAAACCTCAACCAGAAAGTTTGAAGTCAAAACAGGAAAAGACGGGAAGTTTGTCCAGGTCGGACTCTGGCCAGGGTACTACCAGGTGAGGGCCAAAAAAGAAGGCTACATGCCCTATTCAAGAGAGGTCAGAGTCAGAGTTGATGAAGCGACTGAGCTTGAACTTATCCTCGAGAAAGCAGACGAGTATGTGGCCCGCAGTCTCTCGGTGGCTGACAGGGCTTTTATCAGAGGCAACAAGCTCTTTGCTGAAGAGAAGTATGAGGAAGCTGCGAAAGCTTACCTGGAAGCCATAGATAAGAGTCAGAGTCAGTGGGGCTATTACTTTAACCTCGGTCTTGCCTACAAAAAATTGGGAAGGAAGGAAGAAGCTCTGTCCTCCTTCAAAAAGGCACTGGAGCTTAATCCGGAAAGCTACAGCAGCAACACCGAGGTAGGTGAGCTTCTTGCCAAGGAGGGTAAATTCAGTGAAGCCAAGGAGTTTTACAGGAAAGCAGCACAACTCAGTCCTGATGACCCTGATGCTTTCTATAATCTCGGAGTTTGCATGATGAACGTTGGAGATTCAGGAGCGGCAGTGGAAGCTTTTCTGAAGACAGTCGAGCTTAAGGATGACTATGCAGAAGCCTACTATTACCTGGGAACTCTCTTCATCGGCCAGAACAGGGTAGAAGAGGCAGTTAGGAATCTGGAAAAATTCCTTGAACTTGCTCCGGACCATGAGAAGGCTTCTGTGGCCAGGCAGCTCCTCTCCTATCTTAAAAAAATTGGGGACACAATACCTATTTCCATATTTATTAGCGATAACTAATACAAACGCATTAAATGAAGTGTCATTGCGAGGAACGAAGTGACGAAGCAATCTCGTTATAATAGGATGAGATTGCCACGCTCCCTTCGGTCGCTCGCAATGACTATGTAACAGCTATAATTGCGTTTGTATTAGAATTAGAGAAGAATGTGAAATGTGAGATATGAAAGGCGAGAATAGCATAAGGAGTGAGGGGTAAGAGTAAAGCGAGAAAGGCTTAAGGTGAGAGAAGATGAAAGGCCAAGGGTTAAGGGGAAAATAATAAGAGAGTGAATAGATAAAAGTTAAAATAAGAAAAAAAAGGAAATAGAGATGGAAGGAAAAAATAAAGTAATAAAATTTACAGCAGCTATTTCAGTAATTTTGCTTTTTTTTGTGAACGTTGGTGCGACTAAAAAGAATAAATACAGGGAATGGTTGAGTGAGGTCGGTCTCATCATGACCGATGTAGAGAGAGCAGAGTTCAAGAAGCTTAAAACAGCCAAGGAGAAGGAGAACTTCATCAAGCTCTTCTGGGCCAGGCGCGACCCGACTCCTCATGATGAGAAAAACGAGTTCAAAGACGAATTCTACAGGCGGCTTGAGTACGTGAAAAAGGCGTTCATCTACGGCTACAAGCATGGCCTTGAGACAGACCAGGGAAAACTCTACCTCTGTTTTGGAAAACCGGCCAAGATTTTTGACCATGCACCAAGCATCCAGGTCTGGGTCTATGCCACACAGGCATGGATGGATTATCCAAAGGACCATTTCAGCGTTGTTTTTGGTTATGACGGTAACGGGTTTGTTCTGGACAGAACCAGGACAGAAGCGCGAATAATTAGAGCTTTCTACTCCTATCCAGAGAAAGTTCTTCTTTACCCAGGTCTAAAAAAGGTACCTGAATTCAAGCGGGTTCTCAGCTTCTCTCCTCAGTCATTCGAAGGAAAACTCATTAGTCAGGTTGAATCAAGCGAGGAAGACATTAAGCTCCTTCCTTTTGAGATAAAACCGATGTTTACCAAGGCTGAGGATGTGAGCACCTACGTCACTCTCCTGGTTAGAATAGAACCTGAATCCGGGAAGGGGAAAGTTCCCGAGCAGATGACCTTTTTTGCTCGATTAAAGTCAGGCTCGAATTCTTCTGATTTTCGGATGGAAAGACCGCTTCTCAAAGAAGAGGACTATTATATTTCCCAGGTGGGCTTTCCCCATCTGCCGGGAAAATACGAGCTTTTTTTTGGTTTTTTCTCTCCTGACAGGCAGACCTATTCTCTCAAGAAGTCAGAGATCGAGATTCCAAGCTTCTGGAGCGATGAGCTTGCCCTTTCTTCCCTGATTGCTTCTTCACAGGTAACAGAAAGGGGGGCCAAGAAAGGTGGTGAGGAATTTGACATCTTTTCCCTGGGAAGGTATGCACTGAGACCTCTGTTCGACCAGGAATACACCTCCGAGGATTTTCTCAATGTCTTCTACTACGTTTACAATGTTTCGGTCGACGAAGAGGAAAAATGCTCGCTGCTGATTGAGTTCGAACTCAGAAAAGGTGAGAAAAAATACAGGCTCAGCCCCCAGGAAAGAGTGGAGAAGATCAGCAAAGGAGCAGTTATTCTTGAAGGAACCAAGATCCCCCTTTCCACTCTTCCTGAGGGTGGAACCTACAAGCTCAGGGTAAAAGTAACTGATAAGCTAACAGGAAAGACCGCTTCTCAGAATCTCGACTTTTCCTTCCTTCAATAAGCCTGAACTATTAGCTTGAAAATGCATGTCATCGCGAGCGACCGAAGGGAGCGTGGCGATCTCATTTTCATTTGTGGTGGGTGGCGTACTCGCCATGAGCAATTACCTAGAAAATGCCTATTGTCATTGCGAGCGTAGCGAAGCAATCTCATCATAACCGCCGGTGTAGGAGATTGCTTCGCCCTTTCAGGGCTCGCAATGACGAGAGGCCGCCGGTGTATGGGGTTGCCACGCTTCGCTCGCAACGGAGGATTGCCACGGCACTTCGTGCCTCG
>JBHIDX010000098.1:0-5106 GCA_046760305.1 Candidatus Aminicenantales bacterium
GTTTTATTTAAGAGGTTTGTGGTACTTTTTTTCTCCCCATGGCGACCAGAGACCGTAATTTTCCTCATCAATGCGGCATTTTCCTTCTGATGTCCATTTGAATCCGTAGTTATAACCGAACCACAGGTATTCATCACCACCCCCGTTCTCGGTGGTTATGATGTAGCGGGCATCCACATTCCCGATGCCCAGAACTCCTCTTCCAGGCCGGTTTGTATCACCCTTGTTGGCATCAAAGGGAATCCATCCGTAAGGAGGAAGATATACTTCTGTCCAGCGGTGAAAGACTTCGTCTATGCTTGCATCGTCTCCCCGGCGGCTTACAGCTCCCACATACCTTATGGGAACACCCAGAGCCCGGCAGAGGGCAATCATCGAGTATGAGTACTCCGAGCAGGAAGCTGTTCCCCGCTTGAGAACAGTCGGAGCCGGGTTCCAGCCCCCAAGAGGTTTGAGGTTGTAGCTGAGGTGTTTGCCGAGAAAATCAAACACTCTGCGGGCGATCCAGTAAGGATTTTTTTCTTTACCGGCTACCTTACGCGCAAGCTTCTGGATGTAAGGGTCATTGATGCGGTATTTATCTCCGTTCTGAGTGTACTTTTCTTTTATATCGGCAGGAATGTCATTAAGGGTTCCCACTTTATCAGGGTAGATGAAGTATTCCACAGCATAGATTTTGGCCTTGACTTTCCAGCTCGGGCTGACAGCCTCGCCTGCTTTTAAATTCGTGTAGTGGAAGTGTGCAATCTTCTGACCCCAGCTGTCTTCGATGATTTCATCTGGTTGAGGGTCAAAGGTAACCTTTCCTATAAGACTCTGATTATCGCGGGTATGGGGTATTGGAAGAAAAATGTCGAGAGTCTTCACTGTTCCCGGTCCATAATTTCTGAACTTCTTGACAAAATAAAGCGACATCAGGCGCTCGTCCCAGCGGGAGAGAATATCGTTGCAGAAGACCTTGACCTTGTAAATCTCATCGTTTTCGTAGTCAACATTCCAGAGAACATCATCCCCCCACGCCAGTCCATAAGGAAAAGGGCCGTAGGAGCGGAATGAAGATACGGTAAGGCCGTCAGCAGGATTGACAAGATATATTCTGTCCTCAGCCCGGTCAGCCACCCAGAGATACCTGCCGTCAAAGGCCAGCCCGGCCGGCTCTGAAGCAGGGGAGGGGAAGTTCTGGACCATCATCCCATCCTGGGGTGAAACCTTGAGTAGAATATCTTTCCTGTAGTCTGCAATCCAGACATATTCTCCATCCCAGGCCAGGTCGCGCGGGTAAGAGCTGTTTGATTCCAGGACAGAGAGCGCCCTTCCAGTCTCAGGGTCCAGGCGGTACATGTATTTTTCGCCCCCATCAATGTGCCACAGATATTTTCCGTCCCAGGCAAGCCCCTGGGGGCGAAATCCAGGGCTCTCAAAACTCTTGAGCACCTTTCCGCTCTCAGGGTCAATCTTGTAGATTCTGTCAGTGAAGCTGTCCGCAAGCCAGAGGTTCTTTCCGTCAAAAGTCATCCCTGTGGGACAGGGACCAGGAGTGGGGATGACCTTGAGAATATCTCCCACTTTTCCCCAGAGAGGAATTAACAGAAGAAGAAAGAGAAAAGTTAAAAGAGCTGTTTTTTTCATCAAGACCTCCTTTCATGCCATAAAAAGGGATTTAATCTTCCCTTTTCAGGTTGTTAACATAAACAGTTTTACTTTTTCTTCCACTCAGGAAGTCTTCCAGGTGTGTAGGGAGCACCGAGTTCTTCGAGCTTTTTCTCCACCCGGGGCACATCGCTTTTAACAATTTTTTTCAATTTTTCAAGCACAGGAGCAAATTCTTCGGCCGCTATATCGTAAGCACTTCTCTGGGTAGTGGTGGGAACAGATGTCGACCGCCACTGTTCGTAGATGATGTTGTTTACTCTCCCCACAATCCCGGGTATTGTGTCTCTATCCAGTCTCTGTTGTATCGAGTCACCGTAGAGCAGGCGCCTGATGTCTCTCAACGAGTTTTCAATGCTCTGTATTTCTCTGCTTAATTCCTCATCTCCTGAGGTGAGGCTCTTGAGTGCAGTCTTGAAATGCCTCACTTTATCCTGGAGCTCGTTGACAAGTCTGGACGAAGCGTTGACCGCACGGCTCAACTCTCTCACTTTTTTCTGAAAGGCCACAAGCTCTTTCCTGTCCGCAGCAGGAAGCGAGGTGTTAGCCAGAGGAATTGCTTTAAAACTCACTTCATCTGTGATTTTTGTCACCTCGCCGTTTACACATTTCGACATAAAGACCCTGTATGTTCCGGGCAGAGCAAGCGTGCTAGAAGGCCCGCTTCGTGCTGGATCCTCATTCCTTAAATTTGTGGGGTTCAGATCAGGATACCTGAGGTCCCAGGTTATGCGCTGAAGACCTGCGCGGGCAGGTGCCCTGAGTTTTCTGACAACGCTGCCTTCCTCATCCATGATGGTAAAGATAAGGTATGGCTTTTCCTCTTCTTCCTCGGCTTTTAGTTCCTCGTAAGTGGGGTAGTAAACAGGTTTGTTGTTTTTTATGGCCTCCCTTTCTCTTTCCTTACGCTTTTCACGGAGAGTTTTTATCGGTTGTTTAAGATAATAAGTAAAAGTTGCCCCAAAAGGAGGATTTTCTGCAGCAAAAAAGCTCTCTCCCTGGAAAGCTTTGCCCGACCCACCGAGTGGGTAAGACATGATGTACATCAAAGCATCCTTTACCGGGAATATATGTGCTTCTTTTTTCTCTACTGCCTGCTTCAATACTCTGAGCGGGGAATAATCGTCAAGGATGTAAAAACCGCGGCCAAAAGTGGCCAGAACAAGGTCGTTTTCTCTTTTCTGGATAGCGATGTCCCGGACAGCAATCGTAGGAAGCCCGTTTTTGAGCTGCTTCCAGTTTTTACCGCCGTCGACTGTAAAGAAGAGTCCGAACTCTGTTCCGGCAAAGAGGAGGTCCTTGTTTACATAGTCTTCAGCCAGAGCGTACACGGATCCCCTCTGGGGAAGGTTAGAAGAAATTGACTTCCACGAACGCCCACGGTCAGTGCTCTTCAGGATGTAAGGCTTAAAATCCCCCCTTTTATGGTTGTTGAAAGCAGCATAGACTGTATCTCTATCATGCTGGGAGGCAAGCACTTCATTGACATAGGTCATCTCAGGTACGCCGGGGAAGGTTTCTATCTTTATCCACTTCTTTCCTCCGTCTTCTGTGACCTGAATTAAACCATCATCAGTGCCCACATAGAGAAGTCCCTCTACCAGAGGAGATTCATCAAGAGCAGTGATGTTTCCGTACTTGGAGGTAGAGGCATTCTTGGCCACAGCATCCATAGGCCACACTCTGCCCATGACCGGAAGTTTGTTGCGGTCGATCTGACGGGTGAGGTCACCGCTTATCACTTCCCATGTATTTCCCCTGTCATCGCTCCTGAAGACTTTATTGGCCGCAAAGTAGAGACGAGTGTGGAGGTGAGGGCTGATGAGAAGGGGCGCATCCCAGTTCCACCTGTAGGATTCTTCTCCTTTCCTCTCCCGGGGCTTGATTCCCATTCTCTCACCGCTTTTTTTATCAAAGCGGACAAGACCCCCATACTGGGATTGGGCGTAGACAATGTTCGGGTCTTGAGGATCAACCTGAGATTCAAAGCCGTCGCCGCCCTGGGTTACAATCCAGTCTGAATTGACAATGCCGCTGGCGCTTGTGGTTCTGGATGGTCCTCCCAGACTGTAGTTATCCTGAGTTCCGCCGTACACATTGTAGAAGGGAGTGGCGTTGTCAACAGCCACTTTGTAGAACTGAGTAACGGGCAGGTTAGCCATGAATTTCCACGTCTTTCCCCGGTCAAAGGATTCATATATTCCGCCGTCGCAGCCAACAAGGTAGTAATCTGTATCCTGGGGGTCTATCCACAGAGCATGATTGTCAACGTGCTTGTTTCTCTCGCCCAGATTCCTGAAAGTTTTTCCGCCGTCATCCGTAACTTTGAGAAAAACATCCATGGAGTAAACACGGTCAACATCTTTTGGGTCGCAGAATATTTCCTGGTAGTAGTTTCCTCTGGAGGTATAATTGCTTCTCTTCTCCCATGTGGCACCACCGTTCAGACTTCTGAAAAAACCACCTTTTCTCTGCTGAGCTTCAACAATGGCATAGATGACATCGGGATTGACGGGCGAGATAGCAAGCCCGATTCTACCCAGGTCTCCTGAGGGAAGGCCTTTCATTATCTTCTTCCAGCTCTTACCAGCATCGGTTGACTTATAGATGGCAGATTCAGGACCTCCATCGATTAATGTCCACACATGTCTGCGCCTCTGGTGAGCCACAGCATAGATAACATCAGGGTATCTGGGATCGAGATGGACCTCGCTCACTCCTGTGTTTTCGCTTATGGTCAGCACTGCTTTCCATGTTTTTCCGCCGTCTTCAGTTTTGTACAGTCCTCTTTCCCCTCCAGCACTCCACAGGGGGCCGTAAGCTGCCGCATAGACAACATCGGAGTTCCTGGGGTCAACGGCAATCATGCCTATGTGCTCTGACTTCTCGAGCCCCATTTTTTTCCATGATTTGCCGCCATCTTCTGATTTGTAAATTCCGTCTCCGTAGCCCACACTCCGCTGGTTGTTGTTCTCGCCTGTCCCCACCCAGACAAGATGGGGATTGTTGGGGTCAAGTGTTACACAGCCGGTAGAGTAAGAGCCCTGGCGGTCAAAAAGAGGAGTAAACGTCGTTCCCGCGTTTGTTGTCTTCCACACTCCTCCTGAAGCAGTGGCGACATAAAATTCGCTTCTCTTCCGGGGATTCACGGCAAAGTCAGAGATTCTGCCCGAAGTAAGAGCGGGGCCGATTGACCTGAGTTTAAGACCCTGGAGCGAGACTTTTTCCAGAGGGTCTTTAACTTCTTTCTTAATCTGCTGTTTTTTTGCCTCAAGAGGGGATAAGATGAGGAGCGTCAGAAATGCCATGAAAAAGATTTTAGATTTTTTAATGCTTTTGGTGTTCATTGCATCCCTCCTTCCATGCCTTATAGCAGAGAATTTGGCCAGAGTCAAACATCTTCATCTCACACACCTGTAATCATACATTCCTTTTTGCCTGAAGGGTAAATTTGTT
>JBHIDX010000099.1:0-5062 GCA_046760305.1 Candidatus Aminicenantales bacterium
TATATAATACAAGTATACATGAAAGTCAACTTCCCAACTTGATTTCCCTCCACATCACGATTTATAATCTATGCCTGGCCATTGCAGGCGAGGCCTTGCCCGCTCCAAAAATATAGATGCCTGAATACCTGCTGAGATCATAAGCTCTTCCTGCAACTTCAAGTGTATCACCTTTTCTTCTCACAAACTTCTCCACTGCATGGCACGGACTGACTGCCTCAACTCTTGCCTTAAAGATGGAGAGAGCATCTTTTCTCAACCGAAGAAGAGAGTTTCTTGAAGGGAGATTGGGTTTCTGACTCACTTTGTGAGCTATTATATCTTTATCAAAAAAAATAGGAATGTTTCCCTCAGGAAGATTCAAGAATTTTCGCCCAGGTCAAATCCCAGTCTCTAATAAATAATGAGTTTTGCTTCCTCTTTCTTTAATCCCTATTACGAATAAAACAGGATGTATCCTCATCCAAATAATCCCTGGTCAAATTTTTACCACGACACCCACCACAAATTTCATTCAACTCACAATCTCCACACCTGCCTTTAAGATTTCCCCTCTTCCTGAGTCTCTGAAATACCTCAGCTTCCTGCCATATTGTTGTAAGAGCATTATTTTTTACATTCCCTGCGGAAACTTCAATAAACGGGCAGGGCCAGACATCCCCATTTGCTTTGATGTAGACAAGCCCCCTTCCAGCAGTACAGCCGTGGAAGAAAGTTTTGGCAAGTTTTAATTTCAAACTGTTCTCACCGTTTAAAAGATAAGGCCAGTATTGTGGACTGGCAACAGGCTCGATGATCACGCTGGAGGATTTTTGTTTTTCTAAGATGGCAGAAAGAAGCCTTTGATTTTCCTCCTTGCCTAAAGCATAATCTCCAACTTCCTCTCCCCTACCCACACATAACAGCTGGTAAACAAGCATGATATCAGCGCCTAAATCATTAACCATGTCAATCGTATCCCCTAACTGGCTGAGATTGTGTTTCGTGGCCGTGAAGTTTATTTGAATTGCCAGGCCTGCTTTTTTTGCATTTTTAATCCCTCGTAAAGCCAGCTCATATGCCTGAGGATTATTCCTGATAAAATTATGGACTTCAGGGAGTGAGGAATCCAGGCTAACAGCAACTCCCTTTCCACCGCTCTCTTTCAAGCAAAAGGCAACCTCCTCTGTAATTAAATGTCCATTGGTGGCGATAACAAACTTTAACCCTCGCTTCTTACCATAGTCCATAAGTTTAAAGATATCTTTTCGAACCAGGGGTTCACCTCCAGTGAGGACTAACATACAGAATTCCTTAATGGAGGCAATCTCATCGACCAATTTAAGTCCTTCCTCTGTTGTCAGTTCATCAGGATGCGGCTTTCCGGATGAGGCATGGCAGTGAATACAATTCAGATTACAGGCTAAAGTAATTTCCCAAACCGGATGAGCAGGAAATCCTATACATCCCATCCCATATGCACCAGAGGCCACGGGCAAAGTTCTGAAGCTGCTCTTAATAAACCATTGCGGCAATCTGCGCCATCTGACAAGCCACCCAAAATAAAAAACACTTCCCAGTTGTCTCAAAATCAATGATGGAGGCCAGAAATAGGGCAGTATTTTTCTTTTAATATCTCCTCTCATTCTTTACAGCCACAGCCATACGGTAAGTATTAAAGATAGAGTCGTTCCCAGGTTAACAACCAGAGTCTTAGCGCAGATTTTTTCTAATCTCTGGCGGACATTATACTGGCTCTTAAGCACCTGAAAAGAGGTGAGGAGAGAAAGGATGAAAATTGGACTGAATAGGATGAGCGCTTTCAGAGATAGACCGGCCCTGACAGCGTGAATAAAGGAGACCCAGGTAGCAGCGCTCATAAGAACGTAAAGCCTGCTCATCCTCTCTTTCCCGAAGCGTACCACAAGATTTTTCTTTCTAAATTCTCTATCAGCCGGATAGTCCGGAAACTCGTTTATCAAAATCACATTGAAGATTGTGAAGGCGATGGGCAGGGATATCCAATGAACTAAAGGAGATATCTTGCCTGTCTGAATATAATAAGAGGCAGCAACAGGAAGCCAGCCGTAGCAAAAGCCGATCAATATCTCTCCCAGCCCTCGATAGCTCCACTGAATAGGCTTTGTTGTGTAGAAGAAACCTGCAAACATCCCTACTGCACCGAGGGGGATTGTGAATAGGCCTGTTTTATAATGAAACTGGAGAAGGAGGCCGATTGCTCCTGCTGCCAGGAGAGAGAGAACAGCGGCCATGAAAGCGTGTTTCCTTGGAATGATGCCTGTCTGTAATACCTGGGTCCCCCCCGAAAACGGATTTCTTTCAAGTTTTGCCGAGAGTTTGTCAGTATCATAATCAAAATATTCACCGGCGTAGTATGTGGCAAGCATGATAAAGACCACAGCCAGGAGTCCCCAGGCCAGAACAGCCCAATCCAGGTAACCAGTAGTTGACCAGGCTAATACAGCTCCTAAAATAAAGGGTAAGATACCAACAGTGTGAAAAGGCGGCCTAGATAGAATAAACCATGCTTTTAGTTTACTGGTCTTCATTCTCCAACTCCTTTTTTTATTTCAAAATTCCAATTTAAATTCTGAGTAAAAAATCCTGGCGGTAGATAAAATATCAAAATTTCCGAGAAATATTATAATAAAAATCGGATAATAAAAACAAAGTTTAGTTCTTAAAAGCTACAGATTTTAGCTTGAAAGCTAAAAAAGTCAACACTTTCCATCATTTTTCGTTGACGACTTAAGCTTTTTTTAATATGAGTTATTTGATGCAGAAAGAGAAGCCTGCCTCAGACATTCTTGAAGACTATTCCCTGGTATCAGTTCCTCTAGGGAAGAGAAAAAGCTGGATCAACCTGGCTGTTATCTGGATTGGTATTGCTGTTGTTATGTCAGCCATTTTCAGGGGGATGATGATTGGACTCGGGCTGGGGAAATTATCGAGTGTTATCTTATCCTATGTCCTGGGGGAAGTCATCCTCATCACCATGATGGGCTTTACGGGCTACATTGGAGCCAGATCTGGCTTTTCAACACCACTGATTGCCAACCTCTCTTTCGGAAGAATGGGGGCTGTACTTGTTTCCTTCTCCATCGCACTCTCTCTCATCGGCTGGTTTGGCGTCCAGGCTGCTTTTTTTGCCCGCACCATCCAGTATTTCTTCAGCATACAGACTTCCCTCCCCCTGCTTTCCTTTACCTGCGGCATCCTGATGATGATTCCTGCCATCTTTGGCATCCGGGGCCTGAGTGCTCTGAGCTGGACTGCCTCTCCGTTCATGATTGTTATTTTCATCTGGGGAATGGTAAAAATGGGCTTCCAATTTCTTCCCTCTCAGACACTGATCTCCCTTGCTGCAAGTCATCAGCCTGACCCCTACCCTCTGACTGTTGGTGCTGCAGCTTCCATCGTTGCAGGAGGCTTTATTGTCGGAGCAACAACATCAGCGGATATTTTCCGCTATGCACGCCCCCGAATCAAAGACATCTTCCTGGCAGCTTCCCTGGCTATGTGTGCCAGTGCTTTCCTCCATCTAGTTGGTTCCATGCTGGCCATGAACACAGGTCTCTATCATGAACGTCTTCCTGAGCTTATTATCGGGAGAGAATACCTCGGATTGGGATTTATAGGATTCCTGGTGCTCCTTCTGGCCCAATGGACAACGAACGACAGCAACATCTATTCCTCTGTTCTGGCTCTTAATAATGTGTTCCGGGCAAGGAGGTGGAAGGTAACCATTATAGCCGGCACTGCTGCTTCCCTCCTTGCTGCCTTTGGAATTCTGGAGAGGCTTGAGCTTTTCCTGATAGTGCTTACGGTAAGCATTGGTCCTATCGGGGGAATTTTTCTCTGTGATTATTATATTCTTGGAAGACTTAAAGGGAAGTTGCAGGTGAATAACCCTGCTGCTCAGATAAATTATAAAGCTCTGGCTGTCTACCTCACTTCCTTTTTAATCGGCTGGATAACCTCAGGTCATCCGTTTACAATAAAAGTTTTCCCTTTTTCTGTTTTCGCTTTCAACGGAATCATCTCTTCGATTATCCTCTATTTTCTGGCGATGAAAATATTCCCTGACAAGGAGTGAAAAATGGCCTTAAAACAAGTCATCGATATCTATGAAATGCTGGACTCGCCCGTGGTAGATAAGAATGAAATATTAAATTTTTTCCTGGAAAGAGGATTAAAAGAGTCCGAGATAGAGATTACCAGGGTTAAGGAAGAAAAGGGAGAGACAGATTTTGTAAAAATATTAATAAGAGGAAAAAACAGCGGGGGGTCAGGAAAAGCACCTACCCTGGGTGTGATAGGCCGCCTGGGAGGCATCGGGGCAAGACCTCACAGGATCGGCCTTGTCTCCGATGCTGACGGCGCCATAACTGCCCTGGCAAGCGCAGCCAAAATAGCTGAGATGAGGAAGAAAGGAGACCTGCTCAGCGGAGATGTTATTGTTTCCACACACCTCTCTCCCCGCTCCCCTATCATCCCCCACGAGCCTGTCCCCTTCATGGGAGCTCCTGTTTCGATGGAAACGATGAATCAACATGAAGTCGACAGAAGGATGGAAGCTATTCTCTCCATCGATACCACAAAAGGGAATCGAGTCATCAACCAGAGAGGGTTTGCCATCTCACCCACTATCAAAGACGGTTATATCCTGAGAGTGAGCGACGACCTTCTGGATATGATGCAGATAGTGACGGGAAGACTCCCGGTTGTTTTTCCCATCACAACCCAGGACATCACTCCTTACGGAAATGACCTCTACCACCTGAACAGCATTCTCCAGCCTGCTACTGCCACTCATGCTCCTGTTGTCGGGGTAGCCATCACCACCGAAGTCCCGGTCCCTGGCTGCGCCACAGGAGCAAGCCACATTACAGACATAGAAATGGCGGTCAGGTTTGTGGTGGAAGTGGCCAAGGCTTTTGGTGAAGGAAAATGCTCTTTCTACGATAAGCAGGAATTCGAAAGGATTGTGTCTCTCTATGGTTCCATGGAACACCTCAAAACTTTAGGAAAAAAGCGGGCTTAAAGCGTTAGTCTAAAAGGA
>JBHIDX010000100.1:0-4785 GCA_046760305.1 Candidatus Aminicenantales bacterium
AGTGCCGTGGCAATCCTCCGTTGCGAGCGAAGCGTGGCAACCCCAAGCACTCCCGGCCTCTCGTCATTGCGAGCCCTGAAAGGGCGAAGCAATCTCCTACATTGGCGGATATGATGAGATTGCTTCGCTCCGCTCGCAATGACGAATTGCCGCGCTGCGCTCGCAATGACGATAGGCACTTTCGAAGTAATAATTCAGGTTAACGAGTTGACTCTCACCCGTGATTAAAATATAGTGAGGTTAAAAAGAGAAAATGGCCGAAGAAAGAAAAGCTGCCCCAAAGCAGGAAGAAACAAAAGTAAAACACAAAGGCTATATCCACGTCTACACAGGAAACGGCAAGGGAAAAACAACAGCAGCTCTCGGACTTGCCCTCCGGGCCGCTGGCCACAACATGTACACCTACGTAGGCCAGTTTCTCAAAGGGCAGACCTACGGAGAGCTGATAGCAGTTAAAAAGCTTGCTCCTTACATAACCATCGAACAGTTTGGCCGGAAGGGATTCATCCATGTCACCAGAGACCCTGACCAGGAAGATATAAAGCGGGCAAAACATGGACTGGAAAAGTGCCTTAAGGCCATGCTTTCCATGAAGTACAGGATAGTAATACTCGACGAAATCAACGTTGCTGTCTACTTCAACCTTATCACCAAAGAAGAAGTGCTCGAGTTTCTCGAACAGAAGCCAGAGGAAGTGGAGGTTGTGCTCACAGGTAGGTATGCTCCGCCAGCTTTTATTAAAAAAGCTGATCTTGTGACAGAAATGAAAGAAAAAAAGCACTATTACAGGAAAGGTGTTAAATCAAGACCAGGCATAGAAAAATAAGCAACAAAAAATGAGAAGGGAAAAGTTCGAGAAGCTGGTCGAGGAAGTGCTGCTCAAGATTCCGTCTAAATTCAGAAAATACATGGAGAATATCTCTGTCCAGGTTGAGGATGAACCCTCAAGAGAAATGAGGCTCAGGCTGGGAAGCTCTCCTTTCAGCACCCTCCTCGGCCACTACCACGGAGTTCCATTCAAACACAGAGGGCCTTTTTACGGAAATCTACCACCTGATGTTATCGTCATCTACCAGAAACCGATCGAAGCTATGTGCAGAAGTGAGGCAGAAATCAGGGAAAAAGTTAAGGAAGTGGTTATCCATGAAATAGGACATTATTTCGGCCTGAGCGAAAAAGAATTGAGAGAAATTGAAGAGCTTTAAGGTAATTCAGGTTGAGCGAGAGAAAAAGAATTAAGATCAGCAAAAAATTTGAAGGAGTTTACGCAGCTCTCACCACTCCTTTCGAGGATGATGAAGTATCCCTGGATAAATTCAGAGAAAATATCGAAAAATACAACGAGTTTGACCTCTCGGGCTATGTCATCGCCGGCTCGACTGGAGAAAGTGTGTTTCTCTCTGAGAAGGAAACAGAATTGCTGGTTAAAACTGCCGCAGAAACTGCTTCCCCAGATAAAAAAATTATCGCTGGCTTATCCCATGAATCCCTGAAACACACCCTTAAGTTGACCAACAAGCTTGCTGACATCGGCCTCGAAGCTGCCCTCATTCGTACCCCTTCTTACTACAAAAGCCTGATGACAGATGAGGCACAAAAAAGATACTATCTCAGCCTGGCAGACAAGTCCCGTATTCCGATTATCATCTACAACATCCCCCGCAACACAGGTATCTCTGTCAGCGCCGGGCTAATCGTCGAACTCGCCTTACACCAAAACATAGCAGGTATAAAAGAAAGTGAGGGAAACCTCTCCCTCCTCTCAGAAGTGGCAAACCATTTGCCCCAGGATTTCTCCTACCTCCTCGGTGCAGGAAGTCTTTTTGTCGATAGCCTCATCAACGGTGCAAGCGGAGGCATTCTTGCCCTAGCAGCAGTTGCTCCAGAACTTTGTGTGAAAATGTACAATCTTTTTCTGCAGGGAAAATCCGAAAAGGCAAAAAGAATACAGCTCAGCCTCATTCCGCTTAACACGGCAATTATCACCACCTACGGTATTCCGGCCATCAAATATGCACTCGATCTAATGGGATTCAACGGCGGACTCCCCCGCCCTCCCCTCCTTCCTCTTGAGGAGAAAGGAAAAATCGAAATGAAAAAAATCCTCAATGAGTTAAAACTCCTTGATCATTAATTGAAGGATGAAGTTATGGGCCGGGCAGTTCAAAAAATAAACCGCCGCGAGTTCCTTAAGAAAATAACGGCCGCTGCCTCTTCAGGCGCATTCATTCCTTTTGGTTCCTCCCTCGAGTCCCAGGAACAGAATTTCAGGGTAAAAAATGGCGACATGTACTACCGCAGGCTGGGCAGCACAGGTCTTTTTATATCGGAGATTTCTCTCGGGGGCAGCCCTGTGCCGGATGACCCTCTCCTCTACCGGGCAGTGGAGAGAGGGGTAAATTACATCGATACCTCTCATAATTATATGAACGGAAACAGCGAGCGCAAAATCGGCAAACTCTGCAGGGATGTGGGAAGAGAAAAAATCCATGTAGCAACAAAGTTCCACCTGAGGGGAAAATGGAGTAAAAAATCGATAATCGAATCAGTCAACGGAAGCCTGAAGAGGCTCCAGAGCGATTACATCGATATCCTTCTCATCCACGGTGCTGAGGATGAGAAACAGCTTACCGACGAGAGATTGCTTGAAGCCTTTGAAGAACTCAAAAAAGAAGGCAAGTACATGTTTCGGGGCCTCTCCTGTCATTCAAACCACCACCGGGTGGTAAAGCGGGCAGTCGAGTGTGGCTACTACGACATGGTTCAGCTCGCTTACAATGTCTTCGACATCAGAGAAAGCGAGAAAAAGATAAAAGTTTATGATGATTATCTGGGAGAGAGCGGCACCCGACATCTCATCTCTTTCGCCCATTCCCGGGATGTGGGTATCATCGCCATGAAAGTCCTTAAAGTGGGCGGCAAAAGACAGAATATCGAAAAATACAGAACAGGAACCACTTCCCTATATCAGGCAATGCTAAAGTGGGCGCTGGAAAACAGAAAAATATCCTCGGTTGTGACTGAAATGCTCACCTACAAGCAGCTTGAAGAAGACCTGGCTGTTGTCGGCACACCTCTGAGTGAAGAGGAAAAAAAGACTCTTTTCCGCTATGTGGCTGAAAGCTCAACTGATTACTGCCACATGTGCGGCGATTGCGAGATTTCCTGTCCTTCTGGAATAAAAACAACCGTAATTTTACGCTACCTCTCCTACTATGAAAGCTATGATAAAAAAGAGCGGGCAATAAAAGCTTATGCCCGCCTCAAACCTTCCCAGACAGCTCTTTCCTGCCAGGACTGCGGCCAATGTGAAAAAGAATGCCTCTACGCTGTCGCGGTGAGAAGAAGAATCCGGGAAGCCCACAGCCTCCTACATTAGAGCGTAGCGCGGCAACCCCCTACACCCCCAGGTACGATGAGATTGCTTCACCCTTCCAGGGCTCGCAATGACGTATGGCCGTCTTTGCGAGGAGCGGAGCGACAAAGCAATCCCATGCACTGGTCGTCTTTTGTCATCGCGGGACACGAAGTGCCGTGGCGATCTAATGCACCACCGGGTTTGGTGGGATTGCTTTGCTCCGCTCGCAACGGGGGACCGTGCACCCTGCTCTGACTGACTTCTCCCTGCGTTATCCCTGGAGTTAGCTCGGGCAAGGTTTGTCTGCAGCACAAGGAGCAATCCTGTTACCGCTGCTACCTTCCGGTCCTGACGGGGTTGGCAGGCACTCCTTTGCGCAGGGCCCTGCCTTCATCGCCACTTTCAGAGACACTGTCCAGAAAAAAGACCAGCCTCGACAGGGAATTCGACCCCACTGGAGCGGGTTGTGGGTTACAGGGCACCGCTAGCTCCCCATCTAGCACGGTCCTCTCTGATTATATTAAATATCTGAGTAATCGTCCATCCAGAATCATTATTCTTACAACAGTACATCCTCAGCATTGTTCCAAAGTTGCTGGGTATTAGAAGACAACATTCTTGACTTTCCATCCATCACTTTGGGACAAAGCCTGATTCTTAGAAGAAAGTTGACGCCTCAGCCTGGTCTTGCTACTATATCACCAGAGGAGATAGAGAAATGTTTTTCTGGGATTACACATTTTTCTTGCTCATCCCTGCTCTTATTCTCGCTATCTATGCCCAGCAGAAAGTTCGAAGCACTTACCGCTACTACAGCTCAAAGCTGGCTTCAACGAGGCTCACTGCTTCAGATACAGCCCGCGATATTCTGTCCTCACGCGGTGCTGGAAGCGTTAGAGTCGAAAAGGTAAAAGGCGAACTTTCGGACCACTATGATCCCAGGAAAAGAGTGCTTCGACTATCCGAGGGAGTCTACAGCAGCCGTTCTATCGCTGCTCTTGGCATAGCCGCCCACGAAGCAGGACATGCTCTCCAGCACCATTCAAAATATTTCCCTCTTCATCTCAGAAACGCCATTTATCCCCTGGCCAGCTTTGGTTCATCCCTTGCCTTTCCCATTTTCTTCATCGGGTTTATATTCAGCCGCCAGGGACCCAGTATCCTGATGGATCTGGGAATTCTTCTCTTTTCAGGAGCAGTAGCCTTCAGTGTCCTCACTCTTCCTGTTGAATTCAACGCCTCACGCCGGGCACTGCGAATCCTCAAGGAGAGAAATTATCTGGATGAAGAAGAACTAAGAGGAGCGAGAAACGTTCTTTCTGCTGCTGCCCTGACCTACGTGGCAGCAACAGCCATGGCACTTGTCCAGCTTTTCAGGCTGCTCCTCCTCAGAGGCTCAAGAAGATAGACTAATACAACTTTACAAC
>JBHIDX010000101.1:0-4711 GCA_046760305.1 Candidatus Aminicenantales bacterium
TTAAAGGTGATAGCTTATTTTTACCTCTCATATTTCGCCTTAGAATCCCCTTTTTTGCCCCAAAAACCGCATTCTAAGAAAATATCATCTTTGCTTAAATGACACTTTAGTGTTAGAGACGATTTTTCACCCCCAAAATTCTCGTCTAAGCTGATATATATAGGAGAGGAATTATTTTATCTTATTTTTTATGAATAACTTACTGAGGCCCGTCCCCTTTATTCTTTATTCACTTTATTCCCTACGTCCCCTTTATTCCTTTATTCCGTTTTATTTATTTCCCCCCTTTATTTCTCTTTGTTTCTCTTTATTTCTTTATTTATCCCCTCTGTTTCGATTGGATATTATTTCTATCAGCCTTTCAATCAACTCCACCTGGGCTGGATTTATTTTCAGCTTAGATTCCTCAGAGTCAAAAAACGAAGCTCTGTCAACCTCGGGAAATTCTCTTATTTTTCCTGAATGCGGCGGGAATTCCATGGTGAAAACATTGCTTCTTAGAGGAACGCTCTCGTCATAATCGCCCTCAAAGGCCCAGGCATGAACAAGCTTTCCTCCCTTCTGTTTGACCATGCCCAAGTAAAAAAGCTCTCCCTCGGGTTCAATACCCGTCTCCTCCTTAAATTCCCGCAGAGCTGTCTCCTGCGGGGAATCACCTTCTTCGACCTCTCCTTTGGGTATGGACCATGCTCCTCTGTCCTTTTTCGCCCAGAAAGGTCCGCCTGGATGGACGAGGAAGACCTGAAGCTTCCCCTCTTCAAAGCGAAACATGAGCAGTCCTGCACTCACCTTTGAGCGTTTTCCCTTCTCTTCTGAATTTTTCAAGGGTCTGACCTCACAACCCACATAACCTCGCTTCTCATAACGTAAAAGTAAAGTAATCGTAGACGAAGCGTGCGATCTGGGCGATCACATCCTCCACATCCTCAGTGTCGTCTTCGGTGTCCTTGGTAAAAACAGTGATGGCCACATATCCTAAATCATAGGGAAGGTAGATGATGCCAGCATCATTGACCGTACCTCCGATAGTTCCTGTTTTGTGGGCCACCTCGACTCCACCGGGCAGGTCACCCTTAAGCCTCCTCTCTCCGGTCTGACATCTCAGCATGACATCGATGATGAACTCGCAGCTTTCCTCATCCAGGATGTGCTTGGTAAATATGAGCTCCAGCAGATGGTTCATGGCTCGAGGAGAACTCTGGTCCTTTATGACCTGGCTGAATTTTTTCGTCGCCTCCTTAAACGCTTCAGGATTTTCTCTCCTCTCTTTTCTCAAAGCCTCAACAGCTTCCTCCAGGGGAAGGTTCTTGTACTTCTCGTAATCCATGCCGAGGAAATCCATGATCAAATGGTGGCAGGTGCGGTTGACGGTGATTTTCTCCAGGCCGTAGGACCTGAGCCGGCGGTTTACATTCTCAGGGCCAACCATTTCAAGCAGGATATCAGTGGCTGAATTGTCACTGATGAACATCATGAGGTTAATCAGGTTGTGGATGGAAAGGGTGATGCCAGGAGCGTCCAGGTCATTGAGAATCCCGCTCCCGAAATGAAGGTCGTTTTTCTTAAGGCTTATTTCATCATCGAGAGTGAAGCGGCCCTCCTTGACCTGAGCCATGGTCTCCACCAGGATCGGAATCTTGAACACACTGGCCATGGGAAAGTAAGTATCACCGTTTATCGACAGCTCCTCCCCTGTTTCCAGGTGTTTAACTGCTACTCCGATTTCGCCTTTTAAACCCCTTACTATCTGCTCAATTTGTGCCTTCAGTCGGTCTATTCCCTCAGGCTTTTTACTCTGAGGAGCCTGAGTGAAAGCAAGATGAGGGATCAAACACAGGACTAAAACCAGAATGCCTACTTTGCGGTAAAAACGAATACTCATGCACGCCCTCCTTAATTCTTTTAATGTTTAGGTGACGGTTAAAATAAATTATATTTCGTGCTAGATGTCAACATCTCAAAAAATGCATTCTAATAGGAATGAGCTTTTTGTTTAAACGATGCTTTTGAGGGGCAAAAATGCATCTCTAAGGACTTTTTTCGGGGATTAAATGAGGTTAATTTCTTTAATTTCAAATAGATGTGCTAGCCAAACTAGGTTTAATCTAAGGTTTAATCTACTAATTTCCACAATTTCTCTCCGATGATGAAATAAGGAGGGAAGTAGCCTTCAACCTCGTGCATAAAGGATTGTGCGAATGTATTTTCGGTAATTACGCCAACAGTGTGGAAGCCATCGCTCATGTTTCCTTTAAGAACAGTAAAAGCTCCACCATATAAAGGAGTTCCACTCCATAAATAATATCTGCCCACGGCAGTGTTGTCATCGATGAATTCCAGAAGTTCTGAATCTGCCGGAAGGAATCCTGCAGTAACAGGACTGGCGGGGTCGGATAGATCGATAATCTTATGCTTAACAGGAAATTCTACATGTATTCCTCTGGTTCGAGGTGTCAAGATTAAATAATTTCCGTATAAAAACCCATTATAATATTCCTCTACTACGCCGCTATCATAAACGAGATAAGGATTGGCCGGATCACTCACGTTATACACCACAGGCTGACAATTCCAGCCGTTGAGGAGGATAAGGTAATCACCGCGAAGCTCTATTTTTCTCACATAATAATATCCGAATTGCGCAATCTCCTCGCACTGGCCATTCATATCGTAAGTGTAGACCCGCACCGGGTCATTCTCCCCCGTGTTGCCAACAATCACCATTCCATCCTTCAATGCAAATGAACTCAGATATCCTGGAATCGCAAGGTGGAATAACTGCAGCGGATTGTACGGATTTTGTAAAGAATAAACATATATTCCGTCACTGTGCGTACTGAACCAGAGTGTGTCTCCGTGGAGCTGTGTCTCCCTTATTGCCTTAGCGGGCAGCTGTGCAGTGGCCAGCTCTGTAATTCCATAATCATAATAGGAATAAACATGATATCCCCCCTGATAATCGACTGTAATGAGCATTTCTTCATCAAATCGAACACTCCACCCTTTTACCTCTCCAACTGGCCTGAATTCTTTGGGCGTCTGCTTGACAAAATATGTTCGTGGTGACAATGACTCAACACGAAGGGGAAAATAATTGTTTCTATAAATTAAAGCAACCCAGCCCCGGGCATATTTCGGAAGAACTGCAACCCCCCTCCTGTCTGTTTGAACATTGAAATATTCCCAATCTACGCCACCTTCTATCGTAGCACCGGATACCGGATACCCAAATGGGAATAATGATAATACTTTTACTTTAAATTCTTTTCCAAGCTGAAGAAAATATTCGCAACCGCCTGAAAATAAAAGAAGCAGCAATGGCAAAAGAAGGAGAGAAGAAAGCCTGATCGGCTTTACTCTAAGCATATTTCCGCTCCCATCTTAATATTTAGTTTATTATATTATACACCAGTTCTTATTAAAAAGGCCTTTTCGGAAAAAAAGATGCTTCTTTTTCACATTCTTATTTTTCTTCAGAGGCCTTTTTTCTCAACCTCTTCTGAACTGCCTCACCCGTCAGTTCTCTTAAAGCATCGGAAGCAATCCATTTAGAACTCTTCATCCCTATCTCTTCAATCTCGCGGGCAGTCTCAACTGCTTTTCTATTCAGAGTGAGGCTGGGCTTCCCGATTTGTCTTAATGCCCAGTTTACTGCTTTTTTAACAAAATTTCTGCTGTCAGTGGATTCTCTCTTTATGATTGGAAGAAATTTCTCAAATTTCTCTAAAGGCCATAAAAAGATAAAAAATAAAAAGGGGACGGGCCGCGATAATTTATTTACAATCAACAAATTACATAATATTTTGCCTCAAAAAAAGGCCTTAAACGAGATTTTCAGGGGTATAAAATCGTCTTTAACATAGAGAGACACAAAACATCATGCCAAGAGCCAAACGTTACTACATTCCAGGATACGCCTGGCATATCACCCATCGCTGTCATAAAAAAGAATTTCTGCTAAAATTCAATCACGACCGAAAAAGATGGCTGTCATGGCTTTATCAGGCTAAAGAACGATTTCACATCTCAATATTGAATTACATGGTAACCTCAAATCACATTCATCTCCTCGCTCAATGCGAAAGAAAAAGCAACGATATTGCTAAAGCAATACATCTTGCCTCTGGAAGAACAGCCTGGGAATTTAATCGCAGGAAAAAAAGAAGAGGCGCTTTCTGGGAGGACCGTTATCATGCAACGGCAGTGGAAACTGACCTCCATCTTGTTATGTGCATGGTTTATATAGATACGAATATGGTACGAGCAGGCGTGGTGGAGCACCCTTGCCAATGGCCATACTGTGGATATCAGGAAATATCGGGCAGCAGGAAAAGGTATACTCTGATTGACCACCATAAATTGATAGAAATCATGGGTGGCGATGGTCAGAACTTTAAAGAAATTTATGATGAGCTGCTCGAAGAGTATCTAAGGGCAAAAAACATCAAGAGAGAAAGTCGCTGGACAGAAAGTGTTGCAGTTGGGAGTAAAGATTTTGTCGAAAAAATCCATAAGAAACTCGGGATTAAAGTAAAAGGGAGAAAAATAATAAATAATGAAGATTCATTCGAACTTCGTGAAACTAGAAATTCTTACAGCCGATTTTTGGCCCCAAAAATGAAGTTTAAGGCATAAAATCAGGCCCTAAATTGCATCTATATTATTGATATAAATGAAATTAGCGAGGCCCGTCCCCTTAATAAACTTAATA
>JBHIDX010000102.1:0-4682 GCA_046760305.1 Candidatus Aminicenantales bacterium
GGATGCAGCGGCGGAAGCCCGAAGGATTGCAGAAGAGCTCACGCTTTTATCCCCTGAGATATATAAGGACGAGCTGGCATTAGCTTCTATCTACCTGGGATTGGGAGAGAAAGAGTCGGGCTACAGATACCTGGAATCTCTGTTTGAAAAAACTACGACCAGAAAAAAAAGATTCATCTACCGCAGGTATATAGACCTCGACAGAAACTTTGACGGGGTAAGGAACGAAAAGCGTTTTAAAGAAATCATTTGGGGGTCAGGTCTTACATTCCAACACTTGTGATGCCGTGCAGCATAACAACACTTGTGGAACGATAGAAATAATAAATATGGGGAGAAGATTCAAGTTTTCTACATGCTAGATAGAAGTGAAGAATTAGAAGAAAGGAATGGTCAGAAGTAGGAGGTGAAAAGAAAGGAGGGAAGAGACCTGACCCTGGCTGAGGAGGAGTTTTCCACAGGTGTTGGAATGTAAGACCTGACCCCCAAAAATAAAGAAAGGAGAAAAGATGGCCAAGAGCAAGACAATCAGCGTCACACCGAATGTAAAAAAATGCCTGGAAGAGCTCGAGGAGGCAGTTAAGGCTTTACCGGCTGGAGATTTAAAGGAAAGGGCACAGGGAGCGATTAGGTACCTCGATAGAACTTTTAGAGGGGAAAAGCAGCCCGGGAGAGGCCAGGTATGTCCTCCTAAAACAAAAATCGTAATCTGACTTTTTGCCTCGTCCCGAAGTAGCGGTGCGGTGTCATTGCGAGGAGCGGAGCGAGAGAGCTATTCCATGCATATGGGCATATGGCGGAGGTTGTCATTGCGAGGCACGCAGTGCCGTGGCAATCCCATACATTAAGAGAGGTACTACTCGTCTTCCCTATGGCGCCTATGATGGGATTGCCGCGCTCCCTACGGCCGCTCGCAATGGCGAGTTGCCTGCTTCCTTTTCTCATTTGTAAAGGCTTTTATTCCCTCACTTTGGGACAAAGCCAATGGGGGTCAGGTCTTACATTCCAACACTTGTGATGCCGTGCAGCATAACAACACTTGTGGAACGATAGAAATAATAAATATGGGGAGAAGATTCAAGTTTTCTACATGCTAGATAGAAGTGAAGAATTAGAAGAAAGGAATGGTCAGAAGTAGGAGGTGAAAAGAAAGGAGGGAAGAGACCTGACCCTGGCTGAGGAGGAGTTTTCCACAGGTGTTGGAATGTAAGACCTGACCCCCGGTGCCCCCGGTGATATGAAAATCCGCAGTCTAACTCTGGTCGTCAGCAATGAGTGCAATTACAACTGCATCTACTGTTATAGAAAGAAAAACGCGGGCTCCATGGATTATTCCACTGCCAGAAAATCAATTGCTTTTTTTTCGCCCTTTCTGACCAGAGAATATTACGTTAGTTTCTACGGAGGGGAACCACTTCTCTGTTTTGAGCTGATAAGGGATGCCGTAAATTTCCTCAAGGGAAAAAACGCGGAGCTCAAAAAAAGGGCGGAATACTCAATAACCACAAACGGAAGCCTTCTCACCCCGGAAATGATGGGATTTTTCAATGAAAATTCCTTTTCAGTTGAGTTTAGTTTTGATGGCCTTGCCCAGGATATCTCCAGAAAAAAGGGGAGTTTTAAAAAAGCTGTATTTAACATAAAGAGATTGCTTGACTGTCCAGACATTGAGCTTGAAATAAACAGCGTCTTTTCTCCCAGAACAGTCGGTTATCTGGCGGAATCGATTGAATTTATCCTTGGCCTCGGCGTCCAGAATATCCGCATTTCTCTCTCCATCCTTGAACCCTGGAACACTGGTTCGCTCCAGAAACTTGAAAATCAACTGAGAAAAACACGAAAGATCACTCTCGAGCATTATAGGAAAGAGGGGACAATTCCTGTGGTTAATCTAAGAGATGGGCGCAGAAAAGGAATCTTCTACTGTGCGGCAGGAAGCGATAGGCTGTCTGTGCTTCCTGACGGAGGAGTGTGGGGCTGCTCTCTTTTCTATGACTTTTTCTGGGGAAGGGAGAGGAAAGAAGAGAGTCAAGAATATGAAAAATATTATTTCGGTGCTCTGGATAATTTTATCGATAATCATCAAAACATCTATCCCCGGGTCTCATCAAACTATTCCTGGCTCTCGGTGGATAATTATTCCACTCCCCGGATGAAATGCTTTTTATGCCCGGAGGTGGAGGAGTGCATGATATGTCCGGTTAATGCGGCCTTTGCGCAGGGAGTGCTGGGAAAGATACCTGAATATGTGTGCCAGCTGCAGAAGATAAGGATAAACGAGCGGAAAAAATGGGGTCAGGTCTTACATTATAACACCTGACCTCTAAATAAGACTAGCCTTTTGGGGGGAGAGAAAATCACCTTTAGAGGTAATTGTATGGTTTACGCTTTTCTGGGAGGATAGAAGCAAGAGAATCAATGGGGAAAAGTTGAGTTTGACATCTCGATTAAAAGTCGGAAATAAAACAAATTTTAAAGGTTTTATTTAAGGAGTAATGTGATGAGAGCGGGAAAGGAAGTTGTTATTATTTCTTTCTTTATCATAAGCATTATCATAAGCATATATCTGGTGTTACCCCTTCAGGTTTTTTCTGCGCCCCAAACCCAATATGTTTCCACGGCGCCTCAGGGGATGGGCTCGATGACAGGTTATGTGTATGGACCGGATAGAACAACTCCGGTAAAAGGCGCGGTTGTTAAGCTGAAAAACATTAACACCGGCCTAATAACTGCCAGCGGTCCGACCGATTCCCGGGGAGCTTTTTTTATAACCGGGCTTCGAGCAGGGACATATCTCCTTGGTGTATCCACCCTGGAAGGGAATTTCAACACCGATAAATTGATTGGCATAAAGGAAAACCAGGTGGCCAAGATATCCTTCAGCCTCAGTCCATATAAGAGGGAAGTTGCTGATGCCATTCAGGATGTTTACGGAGAAAATCCGCCCAAGGGAGTGAGAAGGATAAGGAGAATCGGGTTTAACACCAGAGCCGGAGATGAAGGTGAAAGGAAAAAGACTGAGTGGGAAGATGAAGTCTGGGAAGTGCGAGTGGGAAAAGTTATAAACTACCTCCCGCAAACAAACGAGGCAGCGGTTTACCTGATCATCGGTTTGCTGCAGATAGGCGATGAGATTCATGTAAGGGGATATGTGACGAATTTCTTCCAGAAGGTTAAGGGTTTGAGGCTCAACGGCACTTATGTGAAGAGGGCGCTGGCAGGACAGACGCCGCTGGTGGAAGTTGAGCGGCCGGTTGAGGTTGGCGATTTTATCTATCTTGTCTGCGGCAAGAAGCTGGGCTATTTCATGGCGCCTTACGGGCTGGCTTCAATCATCGCTGGTGCAGGTGCTATTTTCTACGGATTTGTTATCACCGAGCCTTCAGAGCCCGAAGAGTCCCCTTTTAAGAGATAGATACAAATACGCTAACCAAAGCACAATTATAAATCCTACAATTATAAATCAGGCCAGCGCATCCCCCTTCCATCATCAGATATCAAAAACCGAGAGTTGATCCCATCCCCTTACATCGACCTTTTTGGGGTTAAAAAGTGAATTTTAAGAGCGAAAAAGGGGTATAAAAATTGTCTAACTCCTTTTTTTTCAAGCAAATACGCTAGCCAAACTACAATTATAGCGAAAAAGAGGCATTAAAGTAGCGAAAATAATTTTTTACCGCGTTCCCTCTTCCCCCTTTTGGCTGTTTAGATAAGAAATTTAGCTTTATCTATATTTTATCTGGCGCTTGATTGAACATTTGATTTTTTGCGCCTTGATTTTCTATCTTTTTTCAGTCCCCTGGCCTCTTTTTAGCTTTTTCTCCTCTTCTTCCTCTTTCTTGCCGCTTTTATCTACCCCGTTTTTTCCCGCGCCGCGCCTGAGCTTTCCTTTTACTTCTTGAATGGAGATGTTTCAGCTTCTTTTTCGGTCAGGGAGACTACCAGATAGAGGATAGCAGCAGTTGCAGCTATGATGATTGCGATTCCAATGCCAGAAGTGAAGAATGCAGCCAGTCCTCCGGCAGCTGCACCTGCGGCTGGTGGAGTAGCACCTGGTTTGAGTGCGAGGGAAATCTTGGCCGTTTCGTTGGCTTTGATTCCGATAAGGCCGGAGAGGTTGAAATCACCTTCATTTGTGCTCACGCCAGCAATGTAGGTGCCCTGTTGGAGTTCGATTTTGAACATTCCAAGCTCGTCTGTTTTGGTGCTTTTATAGACTTTTCCTGTAGAGATATTTCTTGCCTTAAGCACTGCGCCTTCAACCGGAGTTGTTCCATCTTCAGCATACACAAAACCAATGAGGTTACCGGTATTTGCTTTGGCTGCAAAGATGTAATTTGAGCAGAAGATAATGAATGTTACAAGGGCAACAACTGCAACTTCTTTTGACCTTGCTAATTTTAGCATGCTTCCCTCCCTATTTAATTTTCCCTGATATCATATAAACAAGAAAATCTCTTGTCAAGGAAAATTTGGATTTTTTTGAAAATTAATTAATTCTTTCATGACCCTCAAGCCAGCGCGCCCCCGCTTACATAATCTGATATCGAAAATCGAGAGTTAACCTCCTTAAATTGTCTTTTTTGGGGCCAAAAAGTGAGTTTTAAGAGCAAAAAAGGGGCATAAAATTGACCTAATTCCTTTTTTTTCATGCAAATGCGCTAGCCAAACTACAATTACGG
>JBHIDX010000103.1:0-4649 GCA_046760305.1 Candidatus Aminicenantales bacterium
TTTTTCTTCTTCCTTTTAATATTATGCTTGATTATCACGGAAAAAAGATGCTTACTAATTAAAAAATTCTATTTCCTCCCTATAATCCTTATGATAGAATGAAGCTACGAAGCTGAAACAACCTTAAAAAACTATATTAAGAATAGATGCTGTGATTGAGATGGATATTAATACTTTAACATCAAAAGAGAAAAGTACCATAATGAAACTGAAAGATTTCCTGAAGAACTTCGTTGGTGACCTTAATGTAAAATTAATCCTCTATGGATCAAAAGCAAGAAGTGACTATCATCATCAATCTGATATTGATATAGCAATCATAATCAAAGGACTCACAAAAGAACAAAAAAGATTGATATTAGACAAAGTGGCTGAACTCGAATTCACGTATCTTGTTCCATTATCCGTTCTTGTACTTTCAGAGGAAGATTTCAATCGTCTAAAAAAACGGGAAAGAAGGATAGCCCTCGATATCGAAATGGAGGGTATATCACTGTGAGAGAAGAAAATAAAAAAGAAAATATTCATGAAGAAATGAGAAGAGCAGGAACAGCGATTGGCGCTGCCAATCTTCTATTTAATAATGGTTTTTTGAACGATGCCCTTTCAAGGCTCTACTACTTCCTTTTATACAATATAAGAGCACTTCTTTTAACAGAAGGATTTGAACCCAAAAGCCATGAGGGAGCTCTCCGCCTCTTCGCTCTTCATTTCGTAAAGGAAGGGATTTTTGACTCTAAAGATTCCCATATATTTTCAAAGTTGATGAAGTACAGGGAAGAAGCTGACTACAATCCCTCTTACATATTTACCAGGGATGATTTTGTTGAGTTTAAAAAAGAAGCCGCGGCTCTAGCTGATAAAATAAAGAATTATCTGAAAGGAAAAGGTTACCTCTAGAGATTTTCCTCAATTCAAACATAAGCCATAGGCACCGACCGGGGATATTCACGAGTAGAGTTTTCCACAGATGTTGGAATGTAAGACCTGACCCTAGCGGAAGATTCTTATGCGGAATTTTTTCTTACGGGGCGGGTAAAAATCGTAGCCTTCAGGAGGGTAGGGGGGAGGCATATATCTTCCTCCATCTCCATGCTCGAAATCCTGACTGTATTCTGGCCAATCTCTCTCTCTGTGCCTTTCTCCATAGCTCCGGTCAGAATTCCCTCTAATTCCTCCTTTATCTTCCCGGTTAAAATCACGTCTGATTCTCCGTCCATCTCCCCATTCATCTCTCTGCCTCACACTCCTCCCGTTTCCAGTCCATCCGCTTCTGCTTTCTCCTGTTCTGCCTCTTCTTATCTCTCTTCCTCCTCTTACTCCTCCCTCTCTTCCGCCTCCTTCTGCTCTTACTATTCCGCCTCCTGCTCTTCCTCCTACTCTTGCCATTCCTCCTCCCGCTCCTCTCCCGCCATGCTCCTCCTCATCCGAAGCATAATAATAATGATACTGATAGTAGGCGTTATAATAAGATGACCTCCGCTCAAGCTTTGCCTCATTATAGAGCACGCCAAAAATATGTATCTTCGCATTCTTCAGCTTCTCCACACACCTGAGAAACGGCTTCCTTGGCGTCTTCCCAGCCTGGATAATATAAACCGCCCCATCTGCCAGCGTGCTGACCACAACCCCGTCGATAACAGCCATCAGCGGCGGCGTATCGATCAAGACCACCGAAAACTTCTCTCTCGCCTCCCTTACCAGGTCCTTCATCCGGTGCGAATTAAGAAGCTCTGCCGGGTTGGGAGGCTTGGGACCGCAGGGAATGATAAACAGATTTTCCACAGCCGTCTTCTGCACCACCTCGTCAATCGTACCCGTCCCTATTAAATAATTACTCAGCCCCACCTTGTTCTTGAGCTTAAAAATCTTATGCACCCGCGGCTTCCTCAAATCCGCATCAATGATCAACACTTTGATATTAAGTTGCGAGAAAGAGACCGCTGTATTAACCACATTGGATGTCTTCCCTTCCTTGGGCATCGAGCTCAAAAACGTTATCACTCTCGGCTTGCGGTCACCCTGCGAGAGCAGAAGCGAGGTCCTCACTGTCCTGTAATCCTCGGCAATAAAGAACTTGGGATAAAAATAGTTTATGAGTTCGATGTGCTTTGTCTGCGGCGCCAGGTTGCTTCCCCTGTAATACCCCCTATATCCTCTCTTTGAGCGGTAGCCATCGCCGTCATAATACTTCCCGCCATTTCTGTATCCCCCATAATAGTATCCGCTGTAATAATATTTTCCGTAAGGCCCTTTTCTCCGGCCGCCATTGGGAATGTAGAAAGGGATTATGCCCAGGGAGGGAAGTCCTGTCAGCCTCTCCACCTCTTCCGGCCCTTTAATCGTATTATCCAGATAATCAACCAGAAAAATTATTCCCAGCCCTCCAAAAATTCCCAGAAAAAGCGCCCACATCATGTTTCGCTTCTTGTTGGGAGCAACTGGCTTTTTAGGCACGAGCGCCTTGTCGATAACCCGGATATTGCTTGTCTTAAGTCCGCTCAGCCGCGCCGAAACCAGGGTCTCGTTCTGTTTGGCCACCAGCGAGTTGAGAAGCGCTCGCTTGTTCTCGACCTCGATCTGGAGGCTTTTATAAAGAATCGCGTTCGAGTTGGTCATGATTACATCTTCACGCTGGGAGTCGAGCAGCACTTCAAGGGACTTCTCCTTGTTCAATGCCGAGCGGTAATCTGCCTCTGCCGCCTCCACCGCTTTCCTGAGTTCTTTTTCCAGCTCTTCCCTCAGCCCCTCGATCTTTGCCTGAAGCTTTACCATTTCCGGATAGTCGGACTTGAATATCTTGCTCTTTTCCCTGTATTCGCTTTTGAGCCTCATGTATTCTTCCCTCAGGCTCTGGATAACCGGGTTGTCCACATAAGGCGGCAGCGCATCCACTTTCAGGGCCTTAAGCTCACGGTAACTGGCCTCTTTCCCTATGCGGTCAATCTGTGCCTGAGTATAGGCATTGTTGAGTTCGGCAAACTTGGACACAACCGTGCTTTCCTTCTCATTGAGGAAAAAGATTTTCTTCTCTTCTCCGTACTTCTGAAGCTCCCTCTCCCTGGCTGCCAGCTCCTCCCTGAGCTGCTCGATCTGGGAGTTGAGAAACTCATACGCCTGCTGGGTTGCCTCATAGCGCGTCTCTATCGAGTAGTTGATGAATTCATCGACAATGGTGTTGACGATATCCGCACACAGCACAGGGTAGGGAGAGATGTAACTTACCTTCACCACCCGCGTCTCTTCTACCGGCTCAATATCCAGGCCCCCGAGCACAATAAAAGCCAGCCGAGAGTAGGGGTCGGGTCTGTAGGAAGGCTCAGGGGGCTGAGCCACCTCCTTCTTTTCTCCCCCCAGCATTTTTTTCACAAACTTGAGCGAGATAATGTAGACCATGTAGTCCTTAACAGTCTGGATGACCCCTTTTTTACCTTTCCGGGCCTCGATAATCTCAGGCCTTCTCCCCAGGTCCATGCGCCGCGCCACCCTCTCGGCAAGTGTCCTGCTTTTAAGCACCCGAAGCTGGGTGTTGAAATACTGGTTCATATAATCGTAGCGGGGATAAGAAGAGCTGAACATCTCCTGGATGCTGAGCATGTTCGAGCCCTGCTCTTCGATGATGATATTCGCCGAGGCCTTGTAGAGTGGGGTAGTGGTGAAGGTCATGAGGGCGGCAAGGATGACAACGAGCGAGGCAAAGGAGATCCCGACCCACTTTCTTTTGAGTATAATCCGCCAGTACTCGAGCAGGTCGATTTCCCTGCGCTGCGTTTCTTTATTCGGATCCCTGAACGGCAGCATCTCTCTTCCTTACTGGGGTCAGGTCTTGCATTATCACATTTTCAGGAAAGAACACTCTCTATCATGAAAAAAACTTTTCTTACTCCCTCGATATTCATCCGGTTTACTCATTCCTACCGTCATTGCGAGCCCTGAAAGGGCGAAGAAATCTCATACATTACTCCTTTATAGTATATTACTTCTTCTACCCGAAAATTTTCATATAAAAGGATAACCTATTCAATCGCCTCATAAGATGAACTTGGGGGTGAATTCCCCTCCCCAGGGGGGTCAGGTCTTGCATTATCACATTTTCATTGGTTGTGGATTCCTTATTCTATTCCTTATTCTAGTTTGGCTAGCAGAAATTATTGATATTAATAGAGATAAATCAATTTTTCCCCTCAAATTCAGCCTTAGAACCGCCTTTTTTCCTATAAAAACACCCCTCTAAGGCTCCTCCTCCTTCAGCATATAACAGGCCTGCTCTCTGCGGACAGCTCGATAATTCGCTTCGCCACCCAGCCTCTTCTTAATTCCCCCCACAAACTCCTTTGTTCCCACCGCCACACTCTCGGTCCAGCGACTCTCGCGCTTTAGTTCATTCTCTCCAGGGCGGATTCAATCCAGGAATCATAATCAAGTTGGAGGCGCCTGAAATTCTCTATACCCGTAAGCTTCATCAATGCCTGGGTATCAATAATCCGATCTCTCTCTTTTCCCTTCACGAGTTTATGATATCCGCCGCGTAGGCATTGCGAGGGGTGTTCGACCTTCTCTTAGAGACTGCTTTTGGGGGCCAAAAATGCTCACCTAAGGCCTATTTTCGGGGGAAATATGAGGTTAATATATGCATTTACAGCTAGTTG
>JBHIDX010000104.1:0-4526 GCA_046760305.1 Candidatus Aminicenantales bacterium
GGTCCTTTTTCAGTGCAAATTTATTACGGAATTAGAGATGCTTATGAATTATTATTCGTTGACCAAGGGCATGGTTTTGGTTATTTTAATATATAAATAAATTTGGGTAAGAAGGAGCTTTATTGATGACAAGAGAAGAAGCGCTGGCACTTGTTAAGGAACACCTGAAAAATAAGAATCTTGTTAAACATTCGCTCGCAGTTGAAGCCTGCATGAGAGCTGTTGCCGCCCGTTTGGGCAGGGATGTAGAGAAGTGGGGCCTAGCTGGAATTCTCCATGACCTCGACTATGAGATTACTGAGAAAAGTCCCGAGCTTCATACCACTGAAACAGTGAAAATCCTGGAAAAGAAGGGCCTTGAGCATGATATCATCCAAGCTATCAAGGCACATGCCGGTCAGGTGGAATGTCAGAGTGAGATGGACTGGTCAATTTTTTCCATCGACCCCCTCACTGGTCTGATTATAGCTGCCACCTTGATGCACCCCAGTAAAAAACTCAAAGAGGTTGACCTCGGCTTTTTAAAGCGAAGGTATAAGGAGAAGAGCTTTGCCCGGGGTGCCCGCCGGGAAGACATTGAACAGTGCCGGAATATCCCCATGGATTTGGATGATTTTCTTTCTCTGTGTTTGAAAGCCATGCAGGATATCCACCGTGAGCTTGGTCTCTAGCACAGGTAATAGTTCAGGTTAAGAAGGAGGATGAAATGCACAACGCACTCATAAGAGTTCCTGTTCCCAAGAATGAGCCTATTTACAGTTATGAGCCCGGTTCTGCGGAACGGGAAGCGATTAAAACCCAATTAAAGAAGATGCTGGACGAGGAGATTGAAATTCCTCTCATCATCGGGGGAGAGGAAGTTCGAAGCGGAGAATTAAGCGACTGCCGATGTCCGCATGACCACCGCCATTTGCTCGGCCGCTACCACAAGGCCGGGCCAAAAGAGATTGAGAGGGCAGTTCAGGCTGCCAAGCAGGCCTGGAAAGAGTGGTCAGAGACAGACTGGGTTTCCAGGGCCGCAGTCTTTCTCCGCGCAGCCGAGCTCCTGTCCACAAAGTACCGCTACATTCTGAATGCGGCAACGATGCTCTGTCAATCGAAAACAGTCCATCAGGCAGAGATAGATTCAGCCTGCGAGCTTATTGATTTTTACCGCTTCAACCCCTATTACATGAGCCACATATATGCACAGCAGCCAGATTCAGCTCCTGGTCAGTGGAACTACATGGAGTATCGTGCTCTGGAAGGATTTGTTTTTGCTGTCACGCCTTTTAACTTTACTTCAATTGCCGGTAATCTTCCCACTTCTCCAGCCATGATGGGCAATACAGTTCTCTGGAAACCAGCTTCTTCGGCTGTCTATTCAGCTTATTTCTTAACTCAGCTTTGGAAAGAGGCAGGTCTGCCTGATGGTGTTATTAACTTTATTCCTGGCCCAGGCCGCTATGTAGGTGACCCGGTGCTTGAAAAGCCTGACCTGGCCGGCGTTCACTTTACTGGTAGTACTGTCGTTTTTCAGTCGATGTGGAAGACCATCGGAGCTAACATTACCACATACCGCAGTTACCCGAGGATCGTGGGTGAGACAGGGGGGAAGGATTTTGTTTTTGTCCACGCCTCTGCAGACCCTGAAGAAGTCGTTACCGCCCTGTTAAGAGGAGCCTACGAGTACCAGGGACAGAAGTGTTCAGCAGCCAGCCGAGCATACATCCCGGATAATCTCTGGCCTGAGATTAAAGAGCGGCTTGTGGCTGAAATAGAAACGATCAAAATGGGCGATGTTACTGATTTTTCGAACTTTATTGCGGCTGTCATCGACAAGCTTGCTTTTGAGAGCATCGTTGAATACATCGAATACGCCAGGCAGTCTGAAGAGACAGAAATAGTCTGTGGCGGAAAATACGATGATTCAAGAGGCTACTTTATCGAGCCAACCCTGGTCGTGACCCGGAACCCGAGGCATAAGTTAATGGAAGAGGAAATATTCGGGCCTGTGCTCACCGTGTTCGTTTATGATGAAAAGGAATACGCTGAAACTCTTAACCTCTGCGATTCAACCTCGCCCTACGGTCTTACTGGCAGTATTTTTGCCCGGGACAGGAAGGCCGTTGACCAGGCTTACAAAGCCCTGAGGCATGCAGCGGGTAACTTCTACATCAATGACAAACCCACCGGAGCTGTGGTCAGCCAGCAGCCTTTTGGCGGAGCCAGGGGCTCAGGCACCAATGATAAAGCCGGCTCCTACCTGAATCTTCTCCGCTGGACAAGTGCCCGGGCAGTAAAAGAAAATCTCAACCCCCCTCGAGGCTATCGCTATCCTTTCATGGCGGAAAAGTGAGTCAGGAGAGAAAGGAGCAGTAAATGAAAGTGCTACTCGATAAACTCGGTATCAAAGAGGTTAATTGCGGAGCGTGTGCTGGTCCGAATGCCTGGTTTGAAGACCCTGAGGGCGAAGAGCTCGTCTCCTACAACCCGACAGATGGCCAGCCATTGGCCAGAGTCATCCAGGCCACAAAATCAACCTATGAGCAGGTGGTAAGCCAGGCAGAAACCGCTTTCAAAAAATGGCGAATGGTTCCCGCTCCCCGGCGAGGACAGGTAGTGAGAGACCTGGGACAGGCACTGAGAGAGATAAAGGAGCCGCTGGGAGAGCTTGTTACCCTGGAGATGGGGAAGATTAAGGAAGAAGGGAGGGGGGAGGTTCAGGAGATGATAGATATATGTGATTTTGCCGTCGGCCTTTCCCGCCAGCTCTATGGTCTTACCATTCATTCAGAGCGTCCCCGGCACCGTATGTACGAGCAGTGGCATCCCCTGGGTGCCATCGGAGTAATAACTGCCTTTAATTTTCCTGTTGCTGTCTGGTCCTGGAACGCAGCTATCGCTGCAGTCTGCGGAGATACTGTGGTCTGGAAACCTTCCTCAGAGACACCCCTCACTGCCATCGCGGTCCAGCATGTGGCCAACAGGGTAATGGCTGACCATAACCTGGAAGGAATATTTTCCCTTCTCATCGGCCGCGGCAGTGTTGTGGGAGAGATGATGATCAACGACAAGCGACTTCCCCTCATTTCTTTTACCGGCTCGACCCAGATGGGGAGAAGAGTGGCTGAAGCAGTTGCCCGCCGCTTCGGCCGTACCATCCTCGAGTTGGGCGGGAATAATGCCATCATCGTTGCCGAAGATGCAGACCTTGATATGGCAGTGAGGACAATTCTTTTTGGGGCTCTCGGTACTGCCGGACAGCGCTGTACCACCACCAGGCGACTCATCGTCCATAAGTCTGTTTTGAAGGAATTGACAGCAAGAATTATCGATGCCTACAAACAAGTTCGGATAGGGAATCCCATTGAAGAAGGGATACTGATGGGACCGCTGGTGAATGAGGCTGCTGTGAGGCAGATGATGGCGGCGCTGGAGAAAGCAAAAGAGCAGGGAGGGGAAATCCTTTATGGAGGACAACCCCTGCCCGGGAAAGGTCCACTCTTCGTCCTGCCGGCTATCGTCAGCATGCCTTCTCAGACCGAGATTGTCCACCAGGAAACATTTGCTCCCATCCTTTACCTTCTCGAGTATGAAGATTTTGAACAAGCAATCCGCCTCCATAACGAGGTACCACAGGGACTTTCCAGTGCTATTTTCACTGCCAGTCTTATCACCGCCGAGAAGTTCCTCTCTCATGAGGGCTCTGACTGCGGGATTGCCAACGTAAACATCGGCACTTCAGGCGCAGAAATCGGTGGCGCTTTCGGTGGCGAGAAAGAGACAGGAGGAGGCCGCGAATCAGGCTCTGATGCCTGGAAGGGCTACATGAGAAGGCAGACAAACACCATAAACTGGTCAAAAGAACTCCCTCTGGCCCAGGGAATTAAGTTCGGAGATTAATGAACTTTTTTTCACAAGTTTCGTATTTTGTAAATGAGAAGAATGATTACGAAATACAAGATGCGTAACTTCTTCTCCTAGCAGTGAGTCTTTGGTGAAAGTCTCACTGACATTGTTGAGGGAGAAAGAAAGTGCCTAAGAAGCTTTTCCGCTCAGAAAAACAGAAGATGATAGGCGGAGTGTGCGGAGGACTTGCCGAATATTTTGATGTTGATGTCAGCCTGGTGAGACTTATTTTTGTGGGTATCGCCCTTCTCTCAGCTCTGGTGCCCATGGTCGTATTTTACATAATTGCCTGGGCAGTCGTTCCTTCTGGATACGGAAAGGAAGAAGCTGAGAAGAAGTAGCTAATTCACCTCTTTGCCGTGATGATGAATGCCTCCCCCCTTGAAAAATGCCCCTCCCTCCCCGCTCAAGTGTATGGGGCGAGTGGGTCTCCGTCCTCGCTCCGCACCCATCATCGCCCTCCTGGCTTTCGTACACCATGTTCAGGATGCGCTGAAGGTATTGTTTGAGCAAATGTGTATTCCCAAAGGCTCTCATGACCGGGCGACGAGGGGTCCCCTATGCTTGCGGGCGGAGACCCACGGCGTTAAAAACCCGAAGCGAGCGATTCCCCCTTCCCGGATTCATTCCCGAGT
>JBHIDX010000105.1:0-4492 GCA_046760305.1 Candidatus Aminicenantales bacterium
GCGAGCGTAGCGAAGCAATCCGTCGTTGCGAGCCCTGAAAGGGCGTGGTAATCTCATCATATCCGCCAGTGCATAGGATTGCCGCGGCACCTCGTGCCTCGCAATGACAAGGTCATTTTCATCGTTGATGGGTGGTGTACTCGCCATGAGAAATTACCTCGCAAAGAAGGAGAAAGCTTGATGAAGAAAGATATTCATCCGGATTACATGGAGACCACGGTTACATGTGCCTGCGGGAACACTTTTCAAACCCGCTCCACCAAGAAGGAAATCAGGGTAGAGATTTGTTCACAGTGCCATCCATTTTTTACCGGGAAACAGAAATTCGTTGACAGCGCTGGCCGTGTTGAAAAATTCAGGAAGAAATATGGCGACTATAAAAAATAGGAGACATGTTTCAGGAATTAGACAATATAGAAGAGAAGTATCACCAACTCACCCTCTCTCTATCTGATCCCGCCAATATCTCAGACCCGAGAAAAATCAGAGAAATCTCCAAGGAGCGTGCACGTCTGGAGCCCATTGTCAAGAAGTACGAGGCCTACAAGAAAACAAAGAAAGACATTGCTCAGGCCGAGGAAATCCTTGAGGATTCCAGCTCGGACTCAGAGCTGAAAAAGCTTGCTGAATCAGAGCTCAAGGAGCTGAGCGCAAGGGAGAAGAAACTCGAGGAGGAGCTTAAGGTATTGCTCCTTCCCCGTGACCCGAACGACGAAAGAAACGTCTTCCTGGAGATACGGGCAGGTGCAGGGGGTGATGAAGCCTCCCTCTTTGCTCAGGAACTTTTGCGCATGTACGCGCGGTTTGCAGAGAAAAAAGGGTGGAAAATTGAGGTCATGAACACAAGCTACTCGCCCATCGGAGGGATAAAAGAGATTATTGCCAACATAAAGGGCAAGAGAGTCTACAGCCTCCTCAAGTATGAGAGCGGCGTGCACCGGGTGCAGCGGGTGCCGGAGACAGAAGCTTCAGGCAGGATTCACACCTCGACTGTGACTGTGGCTGTGCTTCCTGAAGCTGATGAGGTTGATGTTCATCTTGACCCCCGGGAGCTTCGTATTGAGGCTTTTGGCGCTTCAGGGCCTGGGGGGCAGAACGTAAACCGCAACTACACTGCTATCAGGATAACTCATCTTCCTTCAGGCATGGTGGTGAGCTGCCAGGATGAAAAGTCGCAGCACCGAAACAAGGAGAAGGCGCTCCGCATTCTGCGCTCAAGGCTTCTTGATATGGCCCAGAGGGAGCAGCAGGCTGAGATTGCCAGGAACCGCAAACAGCAGGTGGGCACAGGCGAGAGGAGTGAGAAGATAAGGACATACAATTTTCCCCAGTCGCGTGTGACCGACCACCGCCTGAACCTTACCCTCCACAAGCTGGACAGTGTGCTTGACGGAGACCTGGACGATATTATCGAAGCCCTGGCAGTCCATTTGGGGTCAGGTCTTACATTATAACAATTAAGGCGAGAAGGCGTTAAAGTAAGAAAGTAAACAGTGAAGAGTGAGGGGGGAAGATTTGCGAGAAAGAGAGCGAGAAAGGATTAAGGCGAGAAAAGGTTACCCAGGTGGGGGAATGGAAGGTCTGATGCTGATTTTTCCACAGATTTTTCCACAGGTGTTATAATGCAAGACCTGACCCCCACAATAACAATAAGGGAGGTTTTTTTGGAGGGGATGCGGCTTTTGGAGGATTGTCCCGATCCCTATCTAGAGGCGAAACTTCTTCTTTTGCATGCAACTGGCATTTCTGAGCAGAGATTTTTCTCGTCTCCAGAAAAGAAGCTCTCAGAAGCACAGAAGAGAAAGTTTTTCGCTCTGGTTGAGAAGCGCCGCTCCGGAGTGCCTCTTGCCTACCTGACAGGGAAAAAGGAGTTCTGGTCGATTCCTTTTAAGATATTGCCGGGAGTTTTTATACCACGCCCCGAGACAGAGCTGGTGGTAGAGAAGGTTGTCGAGTTTTCCTCCGGGAAGAGGCAGATTATTGTGGATATCGGAACAGGCTGCGGCAATATCGCCATTTCGCTTGCGGCTGAATTACCTCAGGCAGAGATTGTGGCCACCGATATTTCTGAGAGAGCGCTCAAGCTCGCCCGGATGAATGCCCTGAAGATTACATCCAGTTCCTCTTTAGCAAAAATAAGGAGATTTAAACTCCAAGGACAGGAAGCGCCGGAATCAGGATGCCGCCGGTTGAGTACCTCAGATGAAAAAATTAACAACATCACCTTCGCGAAAGGCAGCCTTTTCACGCCGCTTAAAAGGCTCAATCTCGAGGGAAAGTGTGATTTCATTGTCTCCAACCCGCCTTATGTTTTAGAGAAGGAGTGGGAGGAGCTTTCTCCCTCAATCAGGGGCCACGAGCCGAAAAGCGCCCTGGTTGGGGGAAAAACAGGCCTCGAATTTATTGAAAAGCTGGTAAAGGGTTCTCCACTTTTCCTCAAGCCTGGTGGTATGCTCATCATTGAGATTGGATACGGCCAGAGGGATAAGGTTTTATCCCTCTTCGAGGAAGGATGGATTGATGTCTGCTCCCACCGAGACCTGAGCAGCATTTACCGGGTAATAAGTGCAAGATATCGTCCCCAAGTGGTGGGATAAAGATGACATCGACCCGTCATTGCGAGCCCTGAAAGGGCGAAGCAATCCCTTGGTTGGCGCCACATGTAGGGGATTGCTTCGGCACTCCGTGCCTCGCAAAGACATCCGTTGCATCTTCCCCATTGATCATTTATCGCTTTTTCTCCCTTTAATCCTTTCCCGCCTCTTCCTTTTTCCCGTTAACCTTTAACCCTTGGCCTTTCACCCTCTTTTTCTCTAATCGTTTCAAGCAAAAAAAATAAGGAAATAGATATCATGTCCCCATTTTTTGACGAGAAATCGAGAAAAAAAGGGAAGGCTCAGTCTAGATAGCCCATGTCGCGAAGCTGCCTTTTTATTATCTCCATGTCTTCAGGCTCGAGTTCGCGTTTTACAGGAATCGAGGAGAGAGGGTGCTTCTCTGTGCCCCAGCTTACCATGTGCCAGACTCTCTCGTGAAGGTAGTAGAGGAGCATTTTGGCTATTACCTCGACAAATCCAACCCCGAGCGAGAGAACAATTTCTCCGGTGAAAGCAAAGACGATGGTCATTGTGGTCAGGGTGGCGACCACGCGCCAGCTTATTGTTTTTAAAACTGTCCTTTTCCGCTTCTCGCTGCTTACGTAGAGTGTTTTTTTCTCCATCTCCCTCTCCTTTTTCCTTTTTTCCGTTAACCTTTAACCCTTGGCCTTTCACCCTCTTTTTCTCTAATCGTTTCAAGCAAAAAAAATAAGGAAATAGGTATCATGTCCCCATTTTTTGTGCCCATTTTTTGCTGGCGCGCTCGCAAAAAAAATAAGGAAATAGGTATCATGTCCCGATTTTTTTATCCCCATTTTTTTAGGCTCAGAATATTGTTTCCGGCACAAACACTGTGTCGTTTTCCTTGAGCTGAAAGTCCTTTTTCTTACCCTTTATGATGTGGGTGGCGTTTATCTTAATCTGAACCTCCTTGCCTTCTTTGTTTAACCTTTTGATGAGGATGGCACTTTTGCGAGCCCGCTCGGAAAAGCCTCCTGCCTGAGCAATGGCTTGGAGCAGGGTGGGAATACTAGACCTTTTAACCTGGAGGGCGCCGGGGGTTTTCACCTGCCCCAGCACATAGATGTAAACGATTTTATCGACCGGAATGTTGACGATGTCATTGGGCTCAAGGGGGATGTTGTAACGCGGATCTCCTTTGAGGATGAGCTCTTCCAGGGGGATCCTGATCGAGGTGCTCTTTCCCTCGGGAGTTTCGCGGAGGACGATTATTTCGTTACCCGCATCAGGAGTGAGACCGCCGGCAAGGGAGATTATGCTCAGCACTGTCTGGCGGCCGAGAAGCTCGTAGGGTCCTGGATTCTGGACCGCACCGAGCACAGAGACTCTTTTACTCATGAATTCACGGATAAAAACGCTCACCTGGGGGTTCTGGAGCCACTTCTCTTCAAGAAGATTCTTGAGCTTGTGCTCGAGCTCCGAGCTTGTAAAGCCTTCGACTTTAACTTTTCCCAGAAGGGGCAGGGTGATATTTCCGTCCTGGGAGACACGCCTGAGAATGCCTGTCATTTCTTCCAGGCCAAAGACACTTATCTCTATCAGGTCGTTGGGACCCATTTTATAATCAACTGGAATTTTTTTCTGCTCTTCTGCTGCCTTCTGGGCGAAGATAAATGAAGTGCAGAGGAAAAGTATCAGGAGTAAGATTGATCTTCCTTGCTTTGTCACTTTAACCTCCTTGGCTCTGACCATTTCGATGTCCACTCATACAGGGGTCATTGCGAGTGGAACGAAGCAATCCCCTGATTGGGCGCCAGGTGCATGGGATTGCTTCGTCGCTCCGCTCCTCGCAAAGACGCGTAATCCCTTTTTTTGGGACAAAATCTTTTATTTGTTCTTTTCCTTTTTTATCTTTCTTTATCTCTGTGTTTATC
>JBHIDX010000106.1:0-4479 GCA_046760305.1 Candidatus Aminicenantales bacterium
TCCCTGCGGAGAAAAGATGCTTACGATTATAAACCCGGCCTTCCTCATTTCGTAGAACATAATGTAAAATAGAAAAGACATACATGGCGAGAATAAATTTCAGCGAATCAGTCTCCATTGCCCTCACCTCACTCTGGGCAAACAAGCTGCGCACCTTTCTCACCCTGCTCGGTGTTATCATCGGCGTGCTCACTATTGTGGCTGTAGTGTCGGTGATACAGGGTCTCAATAACTATGTTTACACAAAAATGGCTTTCTTCGGCGCCAATGATTTCACTGTCTCCAAGTTTTCGATGTTCGGCGGTTCGTTAAAGGAATACCTTAAACAGCTTAAGCGAAAGAACCTCACTCTCGAAGACATGAAAATCATCAGAGAAAAATGCCGCTCCTGCGACCTTGTCGGTGCCTCGGTGAGTACAAGCAGGAATGTCAAACACAGGAATCAATACCTGAAAGATGTCGACATCAGGGGTGTTACCCATCTCGACCACCTGATTGGCTCAGTGATCGAGCTCGAGAGGGGACGACACATCACGATTGAGGATGAGCAGCGTTCCCGGCCCGTATGCGTCATTGGAGCTGATATCGAAGAGAAACTTTTTCCCTACACTGACCCCCTGGGAAAATGGCTCAAGGTCGGCCAGCACAACCTTTTAATTGTCGGCATAGGCAAGAAAAGAGGCAAGATCCTGGGCTTCAGTCAGGACAACTACGTGAGAATTCCGATCACAACATTTCATAAAATTTATGGCTCAAGACGAAGCATTGAAATCAACGTTCATACCGCCTCCCAGGAACAGATGGAAAAAGCTCAGGAGGAAGTAAGAACAATCCTCCGCTCGAAGCGTAAACTCTCCTTCAAGGACAAAGATGATTTTTCCTTCCAGACTTCGGAAACATTCATCCGCTTCTACAAATCTGCCACCTCCAGCATTTACATAGCCATGATTGCCATCGCCTCCATCGCCCTTCTTGTGGGCGGGATTGTGGTCATGAACATCATGCTCGTTGCTGTCACTGAAAGAACAAAAGAAATAGGTATCAGGATGTCTGTCGGAGCACGGCGGAAAGACATCCTCTACCAGTTTTTGATTGAATCTGCAGTCCTCTCGACCACAGGCGGTCTAATCGGCATCGTGCTCGGCTTTCTGATTGCCAAACTCGTCTCCGTCCTCACTCCGCTGCCATCCACACTGGAACCTTTTTCCATTCTTGTTGCCATCTTTGTTTCCACCTCCATCGGTCTCTTTTTCGGCATCTACCCCGCAAACAAGGCAGCCAAACTCAATCCCATCGATGCCCTGAGGTCAGAACAATGAGACTGGGAATTCTGAGAGAAATATTCGGCATGGCCTTTGACTCTCTGAGGACGAATAAACTCCGCTCCTTCCTCACCCTGCTGGGAATAATGATAGGCGTGACGACAGTGATCGGGATGGTCTCCATCATCCAGGGACTGAACAAATCATTCCTGGCAGAGCTCGAGGCTGCTGGTTCTGATTTTATCGCCATCCAGAAATACGAGCCTGTCCGGGTTGGGAATCTCTCTGAGGAAGAAAGGAAAAGGAAGGACCTCACCCATGAAGATGCCCTGGCCATAGAAAAAGAATGTTCCCTGGTAAAAGCGGTCACAGTTGTCATCAACGTCAGTGTGTTTGAGGAAGTTCAGATTAAGTACCGGAACATAAAGGTTGACGATGCTATTATCGCCGGCATGGACGAGCATTTTCCTGAAGTCTACTCCATCTACCTTCCCCGAGAAGGGAGGTTTCTGACAGAATCTGACATCATTCATCGCTCGAGAGTCTGCCTTCTCGGCTTCGAGCTGGCTGAAACACTCTTCCCTCACACCAGCGCCATAGGCAAGGAAATTCGAGTAGGCGCGGAAAAGTTCAGGGTTGTCGGTGTGCTTAATAAGCGCGGACAGATGTTCGGGATGAGCCGCGATAACATTCTGGGTATACCCATCACCACATTGATGAAATACTTTCCCTACGACCGCTCAGAGCTCCAGATTGCAGCCATTCCCCGAAAGCACGGTCAGATTAAGGAGACTATCGAACAGATTGTTAATGTGCTTAGAAAAAGAAGAAAAGTAGGATTTGGTAAGCCCAATGATTTTGCTGTCTTTACCCAGGAAACCATACTTGACCTCTACAACCAGATTACAGGAGCTGCCTACCTGGTTATGATTGCCATCTCTTCCATCGGGCTTCTTGTGGGCGGCATAGGAGTGATGAACATCATGCTTGTCTCGGTCAAGGAGAGGACAAGGGAGATAGGTATCAGGAAGGCGATAGGAGCCCGTTCCTCTGATATACTGAAACAATTTCTGATTGAGGCAATTTTCCTCACCGGCAGCGGAGGAACTCTGGGAATTGCTGCCGGATTCAGCCTTGCTTTCCTGGTGAGATTTGCCACTCCACTTCCGGCCTCGGTCTCTCTCTGGTCAGTGCTTGTCGGCTTCTTCGTCTCTGTCTCTGTCGGCCTCTTCTTCGGCATCTTTCCCGCCCGGAAAGCTGCCATGACAGACCCCATCATCTCGCTTAGATATGAATAAAGAAGAAAGATATAGATATAGTAGTTTGGCTAACGCATGTTGTTGAAAAATAAATAATTAAGCTCATTTTATGCCCTTTTTTTGTGCTTAGAATGCTCTTTTTGACCCAAAAAATGCAGGAATAAGAAATGTGCAAAGATTGAAATGCGGGAAGAGTGTGAAGCGCAAATGGTAAAAAGTGAAAAGTAAGAAGAAAGAAGGCAAGAAAGGGGGAAAGCGAGAAAAGATTAACGGTTAAAGGGAAAGAGGGGAATTTTTATTCCTTGATTTTCTTTTTCACATATTCAGCAGCGTGCTCCAGGGCTTTCTTGAGCCCTTCCTTCTTCTCTCCCGCAGCTTCGACCAGAGAACTGCTTCCTCCTCCCCTGCCCTCAATATGAGGCATAGCAAGAGTTAAGAGCTCTCTCATATCGAGCTTCAGGCTCTCAGAGGAAGCAAACACAAGGTGTGCTCTTTTTTCTCTCTCCATGCCGTAGAGAACGACAAACTCACCCATCCTGATGATGTTGAGGGCAAGAGAGCGAGCCTCGTCCGGCTCGCGGTCATCAAAGATTCCAGAAATAATTTTTCCTTCCGCACTGCGGACAATCTCTCTTGCCTCATTTTCGAGAATCTTTTTCTGCATCTGCTTCAACTTCTTCTTCTGTGTTCTCAGGGCTTCTTCCAGGCTTTCAATCGAGGAAATAACATCGTTCTCTCCAACCGTGAACTTTTTTGAAAGGCTGGCAACAACCCTGTTTTTCAGCGCATAATCCCTGAGTGCTCTACGGCCGCAGACAAAAGAAAAGCGAATGTTTCCCCTTATTCTCTCCTGCTTGATGATTTTTATCAGCCCAACCTCTCCACTCCGACGGCAGTGAGTGCCTCCGCAGGCCGAGTAGTCGTAACCTGAAACCTCGACCACGCGTATCCTGCCTCTTTTTACTGGCGGTTTCCTCAGGGGAACTTCGCTAATCTTTTCTTGGGGTACAAAATAAGTTTTAACCTTAATGTCCTCAAAGACCGCAGTGTTGGCCTCTTCCTCCACCTTTTGAATTTCTTCATCAGAAATCGCCCTCATGTCAATCTCTATGGTTGATATCTGCTCTCCGAGATGGAAAGAAAGCGTTTTGGCTGAAAAAAGCCTAAAAAAGCTCTGAGAGAGAATATGCTGGCCTGTATGCTGCTGCATGTGGTCAAAGCGGATCTCCCAGTCCACGTGGCCTTTTACCTTATCTCCGCCTACCTCTCTTTCCATGATGTGAACAATCCTCTCTCCTTCCTCGATCACATCTTCGACTTTAACCCCGCTTATGGTGCCCTTATCAGAAGGCTGTCCTCCTGACTCGGGGTAAAAACACGTCCGGTCAACAATGAGTCCGGGTTTTCCTTCAACCATTTTCCTTTCCACAATTCTTGCCTCAAAATCCACCTGGTAGGCGTCATCAAAATAGAGCCTCTCTGTCCGCATCTTTTTCTCCCCTCTTCTTTTTTTTTCCCTTTTCTTCTCCTTAACCCTCTTGGCTCTCTTCTTTCTCTTCCAGCATGTAAGCAAGGTCGACAGCCTCAAAGACCAGGGCATAGGATTTACCAGCTGAGGATGAGCGATGCACGGTTCCTTCTTTCACCAGCAGTCCTTCCCCTTCTTTGAGCGTCACAGACTCCTCATCACGAAAATCTACCTTTACCTTTCCCTTGTAAACCAGAAAAAATTCATCTCCGTTGTGGCGGTGAAAGGGGTAAGCTCCGTCTATCAGGGCAAGGCTGACACTGCAGTTTTCAACCTTGGCCACTCTGAGCGGTGAAAACTTTTTTGGAACCTTAGTTATCAAATCATCTATAACCACCTTTTTCATCATACCCTCCTCCTTAAATCTGAATCATTAGTTCGAAAATGCCTATTGTCATTGCGAGCGGAGCGAAGCAATCTCATCATATCC
>JBHIDX010000107.1:0-4451 GCA_046760305.1 Candidatus Aminicenantales bacterium
TGGGATTGCTTCGTCACTTCGTTCCTCGCAAGGACGGGTCCAACAACATTTTCATGGTCCACAGGCATTTTTTCAGGCTTTTGTCGAGGTTAGGGGATGACAATCGACCTCAACGCTTCTCCTTTGCGGAGGAGTTCAAAGGCGTCGTTTATTTCTTCGAGTTTGAAGGAGTGGGTGACAACAGGTTTAACCTCTATCTTTCCTGCTTTGACCATGTCTATTATTTTTGGATAATCAACCGGCCTGCATCCCAGCGAGCCTTTTATCTCGATTTCCCTAAACATCAGCCTCCCCGCGTTCATGGCCACATCATGATGGGTGTAGCCCACCTGGCAGTGGGTACCTCCAGCCTTAACCGCTGCCATGGCAAGCTCTATTGTCTTCGGATTGCCGATGGCTTCGATGGTTATATCTGCACCGCCGGCAGTAAGTTTTCGAATCTCTTTGAGCAGCTCTTTGTCTTCTTTACCTGAGGCGTTAATAGTGTGCTGTGCTCCGAGTTTTCTGGCGGTCTCCAGCTTTTTATCTACAAGGTCAACAGCAGTAACAGAGCCCCCTGAAGCTGCTGCCATTTGAACGACATTAATGCCAACACCTCCACAGCCAAAGACAACCACTGAGTCACCAGGCCTGACCTGAGCCCTGTTTTTTACGGCGTGATAGGGAGTGGAGATGGCGTCAGCAATGATGCTCGATTCTTCAAGGGGAAGTTCTTCTGGCAGGTTGATGCAGTCTTTGGCCGGTACCTTGGCGTATTCGGCATAAGCACCGTCAATGTGGTTTCCCAGCATGAGCATGTTGAAGCAGATGTTTTCCCTCCCCAGTCTGCAGTTGGCACAGTGGCCGCAGGAGAAAACGGGTGGAATGAGAACTCTTTCTCCTGTTTTAAAGTTGTCCACCTCAGGGCCGACTTCTTCAACAATGCCCGAGGGCTCGTGACCGAGAATCATAGGAGGTTTCTTGAAAGTCGGCACTCCGTGGTCTATGTAATGAAGGTCAGTACTGCACACGCCGCAGGCAGCTATTTTTACCAGAATTTCACCCCGTCCTGGTTTGGGTGTTTCAACCTCCTCGATTTTAAGAGGCTGCTGGGGTCGATGAAACACGGCTGCTTTCATCTATTCCTCCTTTTATCTGTTTTTCCATAAAGGCTTTCTTTTTTCCATGAAAGCCTTGAGTCCTTCGTGGACATCCTCGCAGGCCATCAATTCCCTGACGTACATTTTTTCAATTTTTTCCAGACCGTCGAAAAAGCTGCTCTCCAGTCCCAGAGATATACCTTTTTTTGTGTACTTCAGTCCTACTAAGCTTAATTCTTCGAAGGGACGGACAAAGTTTTCAACTTCAGAATCGAATGACTCGAGAGGGAAGACTCTGTTGATCAGACCAATTTTTTCTGCCTCATCAGCCTCGATGACCTTTCCTGTAAGGAGAACCTCTGCTGCTTTTTTAAGGCCGATAATCCTGGGCATGATAAGGAGAGCAACAGGGGCGATGACCGCGAGTTTGATCTCAGGCTGACCGATTTTAAGATTTTCGGCACCAACAGCAAGGTCGCAGAAGAGAGCTATCTCGCATCCTCCGCCGAGAGTTAATCCCTTGAGAGCTGCGACCGTAACCTGATTGAGACGGGAAAGATTTCTGAAGATGTCGTGGAAAACCTCGAGCATCCTCTCTGCTTTCTCCATGGTGTGCTCAGCCACATCCACTCCAGCGGAAAAAGCTTTCTCCCCGCTGCTGGAAAGGATGAGAACTTTCACCCTCTTTTCTTCAGCAAGAGAGCGGAGAGCATCGTTTATCTCTTCCATGGTTTCTATGTTCAGGATGTTCATCGGCGGACGGTTGATGGTTAGCAGGGCTCTCTCCCCCTTGAGTTCAAAGGCGATGTTCTTATAAGATTTTTGACTCATGGCCATCCTCTCTGTGCAAAGCTCTACATCAGTAAATTTTAAGGTGGGAATCAAGATGTATACATATCACCTGCTCTCTTCTATGTCAACCGCGATTGACTTTTTAAGACAGCAAATTTAAAATTCAAACTCGATGAAAACGAGGTGGTGGTTTTCAATTTTTTTTCTCATGGCTGGAGGCATTTTCATGAATAGCTGCCAGATGAAGGGAAAGAGTGAGTTCTGGTGCCTGCTCCCGGAGAAGATATCAGGCTGGAAAGCAGTGAAAAATGACCTGAGCTATGACCAGCAGACGATTTTTGACTACATTGACGGTGCCGGAGAAGTTTACCGCTCCTACAATTTCAGAGAGCTTCTGGTCAGACGCTATCAGAAAGCAGGAGAACCGGAGATTGTGGTTGATTTTTTTGTTATGCCCTCATCCAGAGATGCTTTCGGTGTTTTCACCCATGACCTGGAGGGTGAAGATGCAGGCGTAGGCAAAGGCTCAACTTACAAGGGAGGTCTTCTCTCTTTCTGGAAAGGGAATTTTTTTGTCTCTGTTTATGTTGAGAGAGAAACAGAGAGCTCGAAGCAGGCAGTGCTCGACCTCGGTCAGACAATTGCTTCAGCGATTAAAAAAGAAGGAGAAAAGCCTGAGCTGCTGACCCTGCTTCCTGCAGGTATTTTCAATGATAAAAACATTCACTATTTTCATGACCATATGATATTGAACTATCACTTTTATCTTTCCGATGAGAACATTCTTCATCTTAGCCGGGAGACAGAGGTGGTTCTTGCTTCAGGAGAGGAGGCAGGAGAGAAATTCTACCTTGTTCTGGTAAAGTATCCTGGGTCTGAAGAAGCTCATCAGGCCTACAGAAGTTTTTCCGAGGCTTACATGCCTGATGCTTCAGAGCAAGGCCTGGTAAGGACAGAGGACGGGAAATGGACAGCAGCCGCAAATAAGGGCGATTATATTGCAGCAGTTTTTGGTCTGCATTCCAGGGATTATGCCCAGAAGCTCATGAGTGAAATATTAAAGAAAATAGAGTAAAAGTATAATTAATTATCGAGGAGATTGAGCAAATAACCGCTGCAGAAGCAAGGAGGATGAGATGAGTAAAAGAATAATTACCCGCCGCGATTTTCTCCGCACTGCCGCAGTTTCTGCCCTGGCAGGAGCTTTTCCTTTGCCTTCAAGAGGAGATTCAGCAGATAGAGGAGCAAAAAAATCCAAAGTTGTACTCATTCGCGACATTAATGCCCTGGATTCAAGGGGAAAGCATAACCCTGAAGTCATCCTCAACATGCTGGATGAAGCGGTTTCTGTCCTGCTTGATAGCAGTGACCCCGTAAGAGCCTGGAAAAAGCTTTTAAAGCCTTCAGATATTCTGGGCATAAAGAGCAATGTCTGGGGCCCCATTCCCACAGGAAGGGCGGTGGAGCAGGCTCTGAGGCGAAGGGCAATGGATGCAGGTGTTGAGGAGAAAAACATAAGTATCGATGACAGAGGAGTGATAAGAAATGAAATTTTCCGGAAAGCAACTGCTCTTATCAACGCCCGGCCTGCAAGAACTCATCACTGGTCAGGCATGGGAACATGCATTAAAAATTACATAATGTTTGTAAGCAATCCCTCGGCCTACCATGGTGATTCCTGCGCAAACCTGGCAAAAATCTGGCTGAAGTACAATCTGAGAGAAAAGACAAGGCTTAACGTGCTCCTCATGCTTACCCCGCTTTTCCACGGGATCGGTCCCCATCATTACAGCAGGAAGTATGTCTGGGAGTACAAGGGACTTATAGTAAGCCAGGACCCGGTGGCTGCGGATGCCACTGGATTGAGGATATTAGAGGCAAAGAGACGTCAGTATTTTGGCGAGGAAAGACCTCTGAGGCCGCTGCCAAAACATATTTTCAAGGCAGACACAACTTACAGGCTCGGAAACAGCAGACCTGAGAGGATTGAACTCATAAAGCTGGGATGGAAGGAGGGTATCCTGATATAAGGAGTTTCCCATGCCGATATATGAATTTAGATGTCGTGATTGCCGCAAAAAATCAACCTTTATCACACTCAGCGTGAACTCTCCTCTTAAGCCAAAATGCAGGAAATGTGGTTCTGAGAACATGGAGAAGATTGTTTCCCGCGTTGCTATCTCCCGCTCGGAAGAGAGCCGGCTCGAAAGCCTGGCCGACCCTTCAAATCTTGCCGGTCTGGATGAGAATGACCCGAGAAGTGTGGCACGCTGGATGAAGAAAATGGGAAAAGAATTGGGAGAAGAGGTTGGAGAAGATTTTGACCAGGTGGTTGAAGAAGCTGTGGAAGAGAGCGAGCGGGCAAAAGAAGGAGGAGAGGAAGATTAATCTCTGGGACCGAAAATCTTTGTCCCGAAGACACTCTACCTTTCCTTATATTTACTTCCCTTTGGTGACAATTAAAATATAGGCTTTGTCCTAAAGTGACGGGATAAAAGTCATTGGAAATGAGATGAGGAAGCAGGTAACTTGTCATTGCGAGCGACTGTAAGGAGCGCGGCAATCCCCTCATATCCGCCA
>JBHIDX010000108.1:0-4415 GCA_046760305.1 Candidatus Aminicenantales bacterium
ATGATTGATACAGACATACACGAGGCCACACTTAAATACTTCCGCTGTCTGTATCTAACGGAAAAAATGTCTTCCCGGCCCAGAATCATATTTGAAGCTGCAACCCGGGCCTCTTGCTATACTTATAATTTTTCTCTCGAAGGCATGATGAATGTGTCGCTTGAAGGTCTGCCTGATTGGGAGAGGTTTGGAAATCTGTGGATAGATTTTTTAAAGCAGCAAAAGAGCAACGATGTTGTTGACAGGTTATTAAGGGAAGCTGTGAGATTGTTTGAAGGGACAAGAGGCATTGAAATGCTGGCTGTAAGAAAGGGGCATGAGTTTCCCGGTGCTTTTGTGGATTGGTTGGAAGCCTTAAAAAAAGATGGAAATAACGAAGAAATGCTCAGGGCTGCTCTTTTAGGCCTAGAGAAATTACCTGAGACTTTATTAATCAGAGCAAAGATTGCCGATTATCTCTATGAAGCTGCTGTGAAACTACAAAGAGATGACCTGGTTTTAACGAGCTTAAAAGAAGCCCTCTTTGCTTCTCCTTCTCTTTCCCGCCTACTGGATCTCCTCGATATTTCGAAAAATATCAATCAAAGAGTTGATTTTATTGATGAGGCGCTTACCAGATTTCATGCCATCAAGAAACGGAGAACCGGTCATAAGGAGCATACATTCGATATCCACAGGTCCCCGGATCTTATCGAAAACGATGTTCCAAATACTCTAGAAATGTGTTGCTATCTTTTAAAAGGAGATTATGCAAAAATGGCCTCGTTTATAGAGGAATCTGAACCGTTGGGATGGACGTTTGCGAATAATCCTAATGCACTTGCTATCCCTTTCTTTTTATATGCAAACTGGAATAGGGAGAAGACTTTGACCTTTAATCTGGATAAATTATGGACAAGGTCCACAGAACTACGATTGCCGCACTATGAATACATTGAAGGCGATGAGTCTGGAATGAAAACCGGATCACGTTTTCGATCCTATATAGAAAATACATTAGAAAAATTCACGCTCGATGAAGAAGAAAAAATGAAATATTTCTCTCTGGCTGAAGAGGCAGCCAAGATGCGTATAAATGCTATTGTGAGTAACAAACATCGCAAAAGCTATTGGAAGGCCGCTGAATTAATTTTGGCCATTGCAGAGACTTACTGGAGCAACAATGAGTCCAAAAAAGGACAAATGTTGATCGATCACTTCCAAAAAAAATATAATCGTCATTCCGCTTTCCAGAGAGAATTGAAAGCTGCGATAAAAGAATCACACTTGTTTATAATATAATTAAAAGGTTCCTTCAAACTCTCCTCCTCATTTCGAGAGATCTGTCCTTGATAGTTACTTGAGACCTTGAGCAGACGAACTTTGGACTTCTTCGAATAGCGTTTAACTATTTGAAATAACATAAGATATTGAAAAACACGAAGCAACGATCCCTTTCCTGATCATCGAACAAAGGGAACCATTTGAACCTTCAAATGCCTGGACAGAGATAATCCGCAAGATCTCCGTTTTCTTCAGAAATTTATTCCGTTATTTTTTCTCTTCCAGAAGCCATCGCCAGAGCGGTACGAGTCGAACAGCTTTTCCTCTGAATTTTTCTATTCCGCTTTTCTCTGAATTGATGATCAGAAATTCAGAGCAGCTGAGCTCTTTGCCCGCACTCACGAGGGATTTGAGTTCCCGAGCCCTAACATCATAGTCCTCTAGGTCCAAGCACACCTGGATCAGTTCGACGACTGCTGGCCCTCTTTTCAGCACAAAATCGACTTCCCGGCCGGAATAATCCTGCCAGTAATAGATCTCGAGATCGGGCTCGTGGCTTCTGCGTCTCAAAAGTTCCACGGCGACAATGTTCTCGTAAAAGCTGCCTCTATCAGGGGAAAGCCGGCCCGGCAAGCTGTGCACCAAACCCGTGTCGATCGCATAAACCTTGCGGGGGGCTGTGCTTTTTTCCTTGATTTTGAAGGAGAATTTTTCAATCTGAAAGATGAGATAACTTTCTTCCAAAAAGGAAAAATAATTCTGTGCAGTATGAACGCTGTTGAATCCGAAAATATTTTTCAGTTTGTTGAACGTCATCCGACAGGAAAAATTAGTGAGGAGATAATGTGAAATCTCACGAAGGGCCTTTATGTACTTCACGCGATGGCGAAGCAGAATGTCGCGAGTGAGGATCGCTGAATAGAGGGAGGAAAGATATCTCCTTGGATCCGATTCCTTGTAGGTCTCGGGAAATCCTCCGATAGAGATATACCTTTCGAGTTCTCTCATGATGAGTGCAATTTGCTCAGTTGTAGGAGCTGCGATCACGTAATCGAATCCTGAATAATCCAGGAACTCCCGGAAGGAAAAAGGGAAAAGCTCAAGCGCAAAGTGACGCCCCGTCAAGTGCGTCGCCAGCTCCCGGCTCAAGAGCCGAGCGTTGCTCCCTGTGACGATGATGTTGAACCCGGATCTTTTCAAACGGTTGACGAAAAGTTCCCATCCCTCGATGTTCTGAACCTCATCGAGGAATAAATATTCCGGTTTACCGTGGATCTCGTAGAAAGCTTTGAGAACGAGGTTCAAATCTTCCTTTCTCAAGCTCGCCAGATTTTCATCGTCGAAATTAATATAGGCAAATTCCCTTCCCTGGAGAAGCTGAAGACAGAATATTGACTTTCCTGCACGCCTGGGTCCGGTGATGACTTTGATCTGGTCTGAATCCAGGAGTTCCCCGTAGATTTTTAGGTTTTCTCTGGGGATGATTTTCTCGGAGAGAAAAACTTTTTCGAGTTCGCTCCTCTGGTCGATGACAGCCTGTCTTATCCTTAAATAATTCATTCTATTGCACAATAATTAATATTTTTATGCAGTATATTTGATAATTTTTTGAAAGTCAAGTCAAATCTCAATTACCAAGAAATTCCGGAGCTTCTCTAAAAAATTTACCTGTAAAAAGCATATTGAGGCTTTGGATAGAGACGAGCGGGCGATTCTCTCCTGGCCGCCCGAATGAAGGTTTCCTTTGACGACATAACCGTCTTTCAAGGAAGCTCTGGCAAGGAACCGGCCTTCTATTTCAAAAATATCGATCAGGTAATTGTCTGTCTTTTTGTCCATCTCGAATGTCTTGACGAAAAGACGGCCCGCTCCATCCGTGAATATGAAGTCGAAAGCAGGAAAATGTGGGCTGAGTCTTTCGTCTATGACATAAATCTCATATCTTGATGTGATACCCCAGATTAAATGATTATCGGGCATCGATGCATACCTGATCCATATTAGCGGGATGGGAGCTTGGCTTGGTGTAGGCCTGGAGGCCGTAACCACGGGCTCTTCATAAGGGAGGACGAGAGATATCAATTTTTCCTCACTAGAACCCGGAGCAAGGCCGATCGAATAAATTCGATCCGATGACATCAGAGTTGTATGTCTGCTCCATCTCAGGGATGGACATCTTGAAGACCTGAGAAAGCGGCCATCGGTCGAAAACATCTTCAGTTCACCTTTTATCTCGTCAACGCACAGTATTTCGTTCCGGCGATTAATTTTTATGCTTCCTGTTACCGGTAAGTCCCCGGGCCATTGGCCTGCCTGGCCGAAAGACCGGAGGAGTTCGCTCTCGCTGTTGAAAACCTTTATCCGTAAGGGTTTGGTGTCCAGGATGTAGATGTTTTCCTGGTCGTCAACGGCAAAGCTCAAAATGCCGGACAAAATGGATCTCCTGCTTTCTCCTTTCAGGCCTGTCAGGTCATTTAAGAGTTTTATATGATGAAGAGTAGTGAATTCTCCTCTTCTTCGAGTTCTTCGGGGAGAGAAGGGGAGGAAAGTCCGAACTCCAGAGGGCAGGATGGTCGCTAACAGCGACTCCGAGCAATCGGAGGAAAGTGCCACAGAGAACAGACCGCCTCACATGAGGTAAGGGTGAAACGGTGAGGTAAGAGCTCACCGCCCTGGTGGCGACATCAGGGGCACGGCAAACCCCATCCGGAGCAAGACCAAATCGGCCCCGGTTGAGACGGCCCGTCTCGAGGGGCGGGTAGGTCGCTTTGATCCCTCGGGCGACCGGGGGACAAGATGAATAACCACCCCTGCCTCCCAGGCAGGAACAGAATTCGGCTTACGTCCTGCTCCAGTCTTTTCCCATAATTTCTTCAGAATTCTCCTTTTATTCCTCGTCAATTTAATAAAAAGTGCCTATCTACTTAGCTCCTAATTATTGTTTTTGCTATGTACCTATTCCTTTCATCATTGGTGTTAATAATCTTAATGAATCGTCATGTTGTGCTTGAATTTCTCCATGTTTCTTTCACCAAAGAAGGCAGTCCGCTTATCATAAGAAAGAAATAAGCTAATAGCTGAGTTTTGTCAGCCTAAGCTCTTTGCTCAGAACAGGACCTCCCTCTGAGAGGATAAGATTTACTCTCAGAGTG
>JBHIDX010000109.1:0-4389 GCA_046760305.1 Candidatus Aminicenantales bacterium
TATGTCATTGCGAGCGTAGCGAAGCAATCTCATCATATCCGCCAGTGTAGGAGATTGCTTCGCCCTTTCAGGGCTCGCAATGACGAGAGGCCGCCAGTGAATGGGATTGCCACGCTTCGCTCGCAACGGAGGATTGCTTCGACACTTTGTGTCTCGCAATGACAGGGCCAACATAATTTTCATAGTTCGTGGGTGGCGTACTCGCCATGAGCAATTACTTGGTTATTCTGCTATAAGCTGATATCGGCCAGCAAATGTATGTAGTGAAAGAGAGTCTTGTCTTATTCAATACTTTCCAATTTTTCAATATCAGCGAGGTCCTGTTTCCTTCCTGATGCCTGTTTGCATTTTATCAAGTCTTGTTTTGATATAAAAAAAACATCCATGTCTCCATACCGACCGACGACCCGATTCTCCCAGAAACTCGGGAAATCCATGCCTTTGATCGAAGTCAGAATGTCGATTCTGATAGGGGAGACTCCCAACTGGATAACTTGACCTGATTCCAGAAAGTCTTTTTCAGTCAGTCCGATATTTGTAAAACCAAAATCCTTAAGGGCCTTCAGAATTTTTTTTGCGTTTTCCATAGATTGTTCTATAAGAATATCGATATCTTTGGTAAAGCGCGGTTCAGCATAAAAACTGTAGGCAAATCCCCCGATAATCAGATAGTGGGCTTCATGCCTGTTTAATAATGCGATAAAGTCTCTGAAATCCTTTTCGACTTTCATTGCTCAAATCATAGTAGAGTTCTCTCAATTCTTGAAGCGCATTAAGCCTTTCTTCGGAGGTTTTAGACTTCCAGTAGATGATGTCTGCTTTTTCGGCTTCCTCTAAGGTTAATTTTTGAAACACCTTTTCCACATTTTTATTCTATCAAAGCAAAAATAAAAACTCTACTGCAATTCTGGGAGCAGCATCATCGATGCCAGTTTTATAAACAACTAGCTTTTTGATCTCATCCAGTCTCTGACTGGAGGGAGGGGAGGATCCGGATAACACCAAAAGAGAAACCATGGAGGAGGCATGTGAGGAGAGATCAGAGGCTGGCCATTGTCAAAACAATGAAGATGGAAAATGAATAATTTACTTTTTTACCATTAATAGGCTACTCTTGAAGAGGAGAAAAATGCAACTTTTTAAAAGAAAAGAAGGTTAAAAGGATTGAGGATGGAGGAAGAGGAGCTTGTTCGGCGGGTGCAGGAAGGTGATGAGGTCGCTTTTGCCAATCTGGTTAGGGCCTATAAAAACAGGATTGTTAATTATTTATACCAGCTCACGGGAGATTATCAGAAAGCCGTCGAGCTTGCTCAAGAGACATTCATGAGAGTTTATTTCAAGGCTAAAAAATACAGACCATATGCACCCTTTTCCTCCTGGGTTTATGCCATAGCTACGAACCTGGCCAGGACAGAGATGAAGAAGTCATCAAAGCTGCAGTTTGTTTCTCTTGATGGCCTTCATCAGAATCACCACAGCCTTGCTTTCTTCGAAAATCCCTCGAATGCGGTTGTTTCCGAGAAGATAAGAAAAGCGCTCAATTCTCTACCTGCTCACTACAGAGTTCCTGTGGTTCTCAAGGATATTGAAGGCTTTTCCCAGGAAGAAATAGCTCAGGTTTTGAAAAAACCCCTGGGGACAATCAAGGCTCGGATAAGCAGAGGGAGGGAATTGCTGAGGAAAGAGATAAAAAAGGTGCTGAGTGGAGAGGACTTATCATCTTAAAAGGGAGAATAAAAATGGAAGAGCTTGATGTATTGAAGAGATTGGGCAGGGTAAAAGCTCCTCCAGATTTTGAACGCAACCTTTTAGCCCTTCTTCCGCGGAGGAAAGAAGAAAGGCGTCTTAGAGCGAGATACACGCGCTTTTCTCTTGCAGGTGCATTGGCCGCTGTGCTTATCACCTTTGTGGTTATGAGTGTGGTTTTTGTGAACCGGGGAACTAGTCCCGGCGTGGTTGAATTAAAGCAGACTTCAGCTTCCCCGTATGAGAGGGGGAGTACTCTCTCTCCTCGGGTTGCTATTCCTGTCATTGAAACTATTGACTACTCAAAGGAGGTGAGACGCATCGCCAATGAAAGAGGGGTTATCTATATTCTGGAGAGCGTCTCAACTGATTACAAAAATGAGATTAAATACTGAGGAGGTGGAAAAATGAGATATACCACCAGGTTTACTGTCCTCTTTTCGATACTTGTGTTTGTTTTCTTTACTCTGTCCTTTGCCTTGCCCGGGCTTTCCTCGGCAGGAGAGAAAGAGGTAAAAGAGATTGTTGAGAAAGTTTCTCCTTCGGTGGTGAAGGTTGAAGTTCAAAACGGAACAAAGAGAGTGGCCACTGGTGTTGTTTTAGACAGAAAGGGACACATTGTCACCACAGCCCTTGTTTCGCCCCGGGATGAAAAAATTGTCATTACCACTCACGATGGAAAAAAGAGTGAAGCGGAATTTCTCGGGCTCGATTCCGAGACTCACATAGCAGTTCTCAGAGTGAAAGAGAGGAACCTTGTTCCCATCGAGCGGGGAAAGATAAAAAGGCTTTCTCCTGGAAGCTGGATAGGTGTGGTGAGTGTTTCTCCAGAAAATGAACCGGCAACTTCTCAGGGTATAGTGAGTTCGATTTCTCAAGACGAGTTGAGACTCAATGTCTGGGTTTTTCCCGGCTGGAGTGGGAGTCCGGTGGTTGACAGGAATGGTTACATGGTCGGACTCTTAAGGGGGATATACACCGATGAAAAGCCGGTCGTGTTCAGGTTTAAAGAGAAAGAGATTGTGGGTTCAGGCTTTGTTTACAGCAGGGCAGAAGCTCCTTCTTCTGGAATTGCTCTCGCGGTGCCTGTCGATGTGGTTAATAGTATTGCAGCCGAGATTGAGGAAAAGGGCAAAGTACAGAGGGGGTGGCTCGGAGTTCGTATCATGGAAAATGAAGAGGGAAAGGTAGAAATCACAGAGGTGGAGGATGAAAGCCCAGCAGAAATGGCTCGTTTAGAAAAGGGAGATGTGATTTTGAGGATTGACGGTAAAGAGATAAAAGGCTCTGAGATGTTTGCCCACGAGATAAGAAGCAGAAAGCCAGGAAAGGATGTGGTGCTCGAGGTGGAAAGAGATGGAAAAATGAAGAAGATAAGGGTAAAGCTGGGAGAGTATCCGGAGAAGGAAGTGATGAGAGAGTTTGAAATAAAGTTCCCTCGTCTTTTTCCTTCTCAACCTCCAAAATCAGGAGAGTTCTCGTTTGAAATCCCGGTTCCTGAATGGAGATTTAATTGGGGCCGGCGCAAGTATATCGGTGTTTATCTGGACGAGCTGACAGAGGAACTCTCTGCCCATTTCGGTGTGGATGAGGGGAAAGGGCTTATCATTTCCAAGTTCAGCGATGACAGCCCGGCCAGAAAAGCTGGCCTCAAGGTAGGAGATGTTATCATTAAAGCTGATGGAGTCAGGGTGGAGAGTATAAATAAGCTCAATAGGATTATTCAGAAGAAGGAAGAAGGTGAAAAGATAAGGATTGAATTTTTAAGGAATAAGAAAAAGATGAGTGTTGAGGTGGAAGTCAAAGGGGAAAGAATCGGAAAATATTTTGAAAACCTTGTTTTCTCGAAGCCTCTATTTGTTCAACCAAGCTGTAAAAAGCTCTTCAAACTCTTTGTCTGAGAGCCTTTTCTTTCTGTAATAGCCTTTTTCCTTTCTCTGTTTCATTGCTTCATAAAGAATTATCCCTACCGAGACAGAAACGTTCAGACTCTGGACCATGCCCAGCATCGGGATTTTTATCCTCTGGTCAGCAAAGTGGAGAGTCTCCGCTGAGACTCCTTCTGCTTCATTCCCGAAAACGACTGCCAGAGGCTGGGTGTAGTCAACCTCTGTGTAAGGAACTGCATCATCTCCCAGATGAGTGGCAGCAATCACAAAACCTTTCTTTTTTAGGAAGGTGAAGCATTCTGATGGCGATGTGTAAGTGGTGAACTTCAGCCATTTTTCGGCTCTGGTTGAGATGGCTTTGTTTACCGGGAAAGGCTCGTTGGTGCTGGAAATAATATCCACATAAAGAATACCGGCTGCATCGCATGTTCTGGCTACTGCACTCGCATTATGGGTGTTTACCACCTCCTCAAGGACAACTCTTAGGTCAGGCTGACGGAGAGAAAGAACTTTTTTTATTTTTTCGATTCTTCTCTTCGTGGGCATAGAAAAAATATAGCATAAATATTAACATTCCCCAAGGAACCAGAACTGGCTCCCCTTTAATGATTGATGGCTTAATTTCTGCTCTCAGTCAAGGAAAAAAAATATCAAGAATATGGATGTTGAATAATAATGAGATTAGTATTAAAATTTAGTCAAATTTTGAAAAAGGAGGAGATAAAATGTTTAATTGGTGTTCACCTGTGGGATT
>JBHIDX010000110.1:0-4353 GCA_046760305.1 Candidatus Aminicenantales bacterium
TATAATTTTCACCTTGATACTTCTTTCCGGCTTTGCCGTGCGTAAATCTCTTGCTTCTGTTCATAGCTTTTCTCTCTGACCACTCTTTGTGATCTCAAGGTTATTTATGTCTCTGATCTTTATCCTTTTATGGATACATAAAGAATGAGTGCTTTATTGATGCATCAATAATCATGTCTAAGAATTCTTTTTTAAAACAGCTGAACCGTATTTTTCAACAGCTTTTTCAACCACCTCTGGTTTTGTGAGTCCTTCATCGACCCATCTTTGAACAAATAGCTTTATCTCCCTTGAGCCTCCAGGCTCATCACAGGTGCAAGGCAATAGCTCCATTTGACATCCACATATGCAATTCAGTTCTTTGATAATCTCCAATGCTTCTGAACTGAGATTCAAGCGCGGAACCTCGGAGGGAAAGGATTGAGGAGGGGGAGGGATAAAATTCTCTTTTGAGAATTTTATCCCGTACCGAAATCCTGTTAAATATCCAGCAAAGAATCCGATTGCTAAAGAAGCACAGACAATCAAAAATGTGTTTAGATTTTTCTTTTTATGGGCCATCATCAGGACTCCTTATGATTGTTTCACTTGATTGTGAAACATAAAAGCAAAACAATCTCAACGTGTTTTGCTGTTTTTGGAATTTCTCTTCATCGGACAATCAATTTTCCTCTCATCATTCCCATCCCGCAGGTGAATACATACTCTCCTTCTTTTTCGGGCGTAAGCTCTATGGATGTTGTCCTGTATGCGGGCAGGGGCTTTCGTATTTTAAAATCTCCAAAAACCACAGTATCTGAACAATCGGCCGTCTCATCTCGATAAAAATTCAAGCGAACGGGGACTCCCTTCTTCACTATGATGACGTCAGGATTGTACCCACCTTTTACAACAACCTTTACTTCTTGAAATCCCCGGTTCTTGAGTTCAGCGGAAGTCACTTTTCTTCTCGAAAAAAAGAAATACCAGTTAACTAAAATGATGAGTAAAATTCCTAACAACGTTACGGCTAATTTTGCCACTTTGGAATAGCCTCCCTCTCAGATCACAGTTTGACTCTTCTCAATCTCAAAGAATTGGTGACAACGGAAACGGAACTAAAAGCCATTGCTGCTGAGGCAAAAATAGGATTCAATAGAATGCCAAAAAAGGGATACAGAATGCCTGCAGCAATTGGTATACCTGCTGTATTGTAGAAAAAAGCCCAGAAAAGATTCTGTTTAATGACTCTTATTGTTCGCTTGCTCAAATCAATGGCCGAGACGACTCCTGATAGATCTCCTTTGATGAGAGTTATATCGGAAGCTTCCATGGCTACATCTGTCCCGGAACCTATAGCAATCCCTATATCGGCCTGGGCTAAAGCAGGAGCGTCATTGATGCCATCTCCGACCATGGCCACTTTCCTCCCACCTGACTGGAGTCTCTTTATCTCATGAACTTTATCCTCAGGGAGGACTTCAGAAAGCACTTTCTCAATGCCAGCTTTTCTCGCGATGGCTTCAGCTGTATTCTTGTTGTCTCCGGTAAGCATAATGACTTCTAATCCAAGCTTTTTTAGTTTAGTTACGGCTGTTAATGAATTCTCTTTCAGCGTGTCAGCAACTGCAAGTAATCCCACTGCCTTCCCATCAAGTGATACATAAATCGGCGTTTTGCCATCGTTTGAAAACTCTTCTGCTTTTTCCCCCAGGCTGCCCACATCTATTCGCCTCTTGCGCATCAGCCTAATATTCCCGAGCAAAACATCGTGCTCATCGACTCTTGCTTCAAGGCCATGGCCTTCAATTGCTAAAAATCTCTGAGGGTTATGAAGTTCAATCTTCCCTTGTTTTGCTCTCTTTATTACAGCTTCCCCAAGAGGATGTTCTGAAGCCTTCTCTGCACTGGCAGCAAATTTGAGAATGAATTCTTCAGGATGATTATTGACAGTGACGATATCTGTCACTTCCGGTTCTCCTTTGGTTAAAGTTCCCGTTTTATCAAAGACGATAATATCCAGCTTATGAGCTGTTTCTAAACTCTCTCCTCCCTTGATAAGGATTCCTTTCTCAGCACCTTTTCCTGTTCCAACCATGACCGCCGTGGGGGTGGCCAAGCCCAGCGCACAAGGACATGCAATGATCATCACAGCCACAAAGTTTAAAAGAGCAAAAGTCAGGGCAGGAAAAGGACCAAAATTAAACCATATGAGAAAGGTAACTATAGCAATGGAAATTACAATAGGTACAAAATAACCGCTGATTATATCAGCCAATCTTTGGATGGGAGCTTTGGAGCCTTGAGCTTCTTGAACGAGTTTTATGATTTGGGCTAGAGCGGTGTCTTTGCCGACTTTTGTAGCCTGGAATCTGAAACTTCCTGTTTTATTGAGGGTGGCACCTATAACCTCACTCCCGGGCTCTTTCTTTACGGGTATACTCTCTCCGGTAATCATTGACTCATCCACAGCTGATTTGCCTTCTCTGACAATCCCGTCGACAGGAATCTTCTCTCCGGGCCGAACAAGAATAATATCTCCAACCAAAACCTCTTCTACAGGAATGTCCAGTTCTTTTCCTTCTCTGATAACACGAGCTGTCTTTGGTTGGAGTCCTATTAATTTTTTTATGGCTTCTGAGGTCTGCCCTTTCGCTCTAGCTTCTAGGAGCCTTCCAAGGATAATCAAAACAATAATCAGAGAAGAAGTATCAAAATAAACCTCAGGCTTTATCCCTCCTGATTCAAAAAAAGAGGGAAAAAGAGTTGCTGCGACACTGTAGATATAGGCGGCTGATGTGCCAACAACAATTAAAGTGTTCATATCAGCATTTCTGTGTTTAAAGGCCCCCCAGGCACCTCTGTAAAACTGCCAGCCAATCCAGAATTGAACTGGAGTAGCAAGCATCCAGAGTATATAAAAATTATTGAAGATGGAAGGCACCCATGGAAACCAATGAGGAGAGCTTCCTAAGAAAATAACGAGACCAATAATCATCCCGATGATCAGCTTCATCTTAAGCTTTCTATACTCTCTCTGCCGGACTAATCTTTCGGGATCTTCAACTTCTTCTGTCGGTGTGACTTCAAGAACACTGTAGCCGCTTGATTCTATAGCCCTTTTTATTTCTCCTAAGCTTGTCTCAGAAGGGAGATATTCGACTTTTGCCCTCTCAGTTGCTAGATTCACTGCAGCCTTCGTAACTCCTTTTGTCTGAAGGAGAGCTTTCTCAATCTTCTGGACACAAGAAGCGCAATTCATCCCTTTAATGGGTAGTTCGAGTGAGGCTGTACCCACATCATATCCACTTCTTCTTACCGAGGAGATGAAGTCTTCGGGCTTAACGAGCTGGGGCTCGTAGAGCACGGTTGCACGGGATGTGGCAAAATTGACCGCGGCTTTCTTGACACCTTTTATCTCAGTCAGGCTTCGCTGGATGGTGGAGGCGCAGCTGGCACAGCTCATCCCGACGATGGGAAGGTCAATTCTTTCTGTTCCTGTTTCTCCCGCCTTCTGGAAGCCTGGGACTCCCTCTTCTTCCTGTATCTGTTTATCCCCACCTTTTTCTTCCTGTTTGTCTTCTCGATGAAGGATGTATTTTCCCGGTTCCAGATCGAACTTCTCTTTACACTTGATGGAGCAGAAATAATACCTCTTTCCTCTGTATTCGGAGATCCCCGCTGCTTCATCCTCTTTAACGTCCATCCCGCAAACGAGATCTTTTGCCATCCCATCTCCTCCTTGTTTGATTCACGCCTTCAAAGACTTGTCACCACACGCTGCAGTCTCTCCTTGACTTCTCTGGCAACAGACAACAATGCCGGATTCTCTACAGCCCTCATCGAGGCTACAGGATCAACCGCTGCAACTTCCACGCTACCCTTTGAGACCTCATGGACGATGACGTTGCAGGGAAGCATTGTTCCGATCTTGTTCTCGACCTGCAAAGCCCTGTAAGCAAATGAAGGATTGCAGGCGCCAAGGATTCTGTATTCCTGAAAATCCGCATCCAGCTTTTTCTTCAATGTTTCCTTGACATCGATCTCTGTGAGAATGCCGAATCCTTCCTTTTTGAGCGAAAGTTTGACTCTCTCCAGAGCTTCCTCGAATGACCCTTTGATGGTCCTGTTAAAATAGTAGCTCATTGGATCTCCTTCAATATCTTCTGAATTTTCTCAAGACCTCGATGATCTCATCCATTTTTCGCGCTCTATCCTCTCTGTTTCCTTTATAAAAAGAGTGCCGGACACAGCCCTTCAGATGTCTTTCCAGAATATTCTCCTCCACGCTTTTTATGGCTCCCACGACCGAAGACAGCTGTGTCAATATGTCGATACAATACCGTTTCTCTTCGATCATCTTCTGAATTCCCC
>JBHIDX010000111.1:0-3976 GCA_046760305.1 Candidatus Aminicenantales bacterium
TGAGATGAATTCGGGAAGGGGGGAGAAGCGACATTGAGGGTTTAGCCTTGACTCCGCGTCTGGCGAGGGAATCCGGCGCAGCCGGAGCCGAGGACTGTTTGAGCACGTGATGTAGAGTAACAGGCGCAAGGAATGGCCACTGAGAGTAAGAAGCGCCAGGAGGCTTACGCGCGGAGTTCCGCAGGCCCGAGCCAGGCGGGGAGGCAACGGCGTTAAAAACCCGAAGCGAGCGATTCCCCCTTCCCGAATTCATTTGCCGCACCTTAGCAGGGAGGGGGGGGCGTTTTAAGAGCATAATTATCACGGAATTGGAGATGCAAAGGCAAATTTTATCTTGAGAGGAAGAGAAGCTTTAGTGTATTATTAATTTTGCCCGTTTCTGTGATGAAGCGGGAAATTCAGTTTACTTTATCTGAATTCCTTACTCAACGGAGGCTTCAAGATGAAAGATTACGCGCCTGATAAGATGAGAAATGTTGCACTCGTGGGTCATGGCTCATGCGGTAAAACAACGCTTGTCTCAGCTTTTCTGTATAACGCGGGTGCTGTTTCAAGACTTGGGAAAGTTGAAAAAGGAAATACTGTGACTGACTATGACCCGGATGAAATTGCAAGGCAGATATCCATCAATTCTGCTCTATGTTTTCTTGAGTGGAAAGAAACAAAGGTAAACATTATTGACACCCCAGGATACAGCAATTTTCTCTGGGATACCAGAGCCTCCCTGAGGGCAGTTGATGGTGCAATCGTGGTCGTGAGTGCTGTCGATGGAGTGGAGGTTGGAACCGAGAAAGTGTGGGGAATGCTCGAAGAGTTCAAGCTTCCGAGAATCATTATCGTGAATAAAATGGATCGGGAAAACGCTGATTTCAAGCGTACGCTGGAATCAATCCATCAATTCTTCGGACGACTTGCTGTTCCGATCGTTCTCCCTGTGGGAGAAGAGAGCAGCTTTAGCGGAGCTTTAAACTTAATCGATAAGAAGGCTTTCATTTACGAGAAGGATGAAGGTGGTAAATTCAGGGAAGAAGCCATTCCAGCAGAATTGAAGAATGATGCCCAAAAGTGTCTCGAAGAGCTGACAGAGATGATAGCCGAAAATGACGAAGCCCTGATGGAGAAATATTTTGATAAAGGAGAGCTCTCTCCTGAAGAATTGAGAGCCGGCCTTAAAGAGGCAGTCCTCAGCCGTCAGATATTTCCGGTCCTTGTCTCTTCTGGCTCGCTAAATGTTGGCACGCAGTTGATTCTTGACTGCCTCGTCGATTTTCTACCCTCTCCTCTTGAAATTGATGAAGTAGAGGTGAAAATCGATGACCATGAGGCCAGGGTGAAGCCTTCTCCTGATGAGTCTTTCTCAGCCCTTGTTTTCAAGACGATTACTGATCCCTATACAGGAAGAATTTCTCTGATGAGAGTTTTTTCCGGGAGGGTGAATCCCGATGCAACTGTTACCAACCCCAACAAGGAGGCTGATGAAAAGATAGGAGGACTGTTCTTGCTCCAGGGAAAGGAGCAGATTCCTGCCGGTCAGGCGAAATGCGGAGATATCGTTGCCACAGCCAAACTGAAAGAAACACTAACCGGAGATACTCTCTGCGAGAGAGGAAAAAATGTGCAATTCCCTCCCATAAAATTCCCCGAGCCATCGATTTCCTTTGCCATCGAGCCCAAAACAAGGGCTGATGAAGACAGGATTTCTCAGGCTACTCATCGGATAAGTGAAGAAGACCCAACCGCTAGGATTGAACGAGATCCCCAGACAAACGAGCTTATTATTTCCGGGAACGGACAGCTCCATGTCGAGATAATCACTGACAGGCTGAAAAAGAGATACAATGTTGATGTAGTCCTCAAACCCCCCAAGATTCCCTATAAAGAGACCATAAAGGCTAAGGCTGATGTCCAGGGCAAGTATAAGAAGCAGACTGGGGGAAGAGGACAGTACGGAGATGTGTTTATAAAGATTGAGCCGCTCAAGAGAGGGCAGGATTTTATCTTCGAAGATAAGATATTCGGAGGAGCTATTCCTAAGAATTACATTCCTTCCATCGAGAAGGGAATCCAGGAGGCACGTCAGAAAGGAGTGCTGGCAGGTTATCCCACGGTTGACTTCAAGGTAACCCTTTATGACGGTTCATACCACGAAGTCGACTCCTCAGACATTGCTTTTAAAATTGCAGCTTCAATGGCTTTCAAGAAGGGAGCAAAAGCTGCCAGGCCCACCATCCTCGAGCCCATTATGAACATAGAGGTCTACACTCCAGAAGCATACACGGGTGACATAATGGGAACTCTGAATGGAAGGAGAGGGAAGCTTCAAGGAATGGAACAGAAAGGAAACATGCGCATCATCAAAGGCCAGGTTCCCATGGCAGAAATGCTGGATTTTGAACCAACTCTTACTTCCATCACAGGCGGGAGAGGTTCATTCATCATGGAATTTTCCCATTATGAAGAAGTGCCGGCTCATCTCCAGCAGAAAATAATCAACGAGGCAATTAAAGAGGGAAGGATAAAATCCGAGGAAGAATGATTGAGGTTAAATTATTCACTTGGCCGGAACATTCATCATCCAGGGCTGGTGCAGGCTTCAGGAAAGGAAGGAGTTTTTACCCCAAGCAGAAGAAGGGCCGAGAGGAAAGTTAATACGAGGGAAAAAGCAAAAGGTACCAACATACCAAAAGCCTCCCAGAGAATTCCAGCTATGAAATTAGCAGGCAGGGCACAGAGTCCGATCACCATCTGAAATCCTCCCAGACAGCTTGCCCTGAATTTCTCGGGGGCAAGCTCGGAGACAAAAGCTCTCTGAACAGGCTCGAGAGCTCCTCTGTAGGTCCCGTAGAGGATAAATATTATGAGAGCCGCATAGCGCTTTTGAGTCAGAATTGCGCTCAAACAAACACCAGCCCAAAAGATGTAAGAAAGGATGAGAACTGATTTTCTGCCTATTCTATCCGATATTTTTCCGAAAGGAATTGAGAGAAGGGAAGCTACTCCGGTGAAAACAAGATAGAAAACAGGCAGAAGCGATTCCCGGAAGCCCAGCCTGGCAGCAAAGATTAAAAGGAAAGAATAGCTGAACGCTCCCAGGGCATAGAGAGAGCTGGAGAGGAGAAAAAGCCTGAAGTTTTTATCCAGGTCTTTGAGAGAGATACCCTTGTAGATTCTTATTTTTTCAAGTTTTTTCTCTTTTATCAGGAAAAAAATGAGGATAACGCTGATGAGGGAAGGAATTGCAGCCAGGGCAAACAGTATGCGGTAGTCAAGGCCAACTACAGTGAAGAGTAGAATACAGATAAGAATTCCACCTACTGCACCCAGGTGGTCCATGGCGCGTAAGAGGCCAAAATTCTTGCCTCGGTCTTTATCTGTCGAGATATCGGCTACCATGGCATCTCGCGGCGCACCTCTGATTTTTCCAGCTCTATCGAGCATTCTGAAAGGAATGAGATGGGTCCAGAGCGAAGAGATTGAATAGCCCAGTCTTGAAATTGCGCCGAAGAGGTAGCCTGTCCATATGAAAATCTTTCTCCTTTTTATTCTGTCCGAGACATAGCCTGAAACAGCTTGAGATATGGAGACCAAGGCCTCTCCGATTCCATCCAGAAAGCCCAGGGCAGCCATGTTGGCCTTGAGAATGGTTGTCACAAAGAGCGGCCAGATGGGGTAGATTATATCAGAGCCAAGGTCGTTAAGGAACGAGGCGGCAGCAAAAGTTCTTATCGTTGTTTTGGGAACTGAATTGTTGCTCTTCATGGGATGTAAGTATAGTTTCTCATCTGCTCTTTGTAAACAGAAGAGAAGAGCCTCTCTTTTAGCCTGAACTATTCATAAAAAATGCCGGCAATACTATTTAACATAAATCCAATTAAGAGGCTATAATGGTTTCTAAACTTATCAACAGCAAAAAACTTTTTTTCTTTATTTTATTCATAATTGCCGGCATTTTTTCGCACTACGGGCGAGCCGATCT
>JBHIDX010000112.1:0-3925 GCA_046760305.1 Candidatus Aminicenantales bacterium
GAGCCGTAGTCAATCAGCACTCCTCCACCAGAGACTTCCTTGCTGGAATTCCAGCGGTTTTTCATATTCACTTTGCTCTGGAAAAAATTCTTGAAGTAGATAAGCTTTCCAATCTCTCCTGAATTGACTATTTCCTTTGCCCTGATGATGTCTTCAACACAGCGAAACTTGGAAGCTGCTATGAGAATGCGCTTGTGCTTTTTTGCTTTCTTGAGCATCTCTAAAGCTTGGGCTGAATTTATGGCAAGAGGCTTCTCACAGAGGACATGAACGCCATTCTCGAGAAAAAAGGTGGTAATTTCTGGGTGCGTGTTTGGGGGCGTACAGATTACTGCTGCTTTGACGCTGTTTCCCCTGAGTATGCTCCGGAAATCAGTGAAAGAACTGCAGCCAGCCTTCCTGGCTGTGCTCCGGGATGGTTCTTCAGAGATATCCACTACTTCTTTGAGACAGACCTCGGGCAGGAATCTAATTGCCTCAAGGTATGAGCGGGCTGTCCTGCCGCAACCAACAAGAATAAAATTCATTTGGGTTCTTCTTATTCTGAAGAAGGACGAAAGAGCTGAAGCTGTTGATTTAATGGTTTAAACACTGTCTGTCTTTTATAGAAACAAGCCACCTCACCAGGAAGAGAATGCCAGACTCTTTTTCTGTAGCGCTGTCTGAACCAATGGAGAAATGCTGCATACTGCTCGAGAAGGGTGCCCTGAAATATCTCTTCTACAACACCCTCATTACGTACCATGACTACATCCTCATCATCTTCAGGAAGCCATCCTCTCTTCAAGAATGCTTTTTCTCTATCTTTTTTATTCTTCTCCCTGATTTCAAGCTGGCAGAGATACTCTGGGTGGAGGAGCATGAGAATCATTCCTCCCTTCTCTATCAACCACTCAGCCTTCATTTTCCAGATATCCACTCCCCGGATAATCCAGTATTTCCCGTTGTGTTCAACCGCGTTTTTCTCACACCACTCTTTCATCCACAGCCAGTTCTTTTTTCTCTCTTTTGAATCCAGCCAAAAAGTCTTATTCACAGGAACTCTGAGCTTCATCCTGGCCACGAAAAGCACATGGTCCTGAGGCATGGTGTAAGGCAGCTCTACGAGCGATCCCAGAAAAAAAGGCCAGATTGTGGCACAACCCCCACCCAATGGCTGAAAAGGGTCAGTGTCATAGTAAGATGAATCATACTCACATTCGAGCTTCTGCATCCACTCGTCGTTATGAAAAACTGCCCCTGCCCTGAACCCTCTGGCTCCCCATTCCCTGATTGTTCTGTTGATGTACCTTATTCTTTCTTTGAAAGTTTTCACTTTCAAAAAAAGCTTTCCATCGTGATTCCAGTCATGCACTCCAATTTCCATTCCTGAGCAACGCAGGTAATCCATCACAGGAGGGTCAATCCTGTAGAGGTTAGGGACAATGTTCCAGCTTCCCTTAAATCCCAGCCTTTTTTCTACTTCACATACCACCCTTATATTCTCGAAGCCGAACCGGGTATCCACATCATGGGTGATTAAAAAAGCCGATTCTTTCCTCTCAGGCCACTCTACCCTGTTTCCCGCTTCAGGAACCTCAGGTAAAGGCCACATTGGATAAGAAAAAAAACCGTCAATATTCTTCGCCCATGCCTTGTGCATGAATCTGAGGAGCTTCAAAGAAATTAAGGGACGCACTGTGTAATAGATAGAAAAAAAGGATGAATTATCAGCCAGGGCAAGCAAGTTCCATAATTTCTGATTTATCTTCATAATTTTTTTATGGCCTTTCTCAGAATTTGTTTAAAGATATCTTCAACCTGGTTTTTCTGTGCGCTGGTTATAAGCTGATTCTTTTGATATTTCTTCTTCTCCCAGCGGATAGCATCAATATCTTTTTTTCCATTCAGATGCGTGAGCAGGCCCTTGTTGATTAGATATTCATCAACCGAACAAATCTTCCCTCCAAAATAAGAATAGGCAGGGGTACCAAGGGCAGCAGACTCCCTGAGCATTGTCCCTCCACCAGAGAAAACAAGGTCTGCATTTCTGATGAGGGAAGGGCCATCGAGTGCACTATCGAGCACCAGACCGTTTATCGAAATCCCTGAGATAATTCTTTTAACCTGCGAACGCTGCTTCCAGTCTCTGGGAATAAAGATAAACCTTACCCCTTTAACCCGGGAAAATGCTTTATACAGCTCATTCTCAAGTTTTTCTGTTTTTCTTGTCCTGTAGTGGGCGTTTTTCCGTTCAGGCCTGACAACCGCAACTACCTCCTCTCGGTCAAAAGGCAGGCCAAGCTCCTCATTGCTGAGGAATGGGTAATTATTTACGAGGTAAAAATGCTCTTTCAGTCCCTGAAATCTTATAAGACGCGAGCCTGGAATTCCGAGTTTCTCGAAGAGTTCAACAGGAATCACTGATGGAACTATCAGATATGTCCCTGTTCTGGCGTAAATCCCCAACTCTGCATGCTCGAAGTCAATGATGGCGAATGATTTCACCTTCATCAAAAAGGAAGCGATAACACAGGAGCGGGAGCTGGAAATCGAGAAAGCAATATCCTGTTTTCTGAAGTAGAAGTAGAGCTTTAAAGCACGGGTTATGGTTGTCAGTATCTTGAAGAATTTCATCCGGGGAGGGTATTTCCCGAAAAATCTTGCATCGAGTCTGTGGAGACGGCAGAGTTCAACAATCTCTGGAACATTCCTGGCTGTAAGTACTACGCTTAATCCCTTTTTCCGGGCTGCTTTCACAAAAGGTTTCAGATAAAGGACATGAGGCGAGTTGTCACAATCAATCCAGACTTTTCTCCCCGGTAGTCTTTCCAGTTCTCTCATGCTCGAATCTTTATTCCAGTTCTCTCTCTTAGCTTATGTTCCTCCACACTCTGCATTCCACCCGCCTCCCGCATTCCAGACTGGCTATGACATCAATAATTCTTTTTGCTGTTTTCCCGTCCCAGTAGGTTGGCCTCCTGGGAGAATTCTTATAAGTATTGGTCAGAATCTTTTTCACATTCTCCATGATCAACTTTTCATCACTGCCAACAAGTGTATTTGTTCCTTCTCTGACAGTTACAGGTCTTTCAGTGTTCTCTCTCAGTGTCAGGCAGGGTACTCCGAGTACTGTGGTTTCCTCCTGTATCCCTCCAGAGTCTGTCATCACAAACCTGGCATTCATCATGAGATTAAGATTGTCGACATAGCTCAGCGGTTTCTCAAATATGATAGGAGGTGAATTGCTTCCGAGTAAATTTAAACTCTTCAGGTTTTCTCTGGTTCGGGGATGCACAGGAAAAATAACAGGTAAGTGGTGTGATATCTTTTCTATGGTTCTGTAAATATTGCTAAGCGAGCTGCTCTTATCCACGTTTGACGGCCTGTGGAGAGTGAGGAGAGCGAATCTTTTCTTCTCGAGGCCGTACCTTAAATAGGTCTCACGCCTTGAAGCTTGTGCCTGAAACCTGAAGAGGCAGTCAATCATGATATTCCCGACAAAATAGACCTTTTCCGCAGGAATACCTTCATTTTTCAGGTTAATGTTAGCATCCGTACAGGAGGTAAAGAGATAATCGCAGATGGTGTCTGTCAAAAGCCTGTTTATCTCCTCTGGCATGGTGCGGTCAAAGCTCCGCAGTCCTGCCTCGATGTGAGCTGTTTTAATCCCGAGCTTTGAGGCAACAAGAGTTGCGGCAACAGTGGAGTTCACATCTCCGACTACGACAACAAGGTCTGGCTTTTCTCTGAGACAGGCTTTTTCGAACTCGATCATGATTTTTGCTGTCTGGACTGCATGAGAAGCAGAACCCACTTCCAGATTTATATCCGGTCGAGGGATATGAAACTCCTTAAAAAAGACTTCGGACATCTCAACATCGTAATGCTGGCCGGTGTGGATGAGCTTATACCGAATATTTCTCGGCTCTCCGCTCTCAGCTCT
>JBHIDX010000113.1:0-3795 GCA_046760305.1 Candidatus Aminicenantales bacterium
CCTGATACTGAGAGATAGCCTTATCATACATTTTGGCCTCTTGGTAGGCTCCGGCAAGTTCTCTCCTGGCCCACTCATTTTTGGGGGCAAGTTCTACTGCTTTTTCATACCAGCTTAGGGCCTCGGTCATCTTCCCCTGTACTCGGTAGGTATAGCCTAAAGAGGTATAGGCCCCTAGGTTAGCCGGCTCAACCTTGATCGCCTCTTGGTAAGATGAGATAGCCTCCTGATATTCTTTGAGTTCTCGGTATCTATTTCCCAGCTCAATATAAGGAGAGCCAGAAACCTCTGGAGCTGCCTCGATGGCCTTTTTGTACCAGGAGATAGATTCTTCTTTTTTTCCTTTAGCATTGTAGAGCGATCCTATCCCCATATAGGCCCAGGGCTGATTAGGAGCTAAATTTATCGCCTCCTGATACTGAGAGATAGCCTTATCATACATTTTGGCCTCTTGGTAGGCTCCGGCTAACACTCGACGGTAATGCTCCTCATCCGGTGCTATCCCTACCACTTCCTCATACTCAGAAATGGCCGCATTTAACATCCCACGTTTCTTATAAATCTCGGCAAGTTTCAAGCGAATTTCAATATCATCTGGATTTGTTTTTGTAGCTTTTTCCAGTTCTAAAGCTGCTTTGTCATATTCACCTCTTTCGTAATATTTTAGAGCCGTCTCGTAGTGGGAGCAGCCATACAAGGCCACCGCTGTGACAGACAAAACTAAACCCATAAACACATGTTTCAATAACTTTTTCACTCCGGATCACCTCCACAGAAGATTGACTGTTCGCTGCTCATTGGCTTCTTTTTCTTTCACTCGAATCCGACGTTCTGTTCCTGTCATAACTTCGGCAGGGTTCTTTCTTGCAGCAACCTCGGTAGTTTCCTATTCCTCTTTTCCCCTTACCTTTACTTCTTCTTTAGCCAAAGCTAGATTTTTGCCATATTGGAAAGGGCTAAGTGCAATGCTTACATAGCGATTGTCCAGCGTGCCTAGTCGGGCAGAGACCTTTTCTGGACCTTCAGGACAGTGCAAAGAGATGATATTCACACCCGGCCTAACTTTCAGATCCTGCAAGATAACACTTATGGGCCATGGCGGAATTTTTGTTGTGTTAACCAGTTCGCCATTTAACAAGATCTCTAACGTTCTTCTCTTATAAAATGATTCTGCGAAAAAGCCTAAATCGATCTTATCCTCAGTTTCCCCCGTATTTATGAGACTAATCCTTCCATTATTAATCATCCATCGCCTCTTCTTACCATCGCCCCAGACCTCTAAAGGATAAAAGTTTTTACCCGGTACTACAACCAGACCTTTCGGCTCAGCTCTAACTCGGTAAACAAAGGTATTCTCAAAAACTTTTACTAACTCCAAACCTGGGTTCTTATTTATCATTAGAAAATCAAGAAACTTGTTACGATACCTATCTAAATGAACAATTACATACCCGACTTTCATATAATTTAAGAGGGGAGCAATTTCCTCCCTGGCCAAATCTTCTAGACCAATATCTTCTTTACCAATGAAACTAGCTGAAATCAGTCTGTTAAGAAGTCGTTTTTTATAAGCACCCTGATATTTGAAATACTTCCTTTCAAGATTCCCTTCTTTGGTCACCATAGGATACTCGGCAACCACAAAATCGCCTGGCTGCCTGGCCAGCCACTTATAAACTTCAGGTGGAGGTGCTATATAGGCAAAACCAAAAATCGCCGTCACACAGATAGCTGCTAAGCCAGTACCAATGTAAGCCAGTCTCCTTTTGCCACGAGGTGTTCTATAAAAGGCAGCAAGTTTTGCTATCTTCTCATCACCTATAGCCATTTCCACAACCTGGATAACTACTCCCACTACTAACAGAAAGTAAGCATAAATTGCTACCTCATCTGCTAATTTCTCCTTTTTCCAGATAAGCAAAAAAGGACACAGCCCGAGCAAAATCAAGGCAGAAATGATAGGTAGCCTGTCATAGGGCATCTTGAAAGGTTTTTTACCAAGAAGCTCTAATGTATCGTTTATAATTATTAACAGCACATAGGTGAGCAGTACAACAGATACACCCAGGAATAACTGTGCTAAAGGACGGATTGCTTGCATCTAAGTTACCTCCAGGATTGACTGTTGGCCACTGGATAAGATTAGCAATACAAGATTGGACTGCAACGAAAAAACCCGATGTCCTAAGTTCTCCTCACTTTCAAAAACAGCATTAGCCCCATGATGCCACAAAATGTTCCTCCAGAAATCCAAAACGCCATATTGATATAACGCTGCTCCACAAACTCGATTACTGCTTCACCTTTAAGGGGAGTTTTGATATAGAAGCCATTAGCATATGAATTAGTGGGTATCGATTCAATCTCTTTCTCATCAACATAGGCACGCCAGAGTGGATGATAACTCTCGTTAAGTATCATCAGAAATGGCTCCATTGATTCATACTGAACCACATATTTCGTCGGGTTTACTCGCTTGAAGTCAAGTAATACTGCATTTTGATTGTTAGTTGGCCAGTTAGCCACTTTCCTGTTGTTAGCCAAAGACAAACCGATCAAATCGACAGTTGCCTCTCCTGTTATAGCAATGTCATGTTTCCCCTTTGAAAGTTTGACAGACTCAAGCTTGTGCCACTCGAAGTCTTTCTGAAGTGCTATTTCTCGGCTGTTATTATCTATTCTTACGAGAATACCGCCCTTGCCTCCTGATTTAGCCCGGATGAAAACCCCATATTCAGCATCGAGTGGCACCTCCAATTGAAATGTAATCGTACCAGTTAACGTCAAAGCTTCACTTCCACTAGCATTATTTAACCCAACCATTTTTATATCCTCGTTATGTGACGCTTCTAATAGCCCAGATTCAACAACTCTTTCAACTTCATACAAATATATTAGCTTCTTATCGGTAACAATCTTTCTTGCTCGATCTTCTAGTGAAGGTATGATTGATTTTGGCACAAGAGCAATCTGGTCAATTGCATTTTGACCACCAAAATTTACCACGCTAACTGTATGCTTACCTTCTGCTAGTTCTACCGATCCTTCTAGCCTGGTCCATTTGAACCCTCTGAAATAAGGTGATTCTGACGAGAATCTATTCACAACAGTATTATCATCAATAGACACAGTCATTTTACCTCTGTTAGGCGCACATAACACCCGCAGCCATAACTCGTATTCACCCGGTTTCGTACAAACATAGGGCAAATCAAGCTGCGCCTGACCTTCTGTTAGGGCATATCCATCGCCGTAAGGCATAGCGCCGTTGCCGAAAATGCCACCTGTTACATACTCATAGATGTCGGATCGTAGCCATAGAAACTGCACAGATGCTTTTGGATCCTCCCCTGTAGTAATGTTTTTGGCATAGTCATAAGCGTTAACCTTATATTCATCATTTAATAAGATAAACTGTAAGTCCTCAAGGCCAGAGTTTATTATTATGGTGTCGAATATTTCAAAGTCCTCAATATCAGACAACTGACTGGCAAACACCAGAGCATTATTTGAATCGTCCAAACCAGGAACGTAGGAAGAGGTAAGTAGCTGTCGATCACCTATAGCTAGAACAGGCTTCTCTACACCAAATACATGTTCCTTAAAATTCTTATTCTTATAAATAGTATAATCACCAAAACCTTGTACTGCCCCGAAATTTTCAGAAAAGTTGAGCAGCTTTTTGAATCTGGAGGATGAAAAATCAAACCGCTCTGAAGTATAAAATGATTTCGTTTTTACTACATTATCTCTAGTTATAACGTACTTAGTGCTGGTCAAAGCAAGCAGATTAGT
>JBHIDX010000114.1:0-3793 GCA_046760305.1 Candidatus Aminicenantales bacterium
CTCTTTGCTCAGAACAGGACCTCCCTCTGAGAGGATAAGATTTACTCTCAGAGTGTAATCACCAGGAGAAATGCCCCTCATGTTAAGCTTAAAGATTCCACACCAGACTTTTGATCTTCTATTCCAGGCTTCTGCAACCTTCTCCCCGCGAATCTCCTGCCAGACTCTGCCTTCTCTTAAGACTGTAAATTCAGCATTGACCTTTACTTTCCCGCCAGGAAGATATGCCTGCAGAAAAACAGAGGCATCCTGCATTCTCTGGAAGCGGTTAGTCACTGCTGGATAAAACTTTATCCCTCCATACTCCAGTGTCCCATCCTTCCTGGAAAGAGAAAAGGACTTCTCTGCTCCTTCGGGATTCGAGGTCAGTAGTCCCAAAACGCAATTGATGATAGACCCCTGTTCTTTATCCTTAAAATCAGGAAGAGTAAACGTTGATTCCCAGGTGCCAATCTCTTCGCTCTGCTCATCATAAAGAGCAAAAATAGCCTCGTATTCCCTGTCAGCGAATTCAAGCTCTGGCCCCCTGAAGTGATAATAGAGATAATCAATGATTCTTTATAAAAATTCGTTTTTCGAGGGTTTTGTCGATTATTTTGCAGTCTATTTTAATTATAGAAATTACTGTCAGGGTAAAAGAAATTTGACCCAATTTAAAAATCGCTCTGCATGCTTGGCTAACGATTCTGCATCCTTCTTCGAAAATAGTCTCCCTTCATATTCCACTCTATTTTTCATCGAAATAAGCTTCCTGAGATGTTTAGCCTTTGCTTCAGTCTCATCTCTTTTCATCATTGATGTTAATAATCTTACTGCATCGTCGTGTTTTGGGCTGATACTTCTCAATCCAAAATGAAATGTTAATAAGGCGTCATTAGCAGAGATGCCAGCATGAATTGCATTGAGTCCGGCTGCATTCCATTTTTCTTTCTTCAAACTTTCCTGCATTACTTCAAAGAATTCATCCGCTTTCTTAAGAAATTTCATATAATCTTCTTTGGAACTTTTTCCTACTTTAAATTTATCATTCATTTTATTTCGCCGAGATGTTTACCGAAAAGCAATCTATTTTTTTTCTCAATGTTTAGCAATAACGAATTGCCTCTCTCTTTTCTTTTTAGAAATTCGCTCTTCTTCATAATTAATAGGGCAACGCGATTCCCAAAAATTCTTTCTATCTTAGCCTCAGATTGAGCAATCTCCTGCTTGAATCTCTTCAAATTTTTCTCATCAGGAAGGACAACCAGAAGGTCAAAATCGCTGTCTGCTCTGGCTCTTTCTTTCTCTATCTGACTTCCAAACAAAACAATGCTCACGGGTACTGGATCTGAGACATTTTCAAGAATTAATTTTTTAAGCAAAGAAAATAATTTATTTTCCTTCAAGAAAAGAGGTGCCAAAAAATCTCTGACCAAAATGTGGTCCTTGTTGATTGAGTAAAGTATTGACCGCCCTGCTTTTCTCATTCGAATCACACCATGATGGGACAGCTCCTGGAGGGAATGGTTACAAATCACATGAGAAATCCCGACCGCCTTGGCTATTTCTCGGCCACTTAACTCCGCATCGGTCCTAATGAGAAAGCGGAGAACTTTCAATTTTGAAAACTGGTCAAATATATCGTTTAATGGTTCTATTAGTTTAATAGCCAACCTCCATTTGTGTGGTAATTAAATTTACCATATGGAAATAATATTTACCATATACACATGGTTATGTCAAGCTCATTAGAATTAAATTCTAATAAAAAACCAGCCGTTTTTAATTGCGAATTTAATATATCAAAATCGCTTTGTCCCTTTCTCGGTCTTTGTCCTGCGGACGTGGGGGCCTCAGCTCCGCCGATCTGACCGAGTCAGATCAGCAGGGACAGGACACAACGTAGAGGCCCTTCCTCTATCTCAATCGGCAAATTTGGGGCCCTCACAGCCCTTGACAGGGGGTTGTGAATTTAGATAGAAAAAAGAGGCAAGGAACAAGGAAAATTATGAAAGGTCAAAGAGAAATGAAGGTGATTGGTGGGAAAAACGAATCGGACAAGACACTTCCTCACCCGGACTACAAGCCCATAATTGATAAGACAATTGATTTCATAAAACAGCATTTCAAAAAAGATGTCCTCGCCTGTGCCCTTTTTGGCTCTGTGGCCAGAGGCACAGCGACCCCTCACTCCGATATAGACCTTTTCATTGTCCACAGGAAATCTCCCAAGGATATGGTGAGAGAATTCTCACATGTCGTAAAAAGGCTTCGTCAAACAGAAGAATACAGAAGCCGCATCGCCCAGGGTTTTATCCCGGAGCCTTATCCGGTTTTTGTTGACAAGGAAAAATTAAAAAAGCATCCCTGGATTCTTCTTGATATTTTAGACCATGGAATTATTCTTTTCGATCGAAGTGATATCCTTAAAAGGGAACTCAAACGTCTCCGGAAGAGACTCAGAGAGCTTGGCGCTTATAAGGTCGTTCTGCCCGATAAGAGCTGGTATTGGGTATTAAAGCCCGATTGGAAGCCCGGAGAGATTATTCAATTATGAACAACCGGGAGAGATCAGAAAAACTGTTCAAAGCTGCAGAGAGACTCCATATGGAAATGCAGGAAGAAATCAAAAGTGCGGAATAGAATTTGGCCGTAAGAAAAGCCCAAGAAGTCGTCGAATTTGTTTTAAAAGGCCTGCTCTCCGAGATGGGAGTGGATTATCCGAAGGTCCATGATGTGGCTCCAATATTTGTTCAGGAAGTCAAAAGAAAAGGTCTTAAAATAGATAAGAAGTTTTTGGAAGACATTTTAGAAATCTCTTCTGATTTATCAAGAAAAAGAGCCCCGGCTTTCTATTTTGAGGAGGAATTCAGTGAAGCGGCAGCAAAGGATGCCTCTGAGGCTGCCAGTAAAGTCATCTCTTTTGGTGGGAGCCTTTTGAAGATCTTGCGCGGAGAGGAGAGAGTGTAGCTGAGAGAGCGGGAAAGTCCAATCGCCGCATACTGCTTTCTCTGGAGCATGAAAGAAATTACTTGCATCACATCATCATAGAAGAAAATGCATGTCATCGCGAGCGCAGCGTGGCAATCCGTCGTTGCGAGCGTAGCGAAGCAATCCTCCGCTGCGAGCGAAGCGTGGCAGTCTTATGATATCCGCCAGTGTAGGAGATTGCTTCGCCCTTTCAGGGCTCGCAATGACGAGAGGCCGCCAGTGCATGGGATTGCTTCGACACTTTGTGTCTCGCAATGACAGGGCCAACATAATTTTCATTTGTCGTGGGTGGCGTTGTCGCCATGATAAATTAGTATGGAAAGAGGCCGAAGAGGTGGAGCGCATGGATTACCTGGAATTTATCGCCCGGGTCACTTCCCACATTCCAGACAAAGGCCAGGTCATGATCTGCTCTATTCTAATGCCCACAGGGGAAAAGGGCGAAAGACTCAAGAGAAAGCCAGTCCCTTTCTGATCATCGAACAAGAGGAACCGTTTGTCCCATCAAAGGGCTGGGCCGGGGTCAGGTTGGGTCGGGGTGATCCGTAAAGGCTACGAAGTGGACCCTCTCCTTTGTCCTCAATGCCAAGGCAAAATGCGAATCATCGCTTTCATCACAGAGTATGCCGTGGTGGACAGAATCATCCACCACCTCAAGCTGACATTTGTGGCAGAGAGACCTCCGCCTCCTCATATGATCTCGCAACAATTCTTGATGGACTCCGAGGCTTCGGCCGATTATTTCTCATAATCTTTCCTTTGACCAGAAGGAGAGGTCCGCCTGATTTCCGGCGTTTTTGAGCCGCCCAGCGACTTTCCAGGC
>JBHIDX010000115.1:0-3586 GCA_046760305.1 Candidatus Aminicenantales bacterium
GAGGCAACGGCGTTAAAAACCCGAAGCGAGCGATTCCCCCTTCCCGGATTCATCTTAGTATCAGAGGCGGAACGAGGACGGACATCACCCCGCCCCATGCACTTTCCAAAATACTTTCCTATTGTCAAAGAACCGAGATTCTGATATTGTTGTTCGAGAAATCATGGGGTGCCATGGTTAAAGACCCCGAAGCGCAAATTATCGAGAGCAAAAACTGGAACGATTACTTCCTCATTTCCTTTAAGTCCTCACCGATTGCAGAAAAAGCTACACCGGGCCAGTTTCTGATGGTGAGGGTCACCCCTGAGGCTCATCCTCTTCTCCGGCGGCCTTTCAGCATTCACTCCTGCAGGCAAGATTCGCTCGAAATTTTTTTTAAAAGATCCGGCGCCGGCACTTCCCTCCTGGCAGAAACAAAAAAAGGAGAAACACTGGACATAATAGGACCTCTGGGAAAAGGCTTCACCATCCCCGGAAAAGGAATTAAAACCTCCTTTCTGGTTGGAGGGGGGAGAGGAATCGCTCCTCTTTTTTTCCTTGCCAGGGAGCTGAAGGAAAACAACCAGCAGGTAAAAGTATTTTACGGCGGAAAAAGCATAGAAGACCTCTGCTTGAGAGAAAAGTTCCAAAAAGAAGACCTGGAACTTGCCTGCTCGACCGAGGACGGAAGCTACGGTTATAAGGGATTGGTAACCGGGCTTCTCACTCTTGCCCTCGAAGCGGAAAAGCCGGATTTTCTTTATGCCTGTGGCCCAGATCTAATGATGGAAAAGATAGCGCACCTGGTATTAACCACACATATTCCGGCTGAATTTTCGCTTGAATCAACGATGGGCTGCGGATTTGGCGCCTGCTGGGGATGCGTGCAAAGCATAAAGAAAGATGGAAAGGAGGAGTTTGTAAAAATCTGCCAAGAGGGGCCTGTTTTCAGAGGAGAGGAAATCGTATGGTAAGAAAAATGGTAGACCTATCGGTTGACCTCAGGTTTTTAAAGCTCAAGAATCCAGTCCTCTCTGCGAGCGGTACTTTTGGCTACGGCCTTGAGTTTGAACCCTTCATTGACCTCAACCGTCTGGGAGGGATAGTTGTCAAAGGCCTTTTCCCGAATCCACATCAGGGTAACCCTCCTCCTAGGCTGGCTGAAACAACGGCTGGACTTCTGAATTCTGTTGGCCTCCAAGGCGTGGGGATGAAGAAATTTTCAGAGGATATACTCCCCCGCCTGAGTTGTTATAAAACAGCCATCATCGTCAACGTTTGTGGCGAGGAGGAGGATGAGTATGCTGCTGTGGTCGAATATCTGGGCAGCAAGGAAGGAATATCAGCCTTTGAGCTTAACATTTCCTGTCCGAATCTAAAAAAAGAAGGACGCTGCCCTGCTCTGGACCCTGAAGAAACTTACTCTGTGGTTAGCAGGGCCAGGGAAGTAAGCCGCCTGCCTCTCATCACCAAGCTCTCTCCCAACGTGGGGAATATCGAAGAAATCGCCATCGCTGCTCAGGAAGCTGGCTCTGATGGCATCTCACTTGTCAACACCTTCCTGGCCATGGCAGTAGATGTTGAGAAGAGAAAGCCCAGACTGGCAAACGTGTTGGGAGGGTTGAGCGGGCCGGCTATAAAGCCTATAGCCCTGCGGATGGTATACCAGGTGACACAGAAGGTGAACATCCCGGTGATTGGCATCGGAGGTATTACTTCAGCCGAGGATGCGCTTGAGTTTCTGATTGTGGGAGCCAAAGCGGTTGAGGTGGGAACCTGGAATCTTGTGGACCCTGAGGCGACAATTAATATCATCGATGGCCTTGAGTCATACTGCGAGGAGAAAAAAATAGCGAGGATAGAAGATATAATCGGAACCCTAGAGACAGAGCAGGCTGAATGTTAGAATTGAGAGACCTGATAATAAGTAAAGAATGACTGTGGCCTTAAAAGAGGAAACTGAATGAGAGTAAAAAGCGAAGTCGGGAAGAAAATCATAGTTGCTCTGGATGTTGAAAATGCTGAAGAAGCTCTCTCTTTAGTTCAAAAACTTGATGCTGCTGAAATCTTTAAAGTGGGATTGAGGCTTTTCACCGCCGAAGGACCATCTCTCCTTGAAAAAATCAGAAAGCAGGGAAAGATGGTCTTCCTCGACCTCAAGCTCCATGACATTCCGAGCACTGTGGCTGAAGCGGTAAGGGCAGGAGTAAGACACGACGTAGCGATGATGACTCTTCATGCCTCGGGAGGGAAAGAAATGATGATCAGAGCAGAAGAAGCAGCCAGGGATGAGGCAGAGAAGAGGAGCCTGAATAAGCCGTTTCTCCTCGGTGTTACCGTTTTAACCAGCCTCAGGAACGAAGACCTCAAAGAGCTGGGAATCAGAGAAGGAATTGAACAGCACGTGCTCAGGCTGGCCAGACTCGTCAAGGAGAGCGGCCTGGGAGGAGCTGTCTGCTCTGCCCGTGAACTGGAAATAATCAGGAGTGAGCTGGGAAAAGATTTTACGCTCGTTGTTCCTGGCATAAGGCCTGCTTTGGCAGCAGCCCATGACCAGAAGAGAATTATGACCCCTGCTCAAGCCCTTGAGAAAGGAGCTGGATATCTTGTCATAGGAAGGCCGATTATTAAAGCCCCCTCGCCTGAGGAGGCATTTTCAAAAATTGTGGAAGAGCTAACCTGGACTATTCACAAATAGTCCAGGTTTCCCTGAATTATTCATTCCTATTTTCTTCTAGATTGAACGGTAAATCGTCCATACTGCAAAAATGAGGCGCAATAAATTATAGGTAACTGCCAGCAAAACTACGGCCACAGCCACATTCACCACCAGATAGGGAACTGCTTTCTCCCTCGGGGTTTCAAGAATCCCTGATGTAAGTCCCAGATAGTGAAGATAAATCCCGTACAGGCTGACTAGAATTCCCAGAGTCCAGAGAGGATAGGCTATGTAGAAAACTCCTCCCAGCCAGACAGGTGTCATGCTGTAAACAGCAAGTTTCATGGCAGCAAGCCTGTTGTGGGATGAGGAAAAACTGGGGGCGAGAAAATCAATAACCAAACCGAGGAGGTAGACAGAAACCAGAGTCAGAATGTAGAGCAGAATGCTGCGGAAAAAAGCCATGCCAATACCATAGGTTATCCACCCTTTGAGCGGTACCCTGACTCCGATAAAGCCATAAGCGATGAACTGAGCACAGGCCGGGATGCCGGCCAGAATGCCAGCGTAAGAGGTGTAGAGAAAAGAAAGAGGGGTTGGTTCCTCTTTAATCTTCTCCCATTCCTCCCTGGGCCTGACCATTATTCCCCGCACTCTGTCCAGCAAATCCATGACCACCTGACCCTCAATTCCTAGCCTGAACTATTCATAAAAAAGGCCGGCAATACTATTTAACCTAAATGCAATCAAGAGGCTAGAATGATTCCTAAACTCATCATCGTCGAAAAACCTTTTTTATCTATTTTATTCATAATTGCCGGCATTTTTTACTCTTGGGGCAAGTAACTATACAATCTCCTTTTTACCATGTCAAATGTTTCCCCCCTTAACTATGGAGGCGCGGGTCGGATTCGAACCGACGAATCGAGGTTTTGCAGACCTCTCCCT
>JBHIDX010000116.1:0-3507 GCA_046760305.1 Candidatus Aminicenantales bacterium
GTCATTGCGAGCGAAGCGAAGCAATCTCCTGATTGGCGCCAGGTGCATGGGATTGCCACGCTGCGCTCGCAACAGAGGTTTGCGGCGGCACTTCATGTCTCGCAAACACGGATATACGTCACGAAAGGAAGGAGGGAGAGAAGATGTGCGTATTTGAGAAAAAAAGGTTTAAAATGAAATCTTCAGCAAAAAAGATTTTCACTCCTTTTTTGCTTCTGGCTTTGTTTGGTCTTTTCTTTTTTTTACATCCTCTCCAGGCTGAGAAGAAACCCGGAGAGGCTCTTTTTCGTAACCTCCGCTACAGAAATCTGGGTCCTTTCAGAGCCGGAGCCTGGATCGGCGACATCGCAGTTCCTGAAAATCCCGGTCCCAAGCATAGATATACCTTTTACGTCGCTGCCAGAAACGGAGGTGTATGGAAAACTGTCAACAACGGGACAACATTTGAGCCCATATTCGATTCCTACGGAGTGAATGCCATCGGTGCCATCGAGGTCGCTCCCTCTGACCCCAACATTGTCTGGGTGGGCACAGGTGAAGATTCCTATGCTCGTTCTAGCTACAGCGGGAACGGCATCTACAAGTCCACAGATGCAGGGAAGAGCTTCAAATTGATGGGACTTACAGACAGCCATCACATCGGCCGCATTGTCATCCATCCTGAAAACCCTGATATCGTCTACGTGGCTGTCATGGGCCATCTTTTCTCCGAGAATGAGGAGCGTGGGGTGTTCAAGACTACCGACGGCGGAAAGACATGGGAGAAAGTTCTCTACATTAACGAGAAGACAGGGGTTGTTGACCTCTGCATGAATTTTTCTAACCCGGACATTCTTTTTGCTGCTACTTATGATAAGGTTCGCCTCCCCTGGCACTACGAGGCAGGCGGCGAGGGAAGCCGCATCTACAGGACAAAAGATGGTGGGAAAACCTGGGAGAAGCTGACAGAAGGCCTTCCCGGCGGGAAGTTGGGCAGGATTGGGATTGATATTCACCGTGCAAACCCTGATATCGTCTATGCTGTCATTGAAAACCTCAATCCCAAGCCAGGTGTGAGTGGAAAAAAGGAGCTTAAATTCGATGAGTTTGCAGACCAGATGCACGAAGGCCTGATTGGAGGCGAGGTCTATCGTTCGGATGACGGCGGCGATTCCTGGCGCAAGGTGAGCGAGGAAGGTGTGGACGTGAGCGGGAAGGCCGCCTATTCTTTTAACGAGATTACGGTCCATCCTGCTGACCCGGAGAAAGTGTACATCATCGGTGTCTCGATGCAGTACTCCTTTGACGGGGGCAGAACCTGGCCCCGATGGCCGAAAAAAGAGCGTTTTTTAAGCAATTTCGGCGATGTCCGCACTTTCTGGATTGACCCTCACCACCCGGAGCACATGATGCTTGGCAGCGATGGTGGCTTTTATGTCACCTATGACGGAGGGAGAAGCATGTTCCATCTCTACCAGATTCCACTGGGCGAAGTGTATGCAGTCGAGGTTGATGATGAGGAGCCTTACAATATCTACTGCGGCCTCCAGGATCACGAGTCATGGCGAGGTCCGAGCAACGGCTGGTCAGGGAGTGTGGGGCTTGAGGACTGGGTGATTGTCGGTATGTGGGATGGGATGTACACCAAAGTTAACCACCAGAACAACCGCTGGCTTTATTTTACCACCCAGTTCGGAAAGCATCACCGGGTGGACCAGCTCCTGGGCGAGAGAAAGGAAATCACACCCAGAGCGCCGGAAGGGAAGCCTTTCTATCGGTATACCTGGACAACCCCGATTATCATTTCTCCTCATAACGGCGATATCATCTACACAGGAGGTCAGATGCTTCTCCGCTCCCTTGACCGCGGTAAGACCTGGGAGGAGATAAGCCCTGACCTGACGACGAATGACCCGGTGAAAATTGCCGGCCAGGGCCACATCATGTTCTGCACCATAACCACCATCTCTGAGTCGCCGCTCAAAGCAGGTGTTATCTGGGTTGGGACAGATGACGGCCGCGTCCACCTTACCAGGGACCATGGTGCTCACTGGGAGGAGATGACTCACAGGATTGCCCGCGCCGGAGGACCTGAGCATACCTGGGTAAGCCGGGTTTTTGCCTCCCATCACCAGCTCGGCACAGCCTACGTCACCAAATCCGGCTATCGCGAGGATGTCTTCAAACCCTTTGTCTTCCGCACGCGAGATTTCGGCCAGACATGGGAGGATATTTCTGCCAACCTTCCCCAGGTCCCGGTATCTGTCATCTTCGAGGACAGGGTAAACCCTGACCTTCTTTTTGTCGGCACTGACGCAGGAGTCTATTTTACCCTGGACGGAGGAAAATGCTGGATTCCTTTGAAGAACAACATGCCCCCTGTTCCTGTTCGCGACCTGATTGTCCATCCCAGGGTGAAGGATCTTGTGGTGGGAACCTATGGCCGCGGGGTGTGGGTGACGAATATCGGCCCGCTTGAGGAACTCACTCCTCAAGTCCTGGAGAAAAAATTTTATCTTTTTGATATTGTTTCAAGACCTGTGAACAACCGCTCTCAGAGAGCAAGATGGGGTAATTATCACATGACAGGCGACAACCACCTGCGGACGCCAAACGAGCCGCAGGGCCTTCACATCTATTATTATCTCAGGGAAAAGGTCGAGAAACCGCTGACTTTGACTGTCGAAGACCTTGAGGGAAATGTGCTCGCTGAAATCAAAACGAAAAGGGAAGCCGGTATACACAGGATTGTCTGGAACTCAAAGGACAGAACACCCGGAACCTACCGGTTTATTCTCTCTGATGGCGAAGAAAGGATAGTGAAGAAGGGAACTCTGCTGCCGAGGATTTTCTGGCCAATCGGAAATCCAGACCATTACAGAAAGGCTAAATAAAGGCAGAGCTGAAAAATCAGAGATGATACGATGAGTACCCGCATCGGATTTCTGACCATCGGTCAATCTCCCCGCACTGATGTCATGGCTGAAATTTCATCCCTTCTTGGCCCGGGACAAGAAGTTGAGGAGGCAGGAGCTCTGGATGAGCTTTCCTCCTCGAAGATACGAAAGCTGCAGCCCGCTTCAGGCGAATTTCCTCTTGTGACGCGGCTAAGGGATGGCTCATCGGTGGTGGTGGGCAGAAGAAAAATCATCCCTCTTCTCCAGCACAAAATCGATGAACTTGAAAATCGGGGAGTCAGTCTCGTGGGCTTTCTCTGCACAGGGGATTTTCCAGGCCTCCGTTCAAGCCTGCCCATTCTTTTTCCCTCAAAATTACTCTACCATCTTGCTATGGCCATCCAGATTCCAGGGCCGATGCTCGTTGTTGCTCCCCTTCCCGAGCAGGAGGAAAGCCTAAGAGAGAGATGGGAGAGAACCGGTCGCCAGGTTTTTTTCCTCGCACTCAACCCCTACACCACCTCACGCGGGATCCAGCTCAGCGAAATCGTCAGCGAGAGGGACTACTCCCTGGTTGTTCTCGATTGTATCGGGTATGGCCTGGAGGCCAAGAGAATGTTTTCTCAGGCGA
>JBHIDX010000117.1:0-3491 GCA_046760305.1 Candidatus Aminicenantales bacterium
GTCGTTGCGAGCGCAGCGTGGCAATCTTATTCAATTAAAGTAAAAGATCGCCGCCTCGCTCCGCTCCTCGCGATGAGACGTTAATTATTGCGTTTATATTAAAATTTTCCGGAGACAAGAAGTCTGTTTCCTTGCTGGTTTTTCCATTCTTTAAGCCCGCCAACAAGGCTGATAAACTGGCTGAACCCCTTTTTCCTCAGGGAAAAGGCAGCCCTGTCTGCCTCCCTTCCCTCTTCTGAATAAAGGTAGACGACAATATCTTCACTCAAGTTGGGCCCTATTTGAGAGACCCATTCCTCCAGCTTTTCAAGAGGAACATTTATCGCTCCTAGAAGATGTTCTTGGTGGAAGCGTTCCGGCGAACGCAAGTCGATGACAACAGAGAAATTGTACACAACTTCACCCACTGGTGCCTGGTGAGATTCGAGAGGAAGGACTTTGCCTCTTACTCTGAGCACGAGAGGGCTGTGCTTTTTATCGTTATAAAGGATTTCGATGGGCTTGTCTATGTCTGCACCGCCGTAGCCAAGGCTTTCGAATACATACTCAAGCTGGAGTGAATCCCCGGGTTCAAGCTCTTTTGACTCCAGCGGCCTGGAGAGGACGCAGGAGGCAAACGTTCGTATTTCATTTATTTTTATTTTTTTGCTGCTGGTGTTGGTAATTATGAAGCTGACTGTTGCGTTCACTCCCTCTCTTATGGTTCCGAAATCGAAAACAGGCATCTGAGCACTGAGCTGAGGATTTCCCCTTAGAGTGTTTAGCAGAGAGGACGACAGAAGCAGACAGAAAACGCAAATAAATAAATTTCTCTTCATGACTGCCTCCAATTATTTCGGATTCTTATCTCCAGCAATGTACCTGATTAGTTCGAAAATGCCCCATGTCATTGCGCCATGTCATTGCAAGCGCAGTGTGGCAATCCGTCATTGCGAGCGCAGCGAAGCAATCCCATAATATCCGCCAGTGCATGGGATTGCCACGGCACTTCGTGCCTCACAATGACAGGGCCAATGTCATTTTCATACTTCGTGAGGGCGCCCGGACGTGATATATTCATAAGAAAACCCAGCAGTCTTTCTCTCTAGAAGTGAACTGTCCATTCAAGAATATTATTTTTTTCTGATTGAGGGAGAGTTGAAAATTTAACCTCGAGTATTCTCCCCAGCATATTATAGAAGAGAACTTCTGCGTTGGCGCTTACTCCTGTAACTTCCATTCCAGCCGGGACATGGATGAAGAGGGAGTAGTGGGTTGAAGGAACAACTTCTGATGTGCCGCGGAGAAGAGAATTTTTCTCGTCCCATTCAACATCTTTAATGCTTATGGTGCTGGTTATATGACGTGAAGTGGCCACAACCTCGGGTACTGGAGAGGCTGATTTTACCACGAAAACTCTGGTGCCATGAGCAGGAACCTGGCAGGAAATCTTTCCCCGGACAACTTCCTGAGGTTCCTGTTTCCAGAAGTCGAAGGCAATGTAGTGTTTGCCTCGACTGAGGCCGAGATCATTCTCGAGGGAGATGGTTTTTAGTCCGGCTTCGTCTTCCCAGTTGAAGACAGCCAGAACATCATATTTCCCCAGCACTCCGTTCACTTTGAGGTCAATAGCTCTGGGAAACTCCTTTACTCTGGGGCAGCACCAAACAATGCCCTCTCTTTTGTTTGATTCTATCCTGTAAGGATAGAGGTCTACAGGCACCACAGGAGTGGTGGGCATTGTTTTTTGATAAAGCTCCATCCTATTTTTGGGAAGCCTGTCCATGAAATCGCTGGCCATGTAGACCTGTCCGGTGAGGGCGATGGAGGTGACTACTGTCCGGGCTTCCTCCAGAGTCAGAGGCTGGCGGACCATTACTGTGTCGGGGTCGCTGTGCCAGACAATGTTGTTAAGATAGTTGCCGCCGAAGAGCGAGTGGAAAAAGGTCTGCATCGACATTCTGTTCTTTTCCTCAGGATACCAGACCGCCCTGTCATCGCCGCCAATGCGTGAGCCGTCAAAGATACCAAAGCAGAGTCCAACCTCATGCATGGCACACCCCAGGATGTAGGTTTCATCTCCAAGCGTCTCTCGGAGAGCTTTCTGGACTTCAACGTACAGCTCACGGCCGGTTTTTGAAGGGTCAAATGCTCTTTCTCTGTTGCGGTCAAAATAATCTATCCATGTTCCCCAGCCTGCATCCTTGAGATAGGCCAGACCCCAATCTTCCTTGAGAATGGTGAACATCGGCTTGAGGTGTTTTTCGATTACCTCAGGATTTGAGTAATCGAGTCTGACCACTGTCTCATCAGCAGTGCAGCAGGCACTCGAAATCTTTCCCTCTTTGTCGCGCAGATAAAAGTTTTCAGGATACTTCTCGGCGCATTCAGCCCGGGCATAGTTTGAGCCGTAAACATTAATCCAGAGACCAGGCTTCAGCCCTTTGCTCCTGATGTATTCGAAAAGCCATTTCCCGCCTTGAGGCCATGCTTCTTTGTACCACTGAAGATAATTTGCCTTCTCACCCTTTGTGTAGCAGGCGTCAAGCTGAACTATTTCAAGCCCATAGGGTTTGAGATGCTTGGCCAGGGCATCTGTCTCCCTCACCAGGTCGGCTTCAGTGGCGCCCATGTAGTAGCAGTACCAGCTGCACCAGCCCGTCGGTGCTCTTTCAAACCTTTTCGGCTTTGGCTTGTAGTATTTGAGTCCTAGAACCTTGAGGTAATAATTGGGGATGAGCGAGATCCGGCACTCCCTTTTCACGGGGAAGGAAACTTCCATCAGAGTCTCATCGCCACTGCTCCTGAGAAGAGTGCTCTTTTTAGGAAATTGAATTAAAAAGTTGGTTTCACGGTCGAAAAGGCAGTAGATGTTATTTGAAGAGATATAGCCCAGGGAGGTGTACATTATTCCGTTGTCTTCGTCTTCTGTTCTAGCAGGAATCCTTCTTTCTGCGGCAGGCGCTTTTGCCTGGAGAAAGCCCTGCGCGGAAGTGGAGCTAATGATGAGTGCCCCTTCTTTGGTTTTGAAAGTCCAGGTTGTCTTTTCAGGCTTACGGGTGAATATGGTTAGAGTCTGAGCGCTGAGCTCTGTCTTCCAGCCGGTGAGAGGAGAAATTCCTTTTTTATCTTTTAAACATAGTTTTACATTTTTTAAAACAATTCCTAGTTTCCTGTGACTGAACTCGAGCAGTCCTTTTCCAGGATTGGCCTTTATCGTCCAGCTTGTTGACTTGAGTTGAGGTGTCCTGCATTGACTCAGTCCAGCTATGATTAAAAATAAAGCCAGAACAACAATCCCTGAATCAATGAATGCTTTCTTTTTCCTCACCCTGAACCTCCTTTCTCAGAGAGGATTGGAAAGATGCAGAAATCTTTCCCTAGTTTGGGGATTAAGAAAGTATCCAATACTATTATCACAGGAGTCCTTTCCGGTCAACGCCGATTTGAGCAGGGTAAGCATCTTTTTTTCCGTGATAATCAAGCATAATATTAAAAGGAAGAAGAAAGAA
>JBHIDX010000118.1:0-3445 GCA_046760305.1 Candidatus Aminicenantales bacterium
TGCCACGGCACTTCGTGCCTCGCAATGACGAGAGGCCGCCAGTGCATGGGATTGCCGCGACACTTCGTGCCTCGCGATGACATTGAGGCGCCAGGTGCATAGGATCGCCACCTCGCTTCGCTCCTCGCGATGACGAAATGGTATGTGATTGCCGCGGTACTTCGTGTAATGACAAGGCCAATGTCATTTTTATAGTTTGTGAGTGTGCCTGGAAATGGTAAGTTTTTTACTCTCTAGTTGGGCTGAACTTACCGCATCTGCTTTGTAGTGGCCTGTGTTTGCGGTGGGCGGCTACAGCTTCGCTCTCTGAGGCTTTCATATGCGGCAGCCTCAGGTCGAGAATACCCCAGTTAATATGTTATAATTCAGTCTATGGCTCCGGAATGAGAAAGAAAGTTGTAGTCGCCATGAGCGGTGGTGTGGACTCCTCTGTGACCGCTGCCTTTCTCAAGGATCGGGGTTATGATGTGGTCGGCATCACTATGAACCTCTATTCTCTTCCCCCCCACTTCTGCAAGGCTGAGAAAGTTCCAAGCTGCTGCGGCTGGGGGGCTGCCGAGGATGCCCAGCATGTGGCCTCCATACTTAATATCCCTCACTATGTTGCAGACCTGAGAAAGCCCTTTGAGGAGAGAGTAATCGACAATTTCTGCCGCGAATATGCCCGCGGCCGAACACCGAATCCATGCATTCGCTGCAATCAGTTCATAAAATTTGACCTTCTTCTCAGAAAAGCTGAGAAGCTGGGAGCTGATTTTGTGGCCACGGGTCATCACGCCCGGGTAGAGTTTGACCACTCAAGAGGAAAATACCTTCTCAAAAAGGGAAAGGACAGCGCAAAGGACCAGTCTTATTTTCTCTATCCTCTCTCTCAGGAGAAGCTGGCAAGGATTTTAATGCCCGTGGGAGACTACACAAAAAAGCAAGTAAGGGAGATTGCCGGAGAAAAAAGTCTGCCTGTGGCTCATAGGCCCGAGAGTCAGGAAATATGTTTTGTCCCTGACCGTGATTACAGCCGTTTTCTGAAAGGGAGAATTCCGGACGCATTCAGGCCTGGTCCCATTCTGGATGAGAAAAAGAATGTCCTCGGCAAGCACAAGGGGATTGCTCACTTTACTGTGGGTCAGCGCCGGGGAATTGGAATATCCGCTCCCCATCCGCTTTTTGTTCTCTCCATAGAAGAGAAAGAAAACTCTATTGTTGTCGGCACTGATGACAGGCTTTATAAAAAAACACTAGTTGCTTCTGATGTGGTTTTTATCTCTGGAGAAGTGCCGGCCAGACCGCTTGAAGTGACCGCCAAAATCCGCTATCTGCACAGGGGCGCACGCGCCCATCTTATTCCCCTTAACAGCGACTCTTTTCTGGTGGAATTTGATGAACCGCAGCGGGCCATAACCCCTGGCCAGGCTGTTGTCTTCTACGACGATGATGTGGTGCTTGGGGGAGGGACAATAGAGAAGCTTGTTTCCTGACTCCAGGTGGAGGTTTAATCTTCGGGGGACTTCAGAGCGGTTCTGTCGCCTTTTTAAGCCACTCTCTCTCCTCCCTCTCAACAAGGGGGCTGAGGGTATCGTAGACTTTCTGGTGATAGCTGTTCAGCCATTCAATCTCTTTTTCTGTGAGGAGGCTTTTTTGAACCAGCCTGAGGTCAATCGGGCAGAGGGTCAGAGTTTCAAACCTGTAAAAGGTGAAGTCCCTGCTTGATTTTTCCTCATCTTTGACGACAAAAACCATGTTTTCCAGCCTTATTCCATACTCGTTTTCCTTATAATAGCCGGGTTCAATGGTGGTGATCATGCCCGGTTCAAGAGCAATCCCGATGCAGCGGTAATAGGATATTGCCTGTGGTCCTTCGTGGACATTGAGAAAAGTTCCCACTCCATGGCCTGTGCCGTGACCATAGTTCAGCCCGATTTCCCAGAGTGGTTCCCGGGCAACAGTATCAAGCTGTTTTCCTGCTGTTCCCAGGGGAAAAGAGAGCATGGAAAGGTTAATCAGTCCTTTCAGCACCCGGGTGAAAAGGTTTTTCTGTTCCTCTGTTGGTCTGCCCAGAGCAACAGTCCTGGTGATATCGGTTGTTCCGTCAAGATATTGGCCACCAGAATCAATGAGGTAAATTCCATCAGGTTCAAAGGGGATGTCAGTTTCAGGCGTGGCTGCGTAGTGGACCACTGCTCCGTGCGCTCTGTAAGAGGAGATAGTCTCGAAGCTCAATCCTCTGAAGAGTTCTTCTTGAGCGCGGAACTCTGCTGCTTTGGCCGCTGCTCGGAGTTCTGTGACCTGTATTTTTCCCACGCTCCTCTCCAGCCAGTGGAGGAACTTCACCATGGCCTTTCCATCCCGGATATGTGCTTTTCTGAAGCCGTTTATTTCTACTTTATTTTTCACGGCCTTAAACATAGCAATAGGGCTCGGCTTAAAGATAAATCGAGCACTGCCCTTGAGTTTCTCCACAACCTTTTGGTTGACTGTACTTTCATCAAGCCAGATGCACTGATTTTTGGCTGAAAGGTGCCTGAGTTCAGCCTCAAAATCATTGCAGCTGCGAAATTCAACTATTTTTCCCAGCAGCTTCTCCACTTTATTTGGTATTTTTCGTGGGTCGATGAAAAGCATGGCTTTTTCAGAGGTGACAACAGCAGAGGCGATTGCCACGGGATTATAGGCCACATCCCTGCCCCTGATGTTGAAGAGCCAGGCCACAGCATCAAGCGTGGTGATTATGTGAGCATCTGCTCCTTCTTCTGCCATTTTTTCTCTCAGCCGTTTGAGTTTACTCTCAGCAGTCTCGCCCGCATACTTTTTATCATGGAGCTCAACTCTCCCCTCAGGCGGGGCCGGCCTTCCCTCCCAGATGAGGTCAATGAGGTTTTTTTCGATGAGTTTGACCCCTATATCCTTTACTGCCAGTTCTTCTACCAGGCTTCTGTATTCTCTGTGGGTGATTAACTCGGGGTCAAGTCCAAGAACTTCTCCTTTTTTCAGGTTTTTTTTGAGCCATTCTTTAAGCTCTGGAACTCCAGGCATACCTATCTTGAAGAGAGTGAAGAGGGAGGGGTCGAGCTGTTTTTCGGCCTGGAGAAAGTAGCGGGAGTCTGTCCAGAGGCCGGCTGTATTGAGAGTGATGACCACATCTCCTGCAGACCCTGTAAATCCGCTTATAAATTTCCTCCGCTGCCAGAATTCAGGCACATATTCGTTCTGATGAGGGTCTGAGCTTGGGATGAGAAAGGCATGAATTCCCTCTTTTTTCATCAATTTCCTGAGCTTTTGCACTTTTTCTTTCATCTCGTTTCCTTTAAGGCGACTATTTTAGCATAAATTGGTGACAATAAAGCGATTTACTCTATTTCTTGACAGAAAAATTCTTCACCTGTTAATATAGTTTTGCAAATCAACAATTCAGCTTTCAACGGTGGAGCAGGGCTTAAATGGCATATTA
>JBHIDX010000119.1:0-3411 GCA_046760305.1 Candidatus Aminicenantales bacterium
GTCACTTCGTTCCTCGCAATGACATTGGACACTTTATTTTCATGGTTCGTGGGTGGCGCACTCGCCATGAGCAATTAGCATGAAAATTAAAATTCCTGAAAAAAGATGGGCTACCGCCGTTAGGGGTAGGGATTTTCCTTAATTGTGCACCACGAATTACTATTCAGTATTCTTTACTTTTTGCAGCTTGGCAGGGGGGTCTTCTACCTCCTCTGGCTCGCTCTTCTCGAAAATCGAGATAAAGGAATGGGCAAGGTAATCAAGCTGGTCCATTTGTTTGGAATAACCGCGGCTTCCCTTCTGGAGGGGGGTGAGAAAATTTTTTTTGTTTCTGTCCGGATTTATTCTCATAATAATGTCCTCAAATCAACTCAAATTTTAGGTTCTACCCCTGATAAGGCAATCGCCCAGATGAGGTAATTCAGGGGTGAATTTAGACTTCAGGAAGTAATCAGATGGAGGGAGGGAAAATAGCCGGGAGGGGTGAAAGTGAAAGGGGTCAGGTCTTGCATTCCAGCACCTACGGAAAATTCTTTTATTAATCCAGGACCTGATTCATTCTAGTTAAATTGGAAAATTTTTCTTCAGAACAAGAGATTTCCACAGGACAGGTGCTGGAATGCAAGACCTGACCCCTTTATTTAGAAGAAGTTTTTGATGGATTTACAGACGTATCTGATGTGAGAATCTTCAAGCTCCGGGTATAAGGGCAGGCTGAGGAGAGAGTTTGCTACCCATTCGGTCACTGGCAGGTCGCCCTTCTGGTAGCTCAGGAAGCGGTATGCCTTCTGGAGATGAACTGGTATGGGATAATGGAGCCCGGTATATATCCCCTTTTCCTTAAGGTATTCCTGGAGAGCATCTCTTCTTTCGGTGAGAATTACATAGAGGTGAAAGACACTCTCAGCATATTCAGGCTCGTAAGGAGTGACCACTGGAACTCCCTCAAGGAGGTCGTTGTAAAGTTCGGCCTTTTTTCGCCTCAGGGAATTCCACTCCTCAATATACTTCAGCTTCACGTTGAGCACAGCTCCCTGGAATCCGTCCATCCTGTAGTTAAATCCGATTTTTTCGTGATGATATTTTCTCGGCTGACCGTGGTCACGAAGAATGCGCATTGTCTCGGCCGCCTCCTTGTCATCAGTAACCACAGCTCCTCCTTCGCCATAAGCGCCGAGGTTCTTCCCGGGATAAAAGCTGAAACAGGCAGTATTTCCAAGGCTTCCGACTCTCTTGCCCCTGTATCTTGCACCGTGCGCCTGGGCTGCATCCTCTATGAGGATAAAACCTCTTGCCTGGCATATTCTTTTTATGGGCTCCATATCTGCTGGCTGCCCATAGAGGTGAACAGGAACAACAGCCTTTGTCTTCATGGTAATTCTTTCTTCAATCCGGGCAGGGTCGAGCGTGTAGGTGCGGGGGTCGATTTCTGCAAAAACAGGAACTGCTCCGCAGTAGGAAACAGCTTCGGCTGTGGCAATAAAGGTGTGGGAAGGGATGATGACCTCATCGCCGGGCTGAATCCCTGAGGCAAGAAGAGCAAGATGAAGGGCTGAGGTACCAGAATTACAGGCCACACAGTACTTTGCTCCACAGAAGCGGGCAAAGTTCTTCTCGAATTCCTCCACCTGTGTCCCGAGGGCAAACTGGCTTGACTCGAGCACCCTATCCAGCCTTTCCTTCACTTCGGATTTTATGTGTTCGTACTGAGCTTTGAGGTCTAAAAATTGAACATTCATCACTTCCTCCTTTAATCTCTTCATCTCTTCAAATCTTTCTCACCTCAATTAGAGAGAGCATCATAATCTTATTCTTGCCTTTTTCGGCCAAAAAACGTGCTTCTAAGCACGAAAAATGGGGTTAAAAAGAGGTTAATTATTTATTTTTCAATCAGATGCGCTAGCCAAACTACATAATTCAACAACATAATTCATAATTCAACATAAGAAATAAGGCTTATTTCAAAGCTTTTTTGTATCTTATCTTTTCAATAAACTTTCTTATAAAAAAATTCCCATAAAAAAGCTTAACTGTGAATGAATTTAGAACGATACTGCTTACTATCTTTCCCAGAAAACCTTTTTTCCCAAAAAACCTTTGAATTGCTTTTTTGTTAATCTTCCTTCTTATTCTTTCAAGATAATTGAATATTTCTATCCGCTCCTTTTCTCGGAGCTCTGGCGTCTCAAAGACCGGAATTTTATCCAGGCAGGAAATATCATTTAAATATGTGCCTGGCTGGATAAGGAAATAATTATTTTTTTTAATCCAGTCAAAGAGTTCGGTTCCCGGGTAGGGAATTATGTTGTAAAAATGAACATCCTGAACAGGATAACGCAGGCTAAATTTTACTCTATCTTCTATGTCTTCTCTGGTTTCATAAGGTCCACCGACTATAAAAAGAAGCTTCACATCATAATTCAAATCAATGGCATTCCTCACAGCTTCTTCAATCTGTTCCATAGTTTCACCTTTTTTTAGGACGGCAAGGATCTTATCGTTACCACCTTCCACTCCAAAAGCGATGTATTTGAATCCCACTTCTTTCATCCTTATCAGAATTTCTCTATCTATTCTATCAGCTCTTAATCCGTTAGAGCATCTCAAGAAAAGATTTCTGAGGCCGCGTCTTTCTATTTCATCGCATATTCTAAGCACTCTCTGTCTGGAAAAATTAAAATTATCATCATCAAAATTAAACTGCCTGTAGCCTCTCTCAGACCAGTATTCAATCTCATCGACAACATTCTCCGCACTCCTCATCCTGTAAACAGGACTGATTTTACGATTTGGACAGAATATACATTGAAAAACACAGCCCCTGCTTGAATAGATATCAATTTCGGGAATGTAGCGGGAAAGTTCAAATTTATCGTATCTGGGCCAGGGAATTCTGTCCAGGTCCATCTCGAATTCATAATTTCCCGTAGAAAATATATCTCCGTCTTCCCTGAACATTATTCCTTTTATCCGCTGGGGTGAATTGCCCTGGCACAACTCTATCAAGGTCTTTTCTCCCTCGTATATAACGCCGTAATCGACAGCTTTACACTCTTTCAAGACCTCCTCTTTTAACAAGGTGAGATGAGGTCCTCCCACAGCGATCTTTAGATCAGGAAAAAACTCTTTGATTGTGGATAAAAATTGATAAGACTTTTTATATTCCAGTGATATTAAAGTCATACCTAAAATCTGGGGTTTGTAATCCTCAATTTTTCTTAAAACATGCTTCAGTCTGTAGCCAAAATTCATATCAATAACTTCATAATGAATGCCCTGCTCTTTTAAGGTTTGGGCCAGATAACCGAGGCCCAGATGGGGCCTTATCCCCTTCCACTCAGCTTTGGAAGGAGGATTCACAAAAAGTACGCGTTCATACGACAAGGGATACCTCCTCTCGTCCTTGCGAGG
>JBHIDX010000120.1:0-3350 GCA_046760305.1 Candidatus Aminicenantales bacterium
AACGAAGTGACGAAGCAATCCCATACATTGGCGGATATGATGGGATTGCTTCGCTACGCTCGCAATGACGGTGTAGTGTAGGGCTCGCAATGACAATAGGCATTTTCGAGGTAATCAGAGGTGGATTCCGCGGGTGGGAATTTGCCTCTGGAGAAGAGCGAAAGAGAGAAGAGCTTCAATCTCCCGGTGGAGGTTTATATCTCCGGCAAGATACTGCTGCCAGATTCTACCCATTTCTTTTCTGTTAAACACTTGAGGAGGAAAAAGGCTGCTGTCAGCCAATACTCCTTGGATGAGTGCGCGGTAAGCTCTATCCCTGCGGTAAAGCTCATGGAAAAGAAGCCATGAGCCAGAAGTTTTCAATACCAGTTTCTGGCTGTTCCTTCTCCGGTAAGCTGCCCGTCTTATTCTGCCCAGCAGAGGACGAACTTTCCTGGCCATACTCACAGCTCCAGAGGGAAGAAAAGGCGGGAGAAAAGTGTTTGTATCAGGAAGGAGAAGGAGCTTTTTTGAAAGATGGTGGAGAATCCAGCGGTGTATCCTTCCACTGCCCCTCAGCTCTGCCGGTATTCTGAGGGAGAGGTCGTTGAGGTCATTGTCAAAAAAGAGTGTTCGCTCCGAGGCAAAAGGCCAGATGCAGGTTATCATGTTGTAAGTATAGGTTAAGCTTACATCCTGCCACCTGAGATAGGTATCAAACCTGTCCCGGTCATCTTCTGAGACCTTGAGCACCCGGGATGCAGCTTCCTCAACCGCCTCAACCCAGCTGCGCTCAATGTGCTCGGCAAGGTGGCTTTCAAACACCTGTGAAGGCCAGCCGTTTTTCTCTGAGGTAAAAGGCACTGAACTCTCGAGCAGGTGTGGAACCTGCTGGGGAGTGAAGTAGAAATTATTACTTTTCGGGAAGCGAAAGTAATGGTGATTCAGGTTTTCAAGAAGGTCGCCCAGGAAAAAACAGGCATCAGGAGTCCGCGAAACAGTCTCAATAACAGGAACAATGAAATGAGTGTGAGAGGAGAGGTGATTTCCCGAGCTTATCAGAGCCGAGGCTTCCTTGGTTTTAAGATACCAGTACGGAGAGCGGATCACTGTCCTGTGCTCGAGTCCGAGTGATTTGGCCACTTTTGCCGCCACCCTGGACTCTGTATTGGGCTCGGTGCAGAGGGTAATCGTCTTCAGCGGCTTCCTGTAGGCAGCAGCCACAATCCTTGAATCAAGGCCTCCGCTGAGGAAAAGGTGAGGATTGGGAGAAACTTTTTTATACCGCTCTGCTGCCTTTAAAAGCGCCCGGGCAAGAATCTCACCCCATTCTGAGGGCGAGAGTCCGTGCTCGGGTCTGTATTTTCTTCTCCACCAGAATGAAATCTCAGCCTCAGAATCTGGGGCGAAGACTGCTTTCTGGCCAGCAGAAAGGCTCCTTACCCCGTGATACAGGCCGCGTGTCTCAGGATGTCTGCTGGTATGAAAAAGAGACCAGAGCCCGGCCGGGTCTATCTCCAGACTGGTGCGGCAGAGAGCTGCTACAGCGGAGGGAAAGTTTCCGGCAATCAGACACTCTGCTTCCTTATAAATCCAAACGGAGCGCGAGGCAAAGCGGTCAGTGTAGAGAACTGTCATTCCAGAGTTTTTCTCATAGAAGAGCAGGTTGAAAGAGCCGTTAAGTTCTGGAATGAGTTTTTCTGGGTAGCGTTTCCAGAGTTTAAGTATCTGGGCTGCGGTCTGACTCTGGGAAGGAAGAACAGGGCCGAACCTACCCAGGTCTGTTACGACACCGCAGAGAATGAGAAGAGTGCCTTCAGATTCTGCGGACTGGATATCTGAAACTTCGGCTTTGGTCCATCCCCAGGAAAAAGCGGTTATATCGGGATTGGAGGCAAGCATCTTCACTCTGAGAGAAGGAACCCCGCTAACAGAAAATACCTTTCTAAAGCGGCAGAGACGCTGTTTTGCATCTTGAGCCTGGCCGATTACTGCTGCCCAGCCGCCCATTTTACTTCCATCCTCCGGGGAGTTTGAAATTAAAGCAGGGAAGGTTGTTCGCTGGAAAAATATCAGCCGGGTTTTTCCCCTGATATATCTTCCACTTCTTGAGAGTGCCTGCCATGGCTACTGATTTTACAAGATCGGGCTCAATGCCCATGGCTTTTAAGGCCAGGGCATCAACCTTCACAGGGTTGAAGCCGGCAAAGACGATGGAGGAAGCCAGGGGCTCGCCGTTCATCGGGCCTTCCCCTTCCTGAGCAATTATGCCGTCGATAAAAGCAAAAATCTTTCTCTGGAGACGTTTCTGCATCCTTCCTTCCCTGTCTGCGTAGAGAGCAATTCTGTTGAGGTCAAGGATTGTTCTCCAGATGGTGTCGTTTCCCTTCCAGTTTCCGTGCTCTATGTGCTGGCCGACAAGAACCTTTTTTCTGTGGAGAAAATTTCTGAGAGCTCTAAAGCCTGGAAAGCGGTGAATTTTAACCAGACGGCGGAGGTCCCTGTAAGATTTCCGGGAGAAAACATAGTGCGGGGAAGGAGGCTGAGGGAATGAGTCGCCAAAAGGGGGTGTGCCAGGCCGGTGATGGGGCATACACATTTTTTCATACACTATTCCAACCATATTCTTGAGCGAGAGGCTCGCCCCGGCTTTACAGTGAGTTTTCATCTTGCCCACATCAATGATGACGTCAGCCTCGAGCACAGACCTGGAGATGAGGTAGGTGTGGGTGGAGGAGTTGTGGTATGAATCAGTGCTGCTGGGACGGATGCAGCAGGGGTCGAAATGGTCTATCTCCGGGTCAGAGAGAGTGTAGAAGTGGAGGTCGGGGATAGGGTCAAACTCGGCAAAAAGGCTTTCTTTTCCCAGGTTAACAGCCGCATATCCGAGCGGGTCGCCGGGCTGACTCCTGGAGAAAAAACGTCCTTTCTTGTCCTCCACCATTACTCTCGGCCTGAGGTCAAGGACTCTGATGTTCTCCAATCCATCCCTTTGAAGTGCTTCGACCATGGAGCGGATGCCTGTTATTTCCATAATTTTTTCAAAATCAGCATTTTCAATCGGATTATCGGCAATGATTACCGAGCCCCTTCCCTGCTGGGCAAGACAGACATAGTCGACGAGAGGCCTGAGAACTGAGCCGTGGACAACAGTGCTCAGCAGAGCATTCTCTCCCAGGTAATGCTGGTGGGTGACAAGATTGGGCTTTATGAGCACCCTGTCTCCGGGCCGGATAAAATCCCTGAAGGGATTCCAGCTCGAGGTTCCGGCTCTGGCACTGTCCAGGCCGAGGCGCTCGAGCAGGGAGCGGACCAGAGGATAAATGCTGTTGGAGGTGTTTATTCTTTTTATGTGTTGGAGTTCAGGGTAG
>JBHIDX010000121.1:0-3316 GCA_046760305.1 Candidatus Aminicenantales bacterium
TGACCCCTTTATTTTTTTGAGAGGTATTTGAGGAGGTTTTTGGTGGCGGTGAAGATAAGGTAGAAGGGTCTTGTTTTACCGGGCTGCGATAAGGCAGGGGTTGAAAGTGATTTTTGCCGGCTCTTCTGGCTTATCTGGTAACGCGCCATGAGATCTTGTGGGTGGTAGAGAGCTGTGCTCTTGATGGTGGTTAGCGCGTCGCGGAGAGAATCTGATGTGAGAAGCCTGACTGCATCCCAGTAGACCCTGGCTACGGTTTTGTCGCCGGCAGCAAGTATTTTCGAAGGCTTTACCAGGCCGCAGACGAACATGTGTTGAAGGCGTGGGGGTCTGAGCGCCTTCAGCACATAGGGAGGAACATCTGTACCGAGAAGCCTGGCAGCCAGAAAGAGCGCATAGTAGAGGGCTGTTTTCTGCCCGTTTTGGAGGCTGTGGTTTATGGCCTCTCTCCAGGAGATATTTTCTTTTTCGCGGGCTAGGAGCGCATCCAGGTCGCTTAGCTGCTTGAGGTTGATGTAGCCGTGAAGCCTGAGATTAACAGCAAGGTGGATAAGGGTAAAGGTTGGAGGAAGGGTGAGGAAGCGGATGTTGGCGATTTTTTCAGGGACAGCGCTCTGCCAGACCGGTCTCATGTCGTAGGGGCGGGGAGAGGCGATGTAGAAGCTCCAGTGGAGCTCCACCATGGGGAGGTGCTTTGAGGGGTCGGGGGAGGCGAACTGCTCGTGGCGGCGAAAGGTGGAGGAGAATTTCTCGGAGTAATCGGTAAGCTTTAGAGGAATGTAGCCTTTTTCTTTGAGCACATCTCTGGCGCCCTCGTAGTCCTCGCTCTTTATCAGAAGGTCGATGTCTGAGGCTGAGCGGAGGCCGATATTGCCGTGGAGGTGTTCGCTGAGGAGCGGCCCTTTGAGGGGGATGACATCTATGTTTGCGCCCTCAAAGGCGCGGAGGATGTCTTTGAGAAGTGCCCAGAGCTTCATGTTCTGGGCTGCGTTTCTGGTGAATATTGCCTCGAGCTTTTTCTGGATGGGGGGAGGGACGGCGTTGTGGAAGGGCTTGAGATGGAGGTAGCATTGAGGTGCGATTCCCAGGTATTTTGCCCTGGTGATGAAATCCTGCCAGTTTATTCGCTGTGCGAGGAGATGCTGGATTTCACTCTTTTCGGATTTATTAAATGTTCTGAGGGTACTCCGGGCACAGAAGAGGAGGAGCTTTTCAGTGGGGGAAAGCTTGAGATGCATCTGATGCCTCTATTATATAAAAAAAAATGGGGACATGATACCTATTTCCTTATTTTTTGTGTAGATAATTGTAGTTTGGCTAGCGTATTTGCATGAAAAAAAAGGAATTAGGCAAATTTTATGCCCCTTTTTTCGGCCTTAGAACATACTTTTTCAGCCTAAAAAAGTCATTGTAAGAGGGGAACTCTTTCAGCATGATCTAAGCGATAATCCTGCTGTTATAATAGAATCGGAGAAAGGAAGAGCATATCAGCTGCATCTGATGTGTTTATTATACAGGGCCTGTGAAAGAAGTAAAAAAATTCAATGATTCTCAAGCAGCAATGGAGAAGAAGCTTGATTCAGAAAGGTAAAATTGAAAAAGGACTGATCTATTATGTATGTATTAATGCTCGAGAGTTGAAACTGAAACAAGTAGACTAAAAACTCCTTACAGGACAGTTAAAAGGATTCATTCGATACAGGGTCGGGGAATGGCGGGTGATTTATCGGCTGTTCAAAGAAAAAAAGATCGTTGAAATTATTGCTATACTTCCTAGAGGGGATGCTTATAGATAACACCTCAGTCCTATCGCGTGCTAATAAAAGTATTTCAAATTATCGGAAATCAAGGGACACGTACCGATTTAGAAACTCGGTACATGTCCCTGATTTCAGGAAGTCAACTCTCGATTTTAATTGACGAACATTTTGTATGAGAATAATTCAAGCTGTAGCCCGTTTTAACTTATAGACTATAACTAAGAGAACCAGAACAAGACTGACAAAGCTAACAGAGTAAAATTGACAAATCGCTATAGAAGGATTATAAGAATGTTACATCGAGAAGATCGTAATATGAAAGTCGCAGTAACTTTTACCGTGTCTCTACCGATTGCAATTAAAAAGAAGCAAAAGTATTATGTATCCTCTTGTCCTATTTTAGATGTATGGTCTCAAGGTGAAACAAGGGAGAAGGCAGTATCAAACTTAAGGGAAGCATTGCAGCTTTTTCTCATTGATTGTTATGAGCGAGGTACATTGGATAAAGTATTAAAAGAATGTGGATTCACGGCCGTAAGAAGACTTCCTTCCAAAAAGCATTTATCTACGTTTAAACACGAGATTGATGTGCCCCTTCCGTTTTTAATTGACGAACATCTTGCTCGATGTCCAAGATAACACCTCAGTCCTATCGCGTGCTAATAAAAGTATTTCAAAGAGCTGGTTTCTTGGTTAAGCGTGTAAAGGGGAGTCATATAATCATGAATAAGCCTGGAGTAGAGAGGCCACTTGTAATTCCAAAGTATAATGAGGTAGATGTAGAGATAATAAAATAAAATCAAATTTGAGAACCGCTCGTCTAAGTAAAGAAGAATATTTAGAATTATTAAAAGAATAAATAGTATATTCTTTAAGAAAATGATCAGGGTAATAAGCGGGAGATATAAAGGGAAAAGGCTGAAAAAGGTGCCGGGCATGAATGTGAGACCCATGCCTGATAAGCTGAAGGAAGCCCTCTTCAATGTGCTTCAGGAGGATATAAGGGGGACACGCTGGCTTGACGGGTTTGCCGGGACAGGTTCGGTTGGAATCGAAGCCTTAAGCCGTGGTGCAGAGGAAGTGGTCTTTGTTGATGAATACTATCCAGCAGTAAAAGTAATCAAGGCCAATCTTGCGAAGTGCGATGAAGAGGCAGAGGAGAAGGGAAGAGTGATGCACAGAGAGTTTAACCGGGCTGTTATTCAACTGGCAAAAGAGAAGCGCTCTTTTGATGTAATCTTTCTTGACCCTCCTTACAGGCTTCTTGATGAGAGAAATCCTCTTAAGGTTATAAAAAAGAGGGGAATCCTCCGAGAAAAGGGGATTGTGCTTCTCCGACACCATTTCAAGAGCAAATTCGAGGCAAGATATTTCAGTCCCTTCCGTAAGCTGAGGTTGGGGGATGATGTTATTACCTTTTACAAGTAATTTATCATGTCCAAGCATACCCACGAACTATGAAAATGATGTTGGCCCTGTCATTGCGAGGAGCAGAGCGACGAAGCAATCCCATACACTGGCGGATATGATGAGATTGCTTCGCTCCGCTCGCAATG
>JBHIDX010000122.1:0-3255 GCA_046760305.1 Candidatus Aminicenantales bacterium
GGCGCTCAAGAGCCGGTGGAGATTACCCATATCTGGTACTGGAAGGAAACGGAGAGGGCAAGGGTCACCCTGCCCGTGGAATCCCCAAACTGGCGCACCTGGAGCTCGAAGATTATTCAGGAGCATGAGGTTGGGGAATGGCATGTTGACATTATCGGACCTGAAGGGAATGTTTTAAAGACAGTTACTTTTGAGATTCTGGAGTAGAGGTCTGATTCAGAGTTCCAGCACAGCCACCAGAGGAGCATGGTCAGAGGGAGGAGGTTTCCTTCTTTTTCTTGGCCAGAGGTCGACTTCGAGGCTTGATGTTTTCTCCATGAGCTTTGGGGTAGAGAGAATGTAGTCTGTCCTCGAGTGCCTGAGGAGAATAAACATCTGCGTCCCGGTGAGCAACGTTAAAGTCACCAGCGAGGAGGATTTTCTCTTCGCTTTTAAGCAAGCTCTTGAGGAAGGAATGGAGAATTTCGAACTGATCTCAACCCGCGTTTGACATCTTTTGAGTCGTGATTTACTCTTACCCGCGAGGGGTGGATGAGAATATCGAGGAAAAATAGCCCCTGTGGCCATGGGAGCAGAAAAAGAAAAAAATAAGACTGTTACAATCAAGGGCGGGATGCTGTAGAGCGTTACAGTTATTTTCTTTTTAATCCGGCATTCTTAATTCAATGAAAACTGGATGTACATTGCCATCATATATATTGTATGGCTTTCATTCTTCCAGAATTTTCATCTCCAGGATTCTGTCCACACGGAAATTTCTCCTCTCTTTCCTCCTATGGCAGTAGGCTTCAAGACCTAAAAAAGGTCTTCCTTCATAGAAAAGCTCTCCCACGTATAAAGGCTCGATAATCCGCCTCGACTTTTCATCGCTTTTTTTCAGGTAGACAATCTCAAGCCGAGATTTTTTCTTTATGACCTGCTGCAGGAAATCTATTTTTTCCTCAAGGGGCATCCTTTCCTCCGATTTTCTGTACTGATACTTTGTGAGAAAATCCACAACCCTCCAGTCCATGAACACATGCTTCTTCTGGATGGGCTGACGCAGGACGATTCCCTCCAGAGTTGTGCAGCGACTCAGGGCCACGTAGATCTGTCCAGGGGAAAAAATTCCCCTCTGGATATCCAGGATGATTCTCTGGAAGGTCTTGCCCTGGCTCTTGTGAATGGTAATGGCCCAGGCCAGCCGTAAGGGGAACTGTGTGAAAGAGCCTATTGTTTTGGTTTGGATACTGTTTGATTCCTCATCATAGCGGTACTCAAATATTTCCCAGGTAAAAGGCTCCACCTCAACGATGCTTCCCTCTGCAAGCTCAACGAGGATAATTTCAGGAGAGCTTCTCAGAGGCCCCAGAATTTCTTTCACCCTTCCCACACTGCCGTTCACCCATCTTCCATAGGGGTCATTGTTCAGCAGCATGACTTGAGCACCAACTTTTAGGGGCATTACCATCTGGGTTGGAAGGTTTTTTATGTCAAAATTTCCCCTGATGATCCCTTCGATGTGTAAGGCTAGACCTTTGATTCTGCGAAGCTGTTCGCTGTTGATTTTGTCAGCCAGCTGGTTAAGGGTGGTGAGGTAAATGTGGAATTCATCCCCTGCGGGTTCGAAATCAGGATCATGCCGCGAGTTCAGCACTTCGAGCATCTCTTCGGTGATGGTGCTGTTGCGGATGGCGTTTAGAATCTCTATGAACCGCTCATCTTTTTGCCTGTAGATCTTCACGAGCTCGATGAAATCCATGGGAAGCTCCTCAAAGGAATGGGCCGAGAAGAAATAGCCTGTCTTGTACCGGGTTTTAAAAATCTCTCTTTCCTTTCCCTTGATAACAGGTGGAAGCTGGTAGAGGTCTCCGATAAAGACCATTTGCTTACCTCCAAAGGGCCGCTCTTCATGGGCGCAGTTGAGACGGAGAAACCGGTCCACGCAGTCCAGAAGGTCTGCCCTGACCATGGAGATTTCGTCTATGACGATGGTATCGGCTGCCTGGTAGAGATTTTTTCTTCGGTTCTTGACGATTCTCTTCACCTTGTCTAATGTTATATCAGGCTTGAATTTGAAGAAGGAGTGAATGGTCTGCCCCCTGACATTCAGGGCTGCAACTCCTGTAGGAGCCAGGACGACCACCTTCTTTTTCGTGTTCTCGCGGAAGTATTCAAGAAGGGTGGATTTTCCAGTGCCAGCCTTACCAGTGATGAAAACATTTTTCGAAGTGTTTTGAAGAAGGTCAAGGGCAATCTTGAATTCCTTATTGATTTCAATTTTTAAGTAAGGGGTGAAGCTTTCTTTGATCCTTGCAGTACGTTTTTTTTCGGAGGAAGCTTCGCGAGGTGATTTCTCTGCTTTTTTCTTTCGGTGGCTGAGCTTCTTCTTGCTGCTCAATCTTTTCTCCAGGTTACTGCATAGTTTTTCAATTATACCAAAAAACACACCTCTTTTTTTCCCCTGCTCGGCCTCTGGAATCCCTATGACTAGCAGTTTTCCTCCAGGCTTGAGGATGCCTGCGGCCTGGTCGAAGGCTTCCTGGTCCCCGGAGCACTCAAAAACAGCGTCGACTCCGAGGGGCTCCATCTCGAGGATGCCGGCTACAACGTCCGATGTTTCCGGGTTCGCTGACCAGTCGGCCACAATTTTCGCCGCTTCCACCCTCTCGGGGACCCTGTCAGTCATGTAAATGCGGCGCACCCCGCTCTCCCTTGCGGCCATGGCTGTGGCAAGCCCGATAGGACCTGACCCGAGAACCGCCGCAGAGGAGGATTCATCACCGCTCATCAGGTCTTTAAGCCATCCCGCCACAATATCCACGACTTCGGCGACGCACTCGTGGCCGATGATGAAGGGGTAGGAGATTACATCTTCGCCAATTCTTCCGTTGTTGTAATACAAGATGTCTGTGCCGCAAATTCCGACAGCCAGAACCCTGAGAAGGACTTCCTTATCCGACCCGGGCCGCGGAGGCGGTGGTACATCCATCCCCTCCATTTTCCGGATTCCTGTGAGTAGCGCGGCTTTCATCGGGAAATCTCTTCGTACTTCATGTTGTTTTCCCCTTACCTTTCCCTCAAGAGCCGTGCCTCGGGAGATTCCTTCAGAATCACGCAGGCTCTCTTCAAGGACCTATTCAAAGTAATTTATCATGTCCAAGGCACACCCACGAACCATGAAAATAACGTTCGCCCTGTCATTGCGAGGCACAAAGTGCCGTGGCAATCCCATTCACTGGCGGCCTCTCGTCATTGCGAGCCCTGAAAGGGCGA
>JBHIDX010000123.1:0-3209 GCA_046760305.1 Candidatus Aminicenantales bacterium
CTCACATGGGGAATTTGCCCCATCTAATGGGCTAATTAACCCACTCTTTTTACTCTAATTATATCCCAGAGCAACCTTCTTTTTTATTGCTCTAGAGCAAATTATCCTTGACTAAATTACTTTTTCCTCATTAAATCCTGTTCAAGTCTCTTCAGGTCAAGTCCCCGCTCAAAGGCTCCGATACGGTAAAGACATATCTCTCTAACCAAAGAACAAAGATGGAGTACCTCAGAGAGCGAATAAAATCCTGCTGCCCAAACTCCCCCTCCTCTAACCACCACAACTCTGTAATCTTGTAGAAGCTTTATGAGAGCTTCACTGCTTATAACAGGGTCAACTACTGGTATCACAGGTTGAATAAAATTACCTTCAGTATCTATTGCAATGATGTTTTTCAATGGCTTCCTCTCTCCTGGATATATGAAATGGGCATGAGCTTCTCCTTCGGGCAGGTAGCAGTGGAGTACAGCCTGGAAACTGCTTTTCCTGTAAATTTCTTTGTGAATCCTTAACTGAGCAGAATCACTCTCCTCGAGTAAGAGAGGTAGTTCCAAAAGAGGACCTCTCAACTCCCTGGGCATTGATGCTTTAGGTGCGTAGAGTAGAGAGCGAACTCCTCTGACCGAGATAGAGCCGGTATAGAAAGGAGAAAGGCGGGACTCGAAAATTCTTGCACCCGTTCTCCTGAATTCAGCCACATACCACTCTTCCTGAGAAAAGTCACATCTCCCATCATCATCGATACTGTACTCTTCAGGAGGAAATGAAAAACATGAATCAGGGTCATCACGGATTCTTTCCCGAATTCTCCCTACATTAATCCTCTGCCTTTCTGCCAGCAGGCCAATATAGCCTGAATTGGCGGCAATGCATGTGTAAAAGAGCGCTTCCCTGAGGTTTCTTCCCCTGGCAAATACACCGTGACTCTGGATTATTGTTGCTGGATACGTGCTCAGCCGCTCGGGAATGAGCCTCTTTGCTTCAGAAGTACCACTCTGCACTTCCAACCTGTCAACAGGTATTTCACCTTTAAGGTAGTAAAAGCCGAGCGGGTCCAGAGGAATGAAAGGGGCTGGTTTTCCCACGCTTTTTTCTTCCTCCAGAGTGAGAATCGTCAGTTCCTTTGGATGAGAGTGGATTGATGCCTCAACTCCTTCTACACTCAATATCCGGGCGTGGATATCAGTCTCAAAAGATGCTCTGAAATGGCCGGAACTGGGTTCCCGGGCAGAAATAAGACAGATATCTTCTGCTTTCAGGTCTCCCTTTTGAGAGCCGCTGGCAGTAATTACAATCTGCTCCTCTCCTTTTCCGTTGCGGAAGCGGAGGGCTATATTCCCGCTGTGGCTGTCCTCAAGGTCATTCTGGAGGAGGACCTGTCCCACAGTCTGAAATTCACGTATCAGGTTCTCGTTTACTTTTCTGCTCTCCATCAGATATTCCTTGCTTAGAAGCGGATTTTCATTCTTCTTAAAAGAGAAGCAGCCGGCTTCCCGTTTTTATCCCAGCCGCGGGCTTCATAATACTCCTCCCTCATCTTTCTAATTGCTTCAGCAGGAATGACCACCTCCTTCCCTCCAACGAGCATAGGTTCTTGTATAAACCGAGAAGGAAGAGTATCCTCTTCAGCTGAAACTCCAGCCCTCAGATTGAAAACACGCTCAAGAGCAGCCACTCTTTCAGCTATTTCTTCAAGTCTGGAAGAAGAGAATTCAAAGCCGGTTACCCCGATTACTATTCCTGCCCACAGCAGGGGAGAGAAAGCAAACTGTGTAAAACGGCAGATTCCCAGGCTGTCCTGGATAATACCCAGGTTCTGGATGTTTTTCACGGCCGCAGGAGCCTGAAAAAGACTGTGGGCTGGAATTCTCTTTTTAGAGCTGAAAAGCACAGGAGAAAGGATAGAGCCTCCCTGCAAGTGACATGCTCCTGTGGGCGAGGTCATGTAAATTAAAGCCACTATAAAAGAAGCACGAGGGTCATATCCAGGGATTTCAAGCTTTTTTACGCTCATTGAATACTCAGCATGCTTGAAGCGGCCCGCCAGCCGGAAAGAACCATCAGCCAGAAGCTCTCCCACTCCTTTCCTCCAGGCAGTGAGCTCTGCGAGTTTTTCAAGCATTTCTGCCTTACCGAAGTTAAGTTCAATTCCCCCGGTTTCCCTAGAAGAAATATATCCCCGCTCATAAAGCTCCATAGCAGAGGCAACCGTCCCGCCAAAGCTCACTGTATCCAGTCCGAGCTCGCTGCATCTGTAATTGGTCCTGGCCACTGCTTCAAGGTCATAAATCCCACAGTCAGGCCCGAGCATCACAATCGGATCATACTCAGGCCCCTCTCCTCTTCTATCACCCAGACGAGTATATCTCAGACAGCCAATCAAGCAGCCCGGACATTCTCCCTGTCTCTCCAGAATACTTTTTCTCAGGGTCTCACCTGAAATTCTATCCAGGTCACTCTCGCAGTGAATGTTATTCTGGAAATTGAGGTGAGGAAGCATTCCCATCTCATCTACAATTTTAACAAAACCTGGGGTTCCCAGCTCACGGAGAAGGCTTTTTGTAACCGGAACCTGTCTAAGCAGATATTCTACCCGCTCAAGAGCATCCCTGTATCTCTCTTCGTCCCTGATTCGAACTCTCTCCTTCCCTCCGACTCTTATGGCTTTAAGCTTCTTACTGCCGAAAACAGCACCAGCACCCGGCCCGCTCCAAGCTCTACGTCTATCACTCACAACTGAAGCAAAAAGAACAAGTTTCTCTCCAGCCGGTCCGATGCACAGCACCTCTTTTCCCTTCCCCTGGTCATCATCTTCAAGCAGCTTGTCAGCGGTCTGATGAACTTCTAGACCCCAGAGATTCGATGCAGGCTTAATTTCAGCATCACCCGAGCTTATATCAATCATCACTGGCTCTTCTACTTTCCCTCTGATAAGGAGAACATCAAAGCCAGCTGATTTAAACGCAGTTGCCCAGCTTCCACCACAATTCGAGCTCCCGATAATCCCTGTAAGAGGCGACTTAAAAACCATATGAGCCCAGCAGGCTGTGGGTGCCTCTGTTCCGAGAAGAGGTGAAGTAGCAATAACAACAGCGTTCTCCTCTCCCAGGGGGTCACAGCCGGGGTCAACAACATCACAGAATATACGAGTGGCCAGTCCTCTCCCGCCCAGGTAGTCTTCTACAAGTTCGACTCTCAGTTTTTCAACT
>JBHIDX010000124.1:0-3155 GCA_046760305.1 Candidatus Aminicenantales bacterium
GTGAATGCAATACAATATCCTGTAACTTTGGGCCGAAGCTTTTTTTAAGAGGAAAGGAGTAAAAGATGCGAGAGGTTGTGATCACAAGAGCGGGCGGAGTTGATGTTCTGAAGATAAGGGAGAGGGCGGATCCCCAGCCGCAGAAAGGTGAGGTAAAGATTAGAGTCAGAGCAGCAGGGGTAAACTTTGCAGACATAATGGCCAGAAAGGGAATTTATCCTGATGCTCCAAAAAAGCCGTGTGTTGTTGGCTATGAGGTTTCAGGAGTTGTGGAGTCAGTTGGAGAAGGAGTTGACCCCTCTCTTGTGGGGAAAGAGGTTATTGCAGTCACCAGGTTTGGAGGCTATTCAGAGGTGGTGATTACATCTCCTGTCCAGGTTTTTGGAAAACCGAAATCCATAAGTTTTGAGCAGGCTGCAGCAATTCCTGTGAATTATCTCACCGCCTACCAGCTTCTCGTTGTTATGGGAAGTCTGAAAAAGGGTGAATCTGTACTCATCCACAATGCAGGTGGAGGAGTGGGACTGGCAGCCATTGATATTGCCAGACGTATAGGGGCTGTGATTTACGGCACAGCAAGCTCCAAGAAGCACGAATTCCTGAGGCAGAGAGGACTTGGTTATGCAATAGATTACAGAGAGAAAGACTGGCTAAAAGAGATAATGAGGCTCACAGATGGGAAGGGAGTTGAGCTGATTATAGACCCTCTGGGCGGGAGAAACATAAAGAAAGATTATATGGCGCTCAGAAGGACGGGAAGGCTGGGTCTTTTCGGGATATCAGCAGCAACAAACACAAAGTTGAGCGCTAAATTGAGTCTTTTAAAAACAGTGCTTCAAATGCCCCGCTTCCACTCTGTAAGGCTGATGAACGCCAACAAAGGCATTTTTGGCGTTAACATCGGGCATTTGTGGGGGGAAGCGGAGAAAGTTCGCAGATGGGGAGAGGAAATCATGAGAGGTGTTGAGGAAGGCTGGGTAAGACCTCATGTTGACAGAGTTTTTCCTCTTGAAAAGGCAGGAGAAGCCCACCGCTACCTTGAAGAACGGCAAAACATAGGAAAAGTGGTGCTTGTTCCTTAAAGAAAAAAAGTTTTTCGCCTATGATAAGTTGAGAAATCATTATAGCCTCTTGATTGTATTTAAGTTAAAAAGGATTGCCGCGCTCGCTACGCTCACTCGCAATGGCATGGCGCATTAAGCAATTCAGGTTAGCAAAAAGGATGAAAGGAGGTTCAGGTGTTGGGGTCAAAAATATTTGAGGTCTTTCTGGGGATTGTTTTTCTCTATTTGCTTCTCAGCCTTATCTGCTCTGCTCTCAACGAGTTTATCGCCAGGATTCTCTCCACGAGGGCTAAATACCTCGAAGCAGGGATAAGAACACTTCTAGATGACCCAGCAGGAAAAGGATTGGCAGAGAAGTTCTACGCCCATCCCCTTATCAGAGGACTGGCTCCATCCGGTAAAAAGCCGTCCTACATTCCTTCCCGTATTTTTGCTCTGGTGATGATGGATATTGTTGTACCTGAGGAGAAAAAAAGCACCGGGTTTACCATCAGTGAGTTTAAGGAGACAGTGGCGAAGATTCCCTATGCTTCAGTTAAAAGGTCGCTTGAGATATTCCTCGATTCAGCACAAGACAAAATTAGTGAATTCAGGAAAAGTGTGGAAGACTGGTTTGATAACACGATGCAGAGAACAAGCGGCTGGTACAAGCGTAAAACCCAGCTTATCATCCTCCTCCTCTCCCTGATACTGACCGTGCTTTTCAATGCTGACACATTCATGATGGCCAGAAGTCTCTGGCGGGATGATGCTGTCCGTGATACAGTTGCTGCTGCCGCAGAAGAAACTGTGCGCCGGGAACTCGAGGAGTCAGAGCTGCAGCCTGTAGAGAGAATAAAACAGATTCAGCATGAGTTATCCCAGCTTCCCCTTCCCCTCGGATGGAGCCTGGTGGGGAGCGATTCCAGAGGAATACCTCGAGGTGCAGTGGCCTGGCTGGCAAAAATACTTGGATTGCTGTTTACTGTGGTGGCTGTCTCTCTGGGAGCACCTTTCTGGTTTGACATACTCAACAAAGTTGTCAATCTTCGTTCCTCTGGAATAAAGCCTGCTCCATCTGTACCTTGAGGGAGTAAAATGCCTGCCTTAGGTCAAAGTTAGAGGGGGAATGTTTTCTAACCCAGTATTTTCTTTAAAAGATTCAGAGATATTCCTGAGCCGCTGATGATAAGGACGACATTCTTTCCTTTAAAGTGTTCTTTTCTCTGAAGAAATGCTGCCAGGGTGAGTGCACCTGCGCCTTCGACAAGGAAGAAGTGTTTTTCGATGAGGAATTTAAGCGCTTCCTTTATTTCTTCCTCTGAAACGAGGTAAAAATCGTCAACGTATTTCCTGCAGAGCTCAAATGTTATGGCTTCTTTTTCAATTCCGCCGGCCGTGCCGTCAGAAAGAGTTTCTTTTGATTCCATGTCGATGATTTTTCCTGCTTTTAAGGATTCATACATAACAGGAGAAGCTTCTGGTTGGCAGCCGATGACTTCTATCTCCTTTTCTTTCTGTTTCAGATAGCCAGCCACTCCTGAAATAAGCCCGCCTCCTCCAACAGGCACCAGGACACAATCAATTTTTTCTGCCTGCTCACTGATTTCTTTTCCTACTGTGGCCTGTCCGGCAATGATTTTTAGGTCATTGTAAGGAGAGATGTAATCCATACCATGTTCTTCCGCATACTTTTTGGCGCTTAGCTCGGCCTGGAGGCAGTCATGACCCTGGAAGCGTAGTTCAACGTTGTATGTTCTGAGGCGCTCAATTTTTGAGCTGGTGGCGTTGTGTGGCAAATAGATTATTCCCCTCCCTCCCAGGACACTCACCCCATGTGCCACTGCAAGGCCGTGGTTGCCGGTAGAAGCAGTAATAACTCCCCTTTTCCTCTGAACCGGAGTGAGAGAGAGAAGCTTATTCATCGCTCCCCTCAGCTTGAAAGAGCCTGTTAGCTGGAAATTTTCGAGCTTCAGGTAAACATTACACTTTCCTCTCTGACTGAGGTAAGGAGAGTATTCGAGGGGAGTAACCCTGATGTAGTCCTTGATTCTCTTTTCAGCTAATGGGGTCAGGTCTTGCATTCCAACACTTAAAAGGGGTCAGGTCTTG
>JBHIDX010000125.1:0-2937 GCA_046760305.1 Candidatus Aminicenantales bacterium
AGGAAGATATAACCTTTGATGTAGATGCAGAAGGAAAATTAGTAGGCATAGAAGTTCTTTCAGCATCTGAGCACTTAACTCTTGATACTTTACTTCCGGTAGAAATGACAAGAGGTTCTTTGAAAGAGAAAAGTAAAATCGGGACATGATACTTATTTCCTATTTTTTGGCCAAGGAAGAGGAATATGAAGGGATTTGAGTTTCAAATGTTAGCAAAGGAGCTCTCAAGAAGAGGAGAAGTAAAATTTGCATATATTTTTGGTTCTTATGCAAAAGCGAGCACATGTTCTTTAAGCGATATAGATATTGCCGTTTATGTGGATGAAAAAATAAAAGAAGACAGAGTGTTTAATTTAAGGCTTGAATTAATCGCACGGGTTTCTAAATTGTTGAAAAGAGAAGATATAGACTTAATTATTCTAAATGGTAGCGATATTTCCCTGGCATTTGAGGTGATTTATTATGGAAAGCTCATCTTCTCCAGGGATGAATTACAGCGAATTCGTTTTGAGGCAAGAGTTATGAGTTTGTATTTTGATAGAAAATATTACTATGACCGTCATGCAAGGCTTCTCATAGAACATATTGCGAAGGAAGGAATTTTATGATTGATTATCAAAATATATCTGCAAGATTAGAGAGATTGAGAGAATATGTGGGTTATTTAAAAAGCTATCAAGAAAAATCTTTAGCTCAAGTTAAAAAAGATTACACACTTCAGGGCGCTATTTGCCGTTACTTTCAGTTATCTGTGGAATGTATTATTGATATTGCAGAGCTGCTCATCAGTTCATTAGGGCTGCGTAAACCAGCTACTGGTTTTGAGGCGATTGAGATTCTTGGAGAAAATAAAATTATTCCTTTAAGATTTTCTAGAAAATTTGCTCCTATTGTTGGATTTAGAAATATCCTGGTCCACGATTATCTGAGGATTGATCTGAACAAAGTCTATGAGCATTTGAAAGAAGATTTGAGAGATTTTAACCTTTTTGCAAAATTGATCTCCAATTTTTTAAAAAAAAGTGAACAGGAAAGTAAGAAGTGATCATGGGATCGCCACGGCACTTCGTGCCTCGCGATGACATTGGGGTGCTAAGGTGCATTGGATCGCCACGGCACTTCGTGCCTCGCGATGACAAGAAAGACGAGAAAGGGTGAAAGGTGAAGGGTTAAAGGTTAAAAGGAAGAGAAGAGATGATGAAGGGATATAAGAAGACTTTGATTTTGGCGGGGTTGGTGGTTATCGGGATTATCAATGTTTGCGTCTACTGGAACTGGCATCTTTATTACAGGGCGAGGGACAAGGTTGAAGACAGCGAGGGGAAGATAAAGGTGCTGAGCAAGGCGTGCGGGTTTTATCCCGCGAACGACCTTGTTTACTATGAGCTGGGCAAGGCCTACTTTGATCTGGGGCTTAAGAACCTCCAGAACCCGGAAGTGCGGGATGAGTATCTCAAGAAATCTATAAAGAGCTTCAAGCGCTCGCTGCGCATCAATCCTGCCTCGATTTACGGACATTTTAACTTTGCCCAGTCGCTCCTCTACATGAGCTATCTCGAGCCGTCGTTTGAGGTGAACTATTACGATGAATTTAAAAAGTCAGCCCTTCTTACCGGCCACCACTCACAGATTTTCTACGAGGTGGGAAAAATCTTCCTTTCCCGCTGGCCAGAACTTTCGGAGGAGGACAGGGAATTTACGATAGAGCTTCTGCGAAAGATTGCCACCAAAAAGAAGAGCGACGAGCTCCAGACCATCCTCCAGACCTGGGACATGAATGTCAAGGACTATAAGGTGATGGAGAAGATCCTCCCCGAGGATGCTGATGTTTACAGGATGTACGGAAAGTTTCTGGGTGAAAAGTCCCTCTCCACCGCAGTGAGGCATGAGGTTCTGGCCCAGGCTGATTTTCTCGATTTTCAGAGGGCAAAGGACGAGTTTAACCTCGGACTGAGCGAATATCAGTACTACAGGCTGGGTAAGGCCCATGAGCACTTCAGCAGGTGCTTGAGGATTCTGAAGAGAATAAGGTTTTACCAGAACCTGACAGCCAAAAGCCTGATCGATAGGGGCGAGTTTGAGCAGAAACTGAAGGCCGCTTACCTCAATCTGGCTAAAACGCTCATAGACCAGGGAAAAGGGCTTGAGGATGTGGAGGAGTACCTGCGCTCTTATTTGAGGATGGAGAATGAGGTGGCTTCCATTCAGGAGCTTGAGTCTTATTTGAGGGAGAGGGGGATCATAAAGGATAGGCTTGAGGAAAGCTTCAATGACCTGGGTGCTCTCGCCTTCCAGGCAAATATATATTTTAAGGAGAACCGCTACCGGGATATTATGAGAGCAGGGGGGAGTTTGCAGCAGAGCTTTGTCATTGTGCCTGATGCTCAGAAGGACGATTATGTGGATGTGCTGAGGATTGTGGGCGATGCTTTTCAGAAGGTGGATTACATCTATGATGCGCGGGAATTTTATTTGAAGGCGCTTGAGATAGAGCCGGATAATCTGGAGACCCTCCTTAAGTACAGGGAGAACTCCGTCAGGTTTAATGACGTGAAGAGAATAAGGGAGGTGGACAGGAGGCTGGAGCGGGTTCTTTCGCCTGAGGTGCTGGAGCTCGGGAATACTGTGATAGAGAAGGGGCGGACGCTTTCGAGGAGGCTTGTTTTTGACGGGAGAAGGATTGACCTTGAGCTTCATTTCTCGGGGGAGGAGCACGTCATAAAACCCCTGGTCGCAGTGTATTTTAACGGACGGGTGGTCTGGGAGGATTATGTTGGAGGGGGAGAGATGGGAGAGGGGGAGGGGGATGAGAGCGGTGCAAGCAGGGAAGCAAGTGGTGTGATGAGTGAGACAAGCAGCCCGATCAGCACGACAAGGAGTGTGTCGGCGAGCCCCGGAACATTTGAAACCATGATAACCTTATCTCTAACGCCTGAG
>JBHIDX010000126.1:0-2879 GCA_046760305.1 Candidatus Aminicenantales bacterium
CGAATGCTTTTTAACTTAACTTTTGTGCAGATTTCTATTCCCTCATCCTGCAAATACTGCTGCAAAAGAGTGGCCAGCTCTGGCTCCTCTGTTGGAATTATCCTTTCTGAACGTTGCAGAAGGCAAATCTTTGTCCCGAATCTTGAAAACATCTGAGCAAATTCAAGGGCTAAAGCCCTGCCGCCAAGAATGATCATAGATTCAGGCAATTCCTTTAATTGCAATGCCTCAATGTTTGTCAAGTAATCGATTTTATCAATCCCTTCAATTGGAAGAATGAATGAAGAAGAACCAGTTGCAATAATGAATTTATTTGCTGTATACGTTTCATTATTCACGTGAACATGTGATTTTGAACCAAATTTAGCATCCCCTTCAACAAATTCCACACGAGATAAACCGGCAAAAACCTTTTCATATTTTTCATTTCTTAATTGTTCAACAAGTTTGTTTTTTTCATCGATAACTTTTCTGAAGTCAAGAGAGATCGATGATCTTATGCCTTTGAAATGATGCTCATTTATCTTATGAATGAATTCTCCAATATACAGTAAGTGCTTGGTCGGCAGACAACCGACATTCACACAGGTCCCTCCAATTCCCACCGTATTGTTATTCACAATCAACGTTTTGGCTTGGAATTCATCAGCTTTCATGGCCGCAGCAAATCCTGCTGCCCCTCCTCCCAGGATAATCAAGTCAAATTTTTTCATTCCCTTCTCCTTGTTTCACCTTTCGATAGCCTTATAGCCAGCTTTGTTTATCGCTTTCATCATGTTGTCTACATTTACCTTGCCTTTTGCGAACATAACATTAACTTCTCCATTTTTTATAATTGGCTTTCACTTTTATTATACGCTTGGATTTTTTCTTCAATGTCGGCGATTTTGACCTCTGCCATTCTTTTAACATCACCACAGCTAGTATCTGGGTCAACTCGCAAAGAGAGGAGCTCTGAGATCTCCTCGAGAGAAAACACCAGTTCTTTGGCATGCTTGATGAACTCTGTGCGTGCGACGTTGTCCTGGGAGTATTGCCGATAACCGGACTCGCTACGAGGAGGTTCAGGTATAAGTCCTCGCCGTTCGTAATAACGGATTGTCTCAACATTCATATGAGCTTTTTTGGCTAGCTGACCTATGGTAAAATTTTTCATTTTTTATCTCCATATATATGTTTTAGACAACATTATAAACCTTGTACCTAAGTACGGAGTCAAGTCTTTTTTTGTCAGCTATTTTAAAAATTTATTTGCATAATAAATAATTTTTATTATAATAGTTAGGAATCCTAATTATTATAACAAAAGCAGTCGTTTAAAAAGATGGAAAACATCATCCAGAATGTAAAGAGCTCAACGGAATCCACAGATGAGAAAATAATATTTCTCTTCGTAAAAATATCGCAGTTAATGAATGTTTTTCTCTGGGATGCTGCCAAGAATAAAAACCTCTCACCCCTCCAGCTCAAAATTCTCCTTCATTTAAAAGAAAGTTCAGAAGGTTTTCGAAAGGTGTCTTTAATGGCCAGCGAATTCTCCCTCACCAGGGCGACTGTGAGTGATGCGGTCAGAGCTTTGATTGAGAAAGGATTTGTCAGAAAAAAAAAGGACAAAGAAGATGGGCGGAGTTTTATACTGGGACTCACTGAATCCGGAAAGAGACTGCTGGAAAGAGACCTTTTGAGTTGGAACAGTACACTCAAGGAAGAAATAGGTGAATTTTCCGCTGAGGATAAGGAAAAAGTTTTTCTCTTTCTTGCAGAACTATTGATGAAATTTCAGGAAGAAGGAATTATAGAGAATCTAAGGATGTGCTTTTCCTGTCAGTATTTTACTAGGAATGCTTTTCCAGAATCTGAGAAACCCCATCTCTGCCGCTTAACAGGGAGGAAGCTGGCTGATTTTGAGATGAACGTGAGGTGTGAGAGTAATGAACAGAGGAAAATTTAAAGTAATCCCTTATGTTCAGGTACGTCCACGAGCCATAGAAATGACGTTGGCCTTGTCATTGCGAGCGGAGCGCGGCAATCTCATGCTTCTGGCGGACTCTCGTTCTTGCGAGGCACGAAGTGCCATGGCAATCTCATACCATTTCGTCGTCGCGAGGAGCGAAGCGAGGTGGCGATCTCATGCTTCTGGCGGATATCATAAGACTGCCACGCTTCGCTCACAGCGGAGGATTGCTTCGCTTAAGCTCGCAACGACGGATGGCCGCGTTTCCTACGATTGTTCGCAATGACGACATGTATATTAGTAATAAAAAGGGAGGTCTGAATATGTTAAAAATGGCTGAATGGGAAAAAAGGCATGCTCATTGGTCCTCGTCAATAATTATTATTTTGCTTGTAGTTGCTGCTCTATTCTTTTTTAGTTCTACACTTAAAGCCAGTAAATGTCTGGATTGCCACACCAAAGTCACGCCTGGAATCGTAGCCCAGTGGAAAGAAAGCAAGCACGCTGCGAACGATGTTGACTGTTCATTCTGCCATGGCGAGCACAAATCTGCCGAAGATGTGATCGAGCTTCAAATGCCGACTCCTGAGACATGCGCTGCCTGCCACCTGAACCGGGTTGAAGAATTTAAAGAGGGAAAACATGCTCTTGCCTGGGCAGCGATGAAGGCCATGCCTATGGTTACGCACCAGCCGATCCAGATCACAGGAGAAAGAGGGTTTAAAGGATGCAGCGGATGCCATAAAATCGGGCTTAAGTCAGAGGAAGATATTAAAGCCGGGAAATTTCTGTACGGAGTCGGCTCCTGTGATGCCTGCCACACCAGACACAAGTTTTCTGTCAAAGAAGCAAAAGACCCACGAGCCTGTCAGACCTGTCACATGGGTTTTGACCATCCCCAGTGGGAGATGTGGTCAACCTCAAA
>JBHIDX010000127.1:0-2796 GCA_046760305.1 Candidatus Aminicenantales bacterium
AGGGCAAAAATCAATTTTAAACTTGAAGTGATTTTAAGAAAATCCTTAAAGCCCAATTTTGACCCCAAAAATGAAGTCTAAGGCATAAAATCAGCTTCATATTTGCATCTATCTTACTGATAACACTGAAATTAGTGAGGCCCGTCCCCTCTTATCCTCTTATCCCCTCTTATCTCTTATCATACTCTTATAACCATCTTATAATTATCACGGAAAAAAAGATGCTTCCGACAGGAGTGAATCCGGGAAGGGGAATCGCTTGCTTCGGGTTTTTAAGGCCGTGGTTGGAGCTCAGGGGGAAGAGTTTCCGCCTGCAAAGGAGTGTATATTCAATCGAGAATGATGCGCGCATCGACGATAGTACAGCCTTTCCCTTTCTCGTAAACGATAAGGGGATTTATGTCCATCTCCTTAATCTCATTAAAATCTGTCACAAATTGCGAAAGCCTTTTCAGGCAGTCCTCTATGGCCGGAATGTCGTAAACAGGTCCTCCTCTGAAGCCTTTGAGAATCTGGTGAGTTTTAGTTTTGCTGATCATCATCCCGGCCGTGAGCTCACGAATTGGTGCAAGGCGGAAGGTGACATCCTCAAGAGCTTCAACATAGATGCCTCCCATGCCGAACATGATGATCGGTCCAAACTGAGGGTCTCTGTTCATACCGAGGATTACTTCCTTTCCCTGGGGAGCCATTTCCTCGACTATGATTCCTGTCACTCTTGCTTCGGGCTTCCTGGAGCGGATATTCTTCAGGATTTCATTGTATGCTTTTTTCACCTCGTTCTGATTTCTGAGATTAAGCCTTACGCCGCCGTAGTCGAACTTATGGAGAACATCGGGCGAGACAATTTTTAAGACCACCGGATAGCCTGTCTCAGCGGCAGCCTCGAGTGCTTCGTTTTCGTTCGTGGCAAGGAATGACCTGATAACCGGGAAATTATAAGCCTGGAGAATCTGATAGGCTTCAGGCTCGAGCAGGAAGCGGCGCCCTTCTTTCCTCACCGCATCGATAATCTGTCGTGCATTCATTTTATTCACTTTAAACTTTTTAACTCCGGTTCTTGGACGGCGGAGCCATTGAGTGAAGTTTGTCATCTCTGAAAGAACCCTGGCTGCTGATTCAGGAAACCTGTAGCAGGGGATGCCGTTGTCCTCGAGAAGCTTTACCCCGCGCGAAACATCATAGACACCCAAGAAACAGCAGAGAACCGGTTTCTTGAAACTCGAGGCGGTGCGGATGATTGACTGGGCAATTTTTTCCACATTGGTGAAGGAGGCAGGGGTGAGGATTACCAGGGCTGAGTGTATGCTGCTGTCGCTGAGGATGGCTCTCAAAGATTCCTCGTAGCGTTCATGCTGGGCATCTGCGATGAGGTCAACAGGGTTGTTTATGCTTGCTGTCTCAGGAAGTATTTTCTTAAGAGCGGACTTTGTGTTCTTACTCAGGGAGGCAATGTTCAGACCGTGCTCTATGCAGGAGTCTGTGGCCAGGATGCCGGGACCGCCTGAGTTGGTGAGAATGGCCACATTCCTTCCTTCTGGCAGAGGTTGAGAGGAGAAAGCCTCCACATAATCGAAAAGCTCCTCCATGGTTTCCACTCTTAAAACCCCGCATTGATCGAAAATAGCATCATAAACCTTATCCGAGCCAGCAAGTGAGCCGGTGTGGGAGGAGGCTGCCCTTGCTCCGAGAAGGGTGCGTCCTGCTTTGAGGGCAATGATAGGCTTGGGGTTGGTGGAGCTGGAGGTTATTTCCCGGGCAATGTTCATGAATTCTCTGCCGTTGACAAGGTCTTCAAGGTACATCATGATGACATCTGTTTTCCTGTCTACTTTCAGGTAGAGGAGGAAATCGTTCTCGGTCAGTCCTGCTTTGTTTCCCATGGAGATGAATTTTGAAAAGCCGACGTTTGATTCCTTGGCATATTCAAACACAGCCACTCCGAGTGCCCCGCTCTGGGAGATAAAAGCTATGTTTCCCTGCCTGGGGAACTTCATTCCGAAGGTGGCGTTCAATGATGATCTGGGGTCAGTGTTTATTGCTCCCAGGCAGTTTGGTCCCACAAGAGAAATGTCATACTTTTTAATGATATCTTTGACTTTCTTTTCCAGCTCCACTCCAGCACCGCCGATTTCTCTGAAGCCTGCCGAGATGATGATTGCTCCTTTGATGCCCTTCTGGCCGCACTCGTCGAGTACAAGAGGCACTACGGTGCTGGGCACAACTATCACCGCCAGGTCAACCACATCAGGAATCTCTATCACATTGGGATAGCATTTGATGCCAAGGATGCCTTTGGCTCTGGGGTTAACAGGGTAGACAATTCCCTGGAAACGGCTCTCGATTATGTTGGCCAGGAGCGAATAACCCACGCTTCCCGGTTGCCTTGAAGCACCGACGACGGCGATGGAACGCGGATAAAAAATCGATTCTATTTTATTTTGCATAGCAACGCCATGTTGATTAATGAGTTTATGTTAGTTTTATTCCCAGAAAAAATCAATCAGGTTTATTTCACTCTCAATCTTGTTTCCACAATATTCCTGTGCTATATTCATTCTTCAATTTGATCTTGGTTATATGCAGAAAATGCCCCGTGACATTACGAGCGAGCGAAGGAAGCACGGCAATTTCATCATACCTTTATTGCCAGCCTTGAAAGGGCAGGGCAATCCGTCCTTGCGAGCGCGGTGTGGAAATCCTCTGTTGCGAGCGCATCGTGGCAACCTCATAATATCCGGCAGTGTAGGAGATTGCTTCGCCCTTTCAGGGCTCGCAATGACGAGAGGCCGCCAG
>JBHIDX010000128.1:0-2762 GCA_046760305.1 Candidatus Aminicenantales bacterium
GGGGACGGGCCTCAATAATTTATTTATTATCTACTATTTAACCTCTTTTTTGAGCCTCTTTTTATGCCTTAGAGCCGATTTTTGGGCCTGAAATTGAAGTTTAAGACATGTTTTATCGAATAATGTGCAAGGAAGTTTGACGTCCGTCAAGAAAAACTATGTCTTTTTTGGTGAAGACAGCATCCTGTTCGAGAGCAATCCTCACCTTTTTTCCCCATTCAGGTACCGGCACCTGAACATTCAGCTCGATAGAATAAGCGGTCTGATAGAACAGTGGATAGTCTCCTTTGCCTGGGACTCCATCCTGTTTGTCCCAGAGGCCGATAGTCGGTCCGGCCGCATGTCCATGGAAACCGAGTGGATGGGAATAGATACTTCCTTCTATTCCTTCTTCCCTCGCCTGCTGAAGGGCAGCAGCCAGTATCTCATTCCCGGTCCGGCCAGCTTTGAACTCACCGATCAGAATATCCTGGAGGCGGTTTCCGACTGCCAGAGCTTTTTTCAGACCTTCTGGTGCATTTTTTTCCCCTTCCTTTAGAACATAAGCATGTTCCTGAGTGTCAGTGTTCAGGCGGAGGTAGGTGATGCCCACGTCGCAGTGAAGCAAATCACCGCGGTGAATGACATTGCCCTGATAAGGACTGTCAGCCGGCCGCTGAATGGAGACCGAAGGTTGGAACCAGGTATTAAGTCCCAGAGAATCAATCCTTTCTCTGAACCACCATTCCACATCTTCAATAGTTGTTACTCCTGGTGTGATCACTGAAGCTGAAAAGGCTTCTTTGATTATCTGGTGGGCAATACCGGCGATATGGTGGTAAACCTCAATTTCCTCAGGCAGGCGGTATTCCAGCCACCCGACCGCAACTCTCTCAGCCGGATGCAGACGTGAAGCCAGTTGGGATCCAAGAACCTCCCGCAGCTTTTTCTCCAGATACGCCGAAAGACCATCGCCGAAAGCGAATGTCTCGGAAACGTTGATTCCGATCCGCCTCGGATTTCTTTCTTTAATCACTTTCGCCAGGCATGACCATTGGTCCTTTTCCGCAGGATTCCAGACAGCTTCATAAAAATCATTGATCGGATACCGACTGACTGCGATTCTCTCCAGCTGGCCTGTCTTCTGGAGGTAAAAAACAAGCATCGTCAATCTCCGCGCTGCGAAAAAAGTTGCCGGCACCAGGGTCATAAAGACAGGATCTTCATTGTACTCGCGACAGATCACCAGCCACATATCGAATCCTTCCCGCTCCATTATCTTCGGCAGAACCGTATTCAACCTTCTTTTCAGCCATTGGTCCACAACTCTGGCCCTCTCCCTCAGAGGTAGAATGTGATTGATTCGTCCGCCGAAAGCCATTCCGGTGGTAAAGACAATCAATAATACCAATCCGATTAACTTACGTCCTGACTTCATTAAGCCTCCTCGCCATTACATTTTTTTTCGTTCTTTATATCAAATCCTGGGCCATGAGTCCAAATTTTGACTTCGAATATTGCTTGTGGTAAAAGCAAATGAGGAAAGGAGATAGGATTGAGACCTCAGGTAATTCTCAGTATGGAGCAGGCGCTGACCCTGACCTACACCACCCTCCGTTTTGTTCACCTCGGCTGGCGGGTGATAAAGCTCGAGCCAACTCCTCTGCCCGGAAGAAAATCAAAGGGAGACCCTAACCGCTATATAGGTCGTCCTGTTGCAGGTGAGGACAGACACAGCTACTTTATTTCTCCAAATGTGGGAAAGGAAGCCATTGCCATTGATCTCAAACAGGAACAAGGCCAGAAGCTCCTCAAACATCTCATCAAAGAGCTCGGGGTAGATGTTTTCTGTACCAATACTCTGCCTGCCCGCCATAAACTGCTGGGGATTGAATACGATACTCTCAGAAAGGCGAAAGAAGACCTTATCTGGTGCTGTATTTCTGCCCTGGGACTGGATTATCCTCATGTTCCTGGTTATGACCCAGTGCTTCAGGCACTTTGCGGGTATATGGACCTTACCGGCTTTCCTGATGGTCCTCCTCTCCAGTGCGGCCCTCCTCTTATTGACCTCAAAGCAGGCGATGAGGCCTTTATCCAGATCATTTTAGCTTTGATGGAGAGGGATGAAAGCGGAAGGGGCAAGAAAATTGATATCTCGATGGCCAGGGCAGCCGTGTCCTGGCTTCACACTTTTCTTCCCATGCTTGACATGGGAAGTCCTCCCTCTGAGCTGAGGCGTTCAGGCAATGAGCACAGACAGTTTATTCCGGTTAACGCCTACAGGACTTCTGACGGTTATATTTACATGGCCATAGGAAGCGATGCCCAGTGGGAAAGGCTGGTAAAGCAGCCAGCATTCAGCTCGCTTGACCAGGAGCACTTTTCCACAAACGAAGGGAGAAGAAAACATAAGGTTGAGCTTCATAAGAAAATTGAATCGATTACAAGCAAGCTTACCTCAGAGGAAGCTGCTGCTGTTCTGACCAGAGCGCAAATACCTCATTCACCGATAACACCCATAGAGAAGGTGCCAGAGCTTCCTTTTGTTGCTTCTGATGCGCTCAAGACCATAGCTCCTGACGGCCGGGAGATTCGACTCCCCCCTCCTGCGGACTGGACACCCTATCTGCGGGAGAGAAAGGGTGTTCTGCCTTTTGCTCCTTCTTACGGAGAAGACACAGATAAAATACTTAAGGAGGCAGGGTTTTCAGCCTCTGAGATTGCTGATTTGAGGAAAAAAAAGGTTGTTGCATGAGCCGCTTCGATTATTTCAAACCCCG
>JBHIDX010000129.1:0-2660 GCA_046760305.1 Candidatus Aminicenantales bacterium
ACCGAGCAAAGGCGTGAAGCGGGATGTGCTGCGTTTTATAAAATGCTGCCAGCCCTGAGGAAGTTCAGGCAGCCTGCTCTTTTTCCAGAAGTGGCTAACAGAGTCCTGCCCTTCCCCTTTCCTGAAGATGAGGTTTTCGAAGCCATGAAAAATCTTACCACGCAGCTGGCAGAGATGAAAGAAATCCTCATTGACCCTGAAAAAACATCAATCAGACTCATCATCAACCCGGAAAAGATGGTCATCAAAGAAGCTCAGAGAGGCCTATACTTTCTTCAATCTTTTCGGCTATGCTGTTGACCTGATCATCGTTAACCGCCTTATTCCTCCGGAAGTTCACGACATTTATTTCCAAAAATGGAAGGATATTCAGAAAAAATACATGCAGATAATCAGGGAATGCTTTTCTCCCCTTCCCATCCTCACCTCCGATTTTTTTCCCAGGAAATTGTGGGCAAGGAACTTCTCCAGAAGATGGCCAGAAAAGTGTATGGCACAAAGGACCCGACTCAGCTTTTCTTCACCCAGAAACCCATCACGGTGGAGAAAACAGACGGTGGTTTTGACATGCTTCTTCATCTTCCTTTCGTTGAGAAGCAGGATATAGACCTCCTCCAGAAAGGAGAAGAGCTCTCAGTGAAAGTCGGTCACTACAAGAGAAACATCCTCTTACCTCAACCCCTCCAGAGTTATTCTGTCAGTGGAGCCAGGTTTGAAAAGGAAAAACTAAAGATATCCTTCCGTCAATAAGAACAATTTTATACTCCCTTTGGAAAGGAGGAATGACCATGAGCGAAGCCAAGACGAAGGAGATAAAAATAACTATTCTAGAAGAGCTTTTCACCCTCTTCCTCCCTGAAAAAACCCTCCGTCATTTCAACAATGCCCGGAAAGAAATGCTGCTTGCCCTTCGCTCTTTGATTGATGCAAGAATCGAAGCTTTTGAAAGAAAGGAAGAGAAAAGAACATCAAGAGGTAAGAAAATCAAGGTTGAATAAGAACTCCCTGGAGACGTACCGACGGTCTCTACTTTTTATGTATAAGCTCGTCTACATTTCGCCTTTTTAGCTAAAAAACTTGCCTTACTGCCTGTATTTACTAAAGAATATTTCTAAAACGATAACCAAAACTAATATCCCTTTTAGCATCTGTTCTCCTCCTGCGTTTCGACTAACGTTTAGGCTTCTTTCAGAAACAGGCTGGCCATCACGGTATCGGGAACGGTCTTTTACGCCTTATTGCACTTTCCAACTCCTCAAAGGATGCTTTTCTGCTTGAAGCCGTCTCTATTAGCACACAATACTCCTGAGTGCCCATCAGACCATTCATAGGCTATCCCACTATCACCTGTTGATGGCAAGATAAACTGCTATGTTTTTTATCATGAATCACCCCTAATATCATCTTAAGAGGCTATTGATTTCATTAAAAAATGGGAATTATATTGTGATTGAACCTAGACTGAACCTATTTGAATCTGGAAGGTATTTTGGAAGTGAAAAAGGGAATCATTTTTTTTGGCCTTTTAATGGTTATCCTGTTTAGCGGACTTGCTTTTGGTTATAGTGTAGGGGGTGTCCCTGGCTGGAGTTATCGAAGGCCAATCACTATAAATCCTCAAACGCCTGATAATGATTTCCAGGTTAAAGTTGAATTAAACCCCTGTAATTTTAATTATTCACAGTGTCAATCTGGAGGAGAAGATGTAAGATTCACCAGCGACAGTGGCGGAAATAATGTCTTGAGCTACTGGATTGAGAATTGGAATACTTCCGGAACTTCTACTATCTGGGTTAAGGTTGCTAGTGCTGGAACAACGAAAATCTATATGTTCTACGGAAACCCAGGAGCAAGCAGCGCGAGCGACGCAGATTCCACTTTCGTGTTTTTTGATGATTTTGAGGAAGGTAATCTTAATAAATGGACAAAAGTTATCGATACATTCTGGACTGTTGGAACAGACCAGAAGCGTTCTGGAACATATTCGATGAAAGCGGGGATAACCTCCAGCAGTACTAAATATATTGTCGCCACAGGAGTTAATACATCGGATTTGGTATTTGATTCTTGGTGGTATTGCACCGCGACAAGCCCTGATATTTCTGCAGGTTTCCGTTCCAGCTCAACTACACCGCTTAATAACTACGAGATCAACTGGGAAGGACAGTGGTCAATTGCAAAGTATGTCAACGGATCCTGGACACGACTTAATGCAGTTTCTGGATCACTTCCTCAGTATACCTGGTTCAAGGTCACAATTATTATTCAAGGAAGTCCCGGGCAAATGAAATTTCTTTTGAATGACGCGCAAGTCAATCCCTCATCTGGCTGGCTGGATGTAGGAACAGACCATTCTTCCGGGACTATTGCCCTTAAGGCCTGGACTGCAAGCAACAACTGGTGGGTAGATGATGTTAGAGTTCGAAAATATGCCGACCCAGAGCCCACAACTGAGCTCAGTATTGACTTTCAGTATCAGAAGCAAATTGTGATCGATGCTTCAAAAGTTGAAGCTAACCTGACCGATTTTCCTGTGCTTATTTATCTCGCTTCTGATAGTGATTTGGCCTCAAAGGCCCAGGATGATGGTGATGACATTATGTTTAGCGATTCCGCCGGTAACAAGCTCAGCCATGAGATAGAGTATTTCAACGGCACTA
>JBHIDX010000130.1:0-2474 GCA_046760305.1 Candidatus Aminicenantales bacterium
GTGCCGAAAAAGAACTGGTCTCCAGCCAGCATGATGAAAGGTAACATTATGGCTGCCAAGGATAACACTGCTACTGATAAGGATATTAAGATAACCCGTTTATTCTGCCAGCTACGACAGGCAATATAAACCAGATACAAAATAAGCAGTCCAGATACAATATCAATGGGGTATCTGATGCCAACTATCAAGCAGAGTAAGAAGGTTGTTAACGGGTATTTTATAGGAGCCCTTAGCTCACCGAACAAAATAGTGAAAAAGAGGAGCATCACACAGGCTTCCAGAACCCGGTAGGAGAAGGTAGTGAAGTAGTAGATAACGAATAGATTAGTAATCAACAACCCAGAAGAGATTAGGGCGGCGGTTTTACCGCCTAGTTTTTTCGATAATCTCCAGACCAGCACAAAGGTGAGCATCATTAGTAAAAGGGAGGTCAGCCGACCAACAACAATGTTAGGACCGAAGAAGTATTGCGGCACGGCGTAAATATAAAAGAATAAGGGGTTATGACGCATAAAGAAATCTTGATAGGGAAGGTGTCCATTGGCAACCAGCCAACTGCCGCCGAAGTACCAGCCCTCGTCTGCCCAAAACTTACCCAAAAAGACAAAAGCCAAACCCAAAAGAAGGTATAGAGTGAAGAAAAGCCAGAAAACAGGCTTTTCTCGACTGAAAAAGCTACTCTTTGCCTCCTCGTTTAACTTTCTATTAAATGTCATCATAACTAATTAGCTTGACCTCATATTTCTGTAATAATTTCAGGATACTGGGGTCGGTCAAAATTTCAATCTGTTTCCCGCGATTATGAATGGTAGCTTCAACACCGTCTAATTCTCCGGTTACAAACCCAGGATGGCAATCAAGCTCGGTTACCCCTTGCCCGAGCTGTTCACAGAACCGAGCAAAGGCAATAGAGGGGTTTTGGCTATTCTCAATCTTGACTAGATCAAAAAATCTTTGATTATGTTTGATGTTATTCTTCTTCAAAATACTCCTGGATCTCCAGGAAAGAGAGGTGAGGATTAGTTCTTTAGCACTAGGGATGAATATAGAAATACCTAACGGGCATCTAATCTTATTAATCTCATATTCTTTGGCCAATTTGATAATAACCCTTAGGATAGGAGGATAAATGTGAAAGTGGCGGTGACTATCTAGGTGGGCAGCTTTCAGGCCGGTAGCAAGAATCCTCTCTATTTGACTCCTGAGTTCACTCTCCAGTTCATCAATCACAATCTTTCTCAATAACAGCCTCTTTATAAATTCAGGCAAGGTATGAAAGATGCCCTCTGTATTTACTAATGAAGGAACCTTACTTATTGTTTGTAATGGTCTACCCTTGAGTAAATTCAGATGTATACCTGCTGCCAGGTCAGGATTACGTCTGGCCAAATCCACGGCGTGCTCAAAAGAGGGCATGTTTGCCATGAGGGAAGCGCTGGTAACAATGCCTTCTTTAAAGGACTTAATGATGCCATTATTTATGCCTTCCGTCAGGCCAAAATCATCGGCACTTACAATCAACCTGCTCATGTAAAATCTCTAGGCGATATTACTAAACCGCAATATTCTCCTGGCCACTATATAGTTTATCCAACCCAAGGCATGCAATCCTGATTTCTCCACTGTATAACCCATCTGTCTGAGAACGTCTACAAATTTCCCACGGAGGATTGCATGGTGATGCTCTTCATCATCGAAAACTGTTGAAGGGTGAAGCAATTTGCGTACCTGCTTCCACAGAGGCTCGATGAAAAAGTAGAATTTACTGGGAAAGGTAAGAATTAAAAGGCCGCCATCCTTCAGGTGATTATCAAGACACCCTATGGTCTTCGCTTGATCTGTTGAATCAAAATGTTCCAGAACCTCCATGCAAACGATGACATCAAATCGATGAGGTAGAGAAAAATTTCGTACATCATAGTTATAAAACTCGAAAGCCGGTACGTGCCTTGAAGCAAATTCGACACATTCTTTTCTAATGTCGATGCCAACTCCAGTACAATTTTTCTTGGAAGCTAGCAAAAAGGGCACAATTCCAGAGCCACAGCCGGCATCAAGGACAAAACTCTTCTCAGGAATCAAAGATACGATTTTATCAATCCGCTTCTTATGAATCAGATGGGCTAAATATCTTCGGCTAAAATATGCCTCAAAATAATAAGCCGGTGGTTGGTTAATAATTCCCATGATTCACCTTTCGGCAGACAAAAGCGATCGGGTGTAGAAGATTCTGGCTGGTAACCGATGATACTCCGCTGAAAAACCTGCCTCTTCCAAAATTTGCTTGGTTTTCTGCGCCGGTAGAAAATGAAGCTTCTTGTCGCCGAGTGTCACACCTGTGCCTACCATCACCTTTTCTTGGCCATACATCCAGACAAAGCGCCACCGCGGCTTTGTATCCTGAGATTTTAGGACCAGGATGCCGGAGTCCTTAAGCAAATGATGACAAGCTTTCAGAATTTCTCTCTGCT
>JBHIDX010000131.1:0-2414 GCA_046760305.1 Candidatus Aminicenantales bacterium
GGGGAGGCAAGGCTAAACCCTCAATGTCGCTTCTCCCCCTTCCCGGATTCATCTCTCATCGTTTGAGCTGAGGACGGACATCACCCCGCCCCTTTCATTTAAGGCAGAGTGGTGGCTTATTTCAGAGGATATAATTAGAGGTGAGATTTTGTTTTAACGATAAGACTTTGACTTACGCCTGGCATTCTGTTAATAAAAAATGTTGTCATGACGTTCATAATTTGAGGAGGATTCATAAATGGAAATATCCAGGAGGGGAAAAGAAATTCAGCCCTCGCCTATCAGGAAGCTTAAGCCTTATGCTGACAGAGCTTTAGAGAAGGGAATTCATGTCTATTTTCTTAACATTGGCCAGCCTGACATCCCCACCCCCAAGCCAGTGATAGAAGCCTTTCATTCCTATGATGATAAGGTTTTGAGCTACGGTCCTGCCCAGGGCTTTTTAGAGCTTCGCCAGGCCATGGCTGATTATTACCACAGCTACAACATTCCTCTCAGCGAAGAGAATGTCATCATCACCACCGGCGGATCAGAGGCGATTCATTTCGCCTTCAGTCTGGTAGCTGACCATGGAGAGGAAATCATCATCCCTGAACCTTTCTACACCAACTACAACGGATACGCCTCCTTTGCTGGGGTGAAAATAGTGCCCCTCACGCTCAGGGTTGAGGACGGTTTCAGGCTACCCGGTCTGGAACAGATTGAAGCAGCCGTATCACCGAAAACAAAGGCAGTCCTACTCTGTTCTCCCAACAACCCCACCGGAACGGTTTATACCCCCGAAGAGATTGAAAGAATCATTCAGGTGGTTAAAAAACACGACCTCTTCCTCATCGGGGACGAGGTCTACAAGGAGTTTGTCTACGACGGTGCAGTCCACAGGAGTGTCCTCGAATACGAGGATATAAAGGAAAGAGTGATTGTTGTCGACAGTATATCCAAGCGCTTCTCCTGTTGCGGAGCAAGGATAGGGGCAATCGTCAGCCGCAGACAGAGCGTACTTGAGGCTGGTCTCAAATTCGCCCAGGCCAGACTCTGTCCGCCCTCTGTGGAGCAGAAAGCAGCTCTAGCCGCTTACAGGATGGGGATGAGCTACTTTGAAGAAGTGAGGGCTGAGTACCAGCAGCGGCGGGATGTTCTTTTTGAAGGACTCAAAGATATTCCCGGCATTGTCATCCATAAACCTCAGGGTGCCTTCTACATCATCGTCAGGCTTCCGATAGAGGACTCAGAGCATTTTGTCCGCTGGATGCTGACTGAATTCAGCCTCGAAAATCAGACAGTGATGGTCGCTCCTGCTCAGGGTTTCTACTCAACTCCAGGAAAAGGATTGAATGAGGTGAGAATTGCCTACGTGCTCAAGGAGAGCGACCTGAGGAAGGCAATCACTGTTTTCAAGGCCGGACTCGAGAAGTACAGGAAAGGGTTATGAGATGAACATGAGAAGAATAACCCTCCAGATTCTGGCCATATTTATGCTGAGCATTATCATCGGTCTGGGTGTAAACTTTTCCCTTGTCAGGATGTATTTTAAGGGAGAGTTCATTCACGGCTTTTTCCCTGCAAGAAAATATTCCGGCATTTCCTTCATTAGCCTTGCTGAGGCTGAGGCTCTTTTTGCCAGCCAGGCTGCCCTTTTTATAGATAGTCGGGAAAAAGAAGCATTTCTCTCCGGTCATATCATCGGTGCCCTGAATATTCCTTATGAAGAGGAAAATAAAGAGCGTGCCCTCAAAGAGTACGGTCTTTCACCTGGGAACACTGTTGTCGTTTACTGTGATGGAAGCGAGTGCCAGTCAAGCATTCATCTGGCAGAGTTTCTCCACCATAAAGGGTTGAGGGACATAAGAGTTTTTTTCGGAGGCTGGAAAGAATGGCTGGAAGCCGGCCTTCCGGTTGAGGGAGAGAGTGTTCGACAATAAATATCTGGTTCTTGCTTTAAGAATTATTGTCGGAGGGGTTTTTATCTGGGCCGGAATTCTTAAAATTCTTGACCCGCTCGAGTTTGCTCAGAGCATCAGGAATTACCGGATATTTCCCCAGAGTATTTCTTTTTTTCTGGCTCTGGCTTTACCCTGGGTGGAGGTAATAAGCGGCTCACTGTTGATTCTCGGTATCTTCCACCGCTCGAGCGCTCTTCTAATCTCTTCACTTCTCGTTCTCTTCCTTGTGCTGGTGGTCATCACCATGGCCCGCGGTTTAGATGTTGACTGCGGCTGCTTCGGGAGTTTGAGCCGGAAAGTGGATTTCAAGCTTTTTGTTGTTGACAGCTTTCTCTGTTTTGGTGCTCTTCTCATCTTCTTTTCAAAAGACAGGAGATTTCTTCTTGTCAAAGATAGCCTCAAGCCCTGAGAAGAGTGACAAGAGTATATCCTTTTTTAATTAGCCTGAATTATTAGTTCGAAAATGCCTGT
>JBHIDX010000132.1:0-2370 GCA_046760305.1 Candidatus Aminicenantales bacterium
ACTCACCATCGATGGAGGAATAAAATTTTCTCATCCTTTATCTTTATTGTCAATAATATCATCCTGACAAAAGTAGTTTTCAAGAATGAGAATTTTTTGAGAATTTCAAAAAAAAATAAAAAAATTTTTTGACAGACTTTTTTCCATATGATATATGATTTTAGAAACTAGAGGGAAAATTGGGGTCGAGAAAGCAATAGAACGACATATACTTATTATGGTTGATTTTTTCTCATTTCTGTGTGCTCCTCTAACTTCTATAAATCTTCACCCGCTATTTCTATTCTTTCTGAAAGGATGAAATGATGAAAACTCAAAAAAGATACAATTCCATCTTTCTAGCAATATTGGTCACTTTTTTTATTTTTTCAATCTGCCCGAATAAAAACCTCTGCTCCCTAAACACGCAATACACTCAGACAGAGAATATTGAGAATGCTCTCTTTAAATCCTTAAAAGAAAAACTCGAGCTGGCCAGGAAGAACAAGCTTGATTTTTACGCCCCGAAAAGCTACCAAAAGGCTGTTCAGCTCTATGAATCTGCCCGAACCGATTTTAAAGCAGGTGCCAGACTCGCAGACATCCGACAGAAAATCGATAAGGCCAGCGAACATCTCGAGCAGGCTTTCAAGGCCGCTCAGATCTCCCGAAGTCTGTTAGAAGACTTGGTAAGAATCCGGCTGAAACTTTTCGAATTGGGTGCCAATCGTTACGCTTCTCAAGAGCTCAGCAAATCAGAGCGTTATGTGCGAGAAGCTGTTTCCAAAGTTGAAGAAGGTGATATACGCTCTGCCCGGAGTGAAGTTGAGAAAGCCTATGAGCAGTATCGCGAAGCTACCATAAAATGGCTTAAGAGTGGAATTCTTGAAAAGACCAAGGAAAATTTGAAAGGACTGAGGAGAAAAGTAAGCCAGAAGGCTTATGAAAGATGCCTGGATGAGCTGAAGAACCTGGAGGAAAGTATAGATATCTCCACAACTGAAAAATTCAACCCTTTAGAACTAAAGGACAACATTCTAGTAAAGCTTAAAGATATTTTAGAGCCTTTCTATCCGCCATTCTACAGAGACCTCCCTCAAACACTTCTCATAGGCGAATTTCAATTAATTGTGGAGGCGTATACAGACAGAGGACACTGGGATTTTGACCAAAATCAGGCTGTTGGTCTCTCCGGAACAGCCTGGCTGAGCTTCAGCTGCGGCCTTTCGTTAATCCCTTTTATACCCCAGGGATTTCTGGAGATTAAGAATATGTTCGAGGTAGTTTCTGAAGTTACTGACCCCGAAAATCAGATCAGCCTCGAAGAAGCTCGTCTCATCAGTCCGCATGTCCGGTTAGGAGAAAAACTGGAGCTTGTGCTTGCATCTGAATCGAGAAAGCCGGAGAGCATACTCAAGGCTAAGGTGGATCTTCTCAACAAGCTGAAGCTGAAAGAAGAGAAGAAAGGCGACATCCTTGTTCATTTTGATAATGTAACTATCACCCAGGTTCCAGGACGGGCGAATGTAGGGCGCATTATTCAGGGCAAAGCTGCTTATCCGACCGAACCTCCCCAACCTGAAATCATCAATCTCTCAATCGAGGGCTTCACTGTCTGGATAGATTCCCTTAATCTATCGCCTACTTCACCTGAAGCCGTGGCCCACATCAATCTTCAACTTCCCCAGAGCATTGGCTCTCCAGAGACCTGTGAACCAGTTGTGATTGACCTCGGCCTGGTGTCCATAACTCCCAATTGCGAATTCTATATCGAAAACCTTAATGAGCACTTTGGACCATGGATTGTGGATGATTTAGGAATGTTTGTAACCGGAACAGGTCATATTTTTGAAGTTGACTTCAGCTCCACAAAAAGTCCGGCCCCAAAGTCTCCCTCCTGGAAAGGCCTGATTCTTAAAAACGGCACAGCCACCGGGAATGGACTGGTCTCAGAGAATTCCAACACCGGCTATCTTACCGGAGATTACGTTTTCAGCGAAGCTGAAGTAACAGGTACTGGTTTTGCGGCTGAATTAACTCTCAGCGGAGCACTCTCTTTTCATCCCTCTCATCCCCCTGGATACCTGATCACGGTCGAAGGAGGAAAGCTTATTGTTTCTGAAAGCAGAATCACTTCTGGCCAGTTAGGTCCAGGGAAAATCGTTCTTCCCGAAACGGCTGTGTGCAAAGATGGGAATCCAGGTAGTTCTGTTGAGGCCAAGTTCACATCCCTAACTGTTGAGGAGGACCTTGATCTCGCCTGCCAGGCTGCTTTCCCCACAGGGACTTTTATTGCCTGGGGAGAACTCACCCATCCAGGTGAAGAGGTTATTGCTTGGAAAGGGGAAGTTAATGAGGCCTATCTCTACCTCCCGGCAAGACCCGTAGCTT
>JBHIDX010000133.1:0-2198 GCA_046760305.1 Candidatus Aminicenantales bacterium
CCTTCTCCATGACATTCTTCCAGTACTCTGAAACAACAACAACCTTATCCGCCCTCCTGACATTCCTGAAGAATCGTCTGATAACCAGTCCTGAAACCGCTTTTGAGCTGAATTCTCTGGGGTCAAGGTGGTGAAGAATGACTATATGCTTGTGAGTGCTGTCAAAAGGGGCAAAAGCAGTGGTGTAAACATCACGGAAAACAATATCTCCTTTATACTGAAAGCGGCGGCAGCGGTTGAGGAAGGCTGCAAATTGAATTATGCGCTTCAGGGGTGAAGCAGCGTTTCCCCTCGGCAGGTATGTGACACTGAGTTCATAATGCTCTCTGAGTATTCTGCGGGCATAGGTAGTGTAGACATAGCCTCCTGTGCGGTAATTCTCCTCTTCCCAGGAAGGTTTTTTACCTGAAATAAGCCATTCTATTTTCATGGGAATGAAGCTCTATTGAGACTGCGGATAAGATTCCATTTCCTGCTTTTATGATTGTGCCAGCGCAATATGTCGAAGAGAGCAAAATCAGGATGGATATTCTCCATGAAGAGGCTGTACTCATCGAGAAGAGCACGTCTTTTATCGATTGCTTTTCCGTAAAGGTCTTCTGCCTGGCCATTAAGAATTTTATAAAGATTATAAGGGAGGAGTAATACCAGGGCATAGCGTGTTTGTTGAAAATCTGAGAATTGTTTTTTTAAGACCGAATTTCTAAAAGAAGACTTCAACCTTTCCAGGAACTTAAACCCGGACCTGCTTAAAATATACAACTGCGGCCGGTTGTTCTGACCGCTGTTTTTTCCAACCAGATAAGAGCTGACTCCCACCTGAATGGGAGATGAAGGGATAAAGCTTGAATACTTTTCACTGTTATTAGTTAGGTGCAAAATGTCATTGCGAGCGCAGCGTGGCAATCCGTCGTTGCGAGCGGAGCGTGGCAATCTCATCATATCCGCCAATGTATGGGATTGCTTCGTCACTTCGTTCCTCGCAATGACATTGGACACTTTATTTTCATGGTTCGTGGGTGTGCCTGGACATGATAAATTAGATGAAAAATTTGAAATAAAAAAGAGCATCTCCTCTACCAAGTCAAAACAGAACTGGAAAAATTTCTCCAGGGAGGCTTTCTCATCCCTGAACCAGGACTGGCGCAGGGAAGAAATTCTGCAGCTCAGGGAATTAATTCTCGAGGCATATTCTCGTTCACTGAGCTGCTCGAAATCAGCGACAAGTTCTTTGAAAGAACAGAGCAGGTTCCGGACTTTTACTTCTTTCATGAAAAGCTGAGAGACCAGGTTGAAAAAATTAAGGACAACATACTCCAGGGCATAAACTCTGTGAAGTGCCCCCCTCTCATCTTCTGAAAGTTCTTTTCTGCTTTCTGTGTCCCTGCCTGAAAGTTTTCTGCACTCATGGATGGGAATGAGAAGCTCTCTGCGCTCAAATACTCTGGCCGGCATCCCGTATAGAGTGTGCATAAAAAGATAGTCATCCGCAGGCTCAAAAATAGTTCTGTATGAATGAGTGAAAGAGGTTACCCTGTCATCAAAAACCACGATGAGGTCAATATCTGATATACCTGGATTGCTTATGCTTCCAACCTGGTAGATGGCCCTGATCTCATCAAACCCGGTCAAATACTCAACTACCTTCCTGATTGACTTCGAATACTGGCTATCGCTCAAAGGAAGGGGAAGATGGCTGAATTCCAGGTCTGGAGCTGACAGATTCTCGAGAAAGGCGCTTACATTAATTACTTTCATTCTCAGGATAAAACCTATTTTTCATCTACCCAGGATGAGATTTATTACAGAGATCATCCGGCCAATGAAGTGTTCCCCGGTAAAATTTTGTTCATAGATCTGGCGGCTCTTTTTCCCCATTCTCTTTCTCTTTTCAGGATTCTCGATTAAATAATTTATTCTCTGGCCAAGAATACCTGAGTCTTTTTTGGATACTATAAACCCATTCTCTCCATCACACACTGACTCTTTTATGCAGCCCTGGTCTGTGGTGATAACAGGAAGACCAGCAGCCATGGCCTCCACAATCACCCAGGGGTGTCCTTCCATTTCATAGTAGGTGGGAAAAACAAAGATATCAGCAGCCTCGAGTATCTCAGCTTTTTCTTTTCCGTTTACAGGTCCCCTGAATTCAACAAAATCACTGATGTTCTCTGCTTTTACATATTCTTCGCCTTTAC
>JBHIDX010000134.1:0-2109 GCA_046760305.1 Candidatus Aminicenantales bacterium
TATAGCATGAGAATATTAGCACTCTAGGTGGTACAACTTTTGGGGGGCAGTACAACGTCTTAGCTAGTAGAAAAAGCTGACGAGCAGAAAGAAAGGCTGAAAATCACTGTGATGCCCGAGGAAAATGATTGTAGTGGCAAAAACAAAAAGGCAGCTATCTCTCAATTCGAAGCTTTGTACCTCATGTACAGGAAAGCGGTTTTCAGCTTCGCCTTCTACCTTACCCGAAATCAATCTGAAGCAGAAGACCTGTTTCAGGAAGCCTGGCTAAGGATTATTAAAAATTTGTCCGAAAATCCAGACCTGCAGAGCCTGAGGCCCTGGATCTTTACCATTGTCTCCAATCTCTACCGAGACCAGCTCAGAAAAAAGAAAATCAGAAAATTTTTTTACACCCAAAGACATTCTGTTAAATATCAAAACAGCGAACCATTCACCAATATATCAGAGAAGCCTATAAGGAAAAACAGCGGCGAAACAGCTCTTGCCGATACAGGAAGGGATATTGCCCAGGCTATAGCCCGCCTTCCTGACAGACAGAGGCTGGTTTTTTTACTGAAAGAAATGGCTGGATTCCAGCAGGCTGAGATAAGTGAAATAATCGGGATTCCTCTTGGTACGGTCAAATCCCTCATCCACCGAGCCGTGAAAAGGCTCCGTAAAGAGCTCTCAGCCTATAATCCCAAAAGGGAGAAAATAAAATGCGGTGTAAAGACATTGAGCTTTTAATCATCGATTCCGCGGAACGAAAATTGAATGAAGAGGAGCAGCGGACTGTTGAACATCATACTTCTTACTGCACAAACTGCAGACAATTCCAGAAAGACTTCCTGAAAATCGAGCTTTCCCTGAAAAATCTTACCTCTCCTTCTCTGCCTGAAACAGTGGAGAAAAAAACACGAGAGGCCTGTTTAACCGAATTACGAATCAGGCAGGAAGCATCCGCTCCCTCCAGTTTAAAAACGCACTTTTCTGGGCTACATCCGCTCATTTGGGCAGCCCTGTTTGTTCTTATTGCCCTGACCATAAGCATACTTATTCCAGCGATTAAAGACCTTATTCTCGAGAAACCCCTGAACTTCAAGACCGCTGCTGTTCTAACCCTCATATTTCAAAATACTGTCATGCTCCTCATCGCTCCGCTTATCTTCCGTAAATTTTACTCTCAAAAAAGAGACTTTAGACTAATATAAAGGCGCAAAACAATGTCTCAACACAAAAAAGAAAAAACTGGATGCCCGGAAATAAAAAATGGGCAGAGAAGAGGAGGTTCATGATGGCTGCTTCAACAGGAAAAACTATCGCTCTGATTTTACTAATCATGATTATTCTTTTACTCGGATTACGCTTCACGCCTTTGATCATCGCACCGTTCGGAATATTTACAAGCATAACCCGGATGATTAAAGTTCCAGGCTTTGATGAAATACACTTGAGGCCTTGGGGCATCCGCTTTACCTCCTTCTCATTTCTCTCCTTTGCTCTCTTTATCCTCTGGATTGTGGTTATTGTCTGGGTATACCGTGATGCAGAACGGCGGGGCATGAATGGGGTGCTGTGGGCGCTGCTTGTGCTTATAGGGAATATCATCGGACTGATTATCTATCTCATCGTCCGTTCAGACACGCTGCAGGCGATTCAAGCAACCCCACCGAGAAAAACCTGTCCAGGTTGTAAAAAGAGTGTAGAGGCTAATTATATCTTCTGCCCTCACTGTGGAACACGAATCGAAGAAGTTTGTTCTCAGTGTAAAAGACCGGTTGAGCCAAGCTGGAATGTCTGTCCCATTTGCGGTGCAACGCTCAAATCACAAACAGGACCAAACAAAATTTAAAAGAATTTAAAATTTAAAGAATTTAAAATTATTTAAAAGGGGACGGGCCGCAACAATTTGTTTATAATCAATAAATTGCGTAATATTTTACCCCAAAATAAGGCCTTAAACGAGATTTTTAGGGGTAAAAATTCAATTTTAAATTTTACTTCCTCGAGATAATTCTTAAAGCCGATTTTTAGCCCTAAAAATAGAGTCTAAGGCATAAAATTGAGCCTTAAATTGTATCTATCTTATTGATTTAATTAAAATTAGCGAGGCCCGTCCCCTAATCT
>JBHIDX010000135.1:0-2090 GCA_046760305.1 Candidatus Aminicenantales bacterium
ATCTCCTACACTGGCGGATATGATGAGATTGCTTCGCTACGCTCGCAATGACATACATTAAGTAATAGGATTATATTGATTGAGTTGAAGGGCAGAAAAGGAATTTAACACATGCCATGTCGGCTAGCGATTTGCACATTTTAAAAGTACCGAAGGCAATTGATCTGACGTTCTGATTTCATCTTATAAAATATGATTTACAGGGATGTCAAGTTTATCTAAAAATATCGGCAGCCCTCTCCCGGGCGAAGAGGGTGATTATCGGGTGAAGACGTAATTGAGCTGGCCGTTGGGAAGTCTGTTAACAACGGTTTTCATTTCCATGCCGAGCTTTATCTTATCCTCAGGAACATCAGGGGAGATCCTTCCAAAAACCCTGTAGTCTCCGTAATCAAGAACAGCGATTGCATAAGGCAGGTCACCCTCAAAGCCTGAGGGAGCGTATTTCAGTTTGCTGTAGGAGATAAGCTTTCCTTTTCCTGAAACCTCAAACCACTCAACCTCGCTCGAGAGGCATCTGTAACAGTCAGCTCTTGGAGGAAAAAAAACCTGCCCGCACTTCTGGCAGCGGGTTCCCATAACCTTTCCCTTCTCCAGGTAATCAACAAAATCATTCACCTTTGTTGTTGAGGTAAAGCTTACTGTTCCAAACCTGCTGAACCTGATGTCTGCTTCTTTTTTCTTTTTCATGGTCTACCTCCCCAGGATTGTTACCAGACCGTAAAGCCCCACGCCGCCTATGTTATGAACGAGGCCTATCTCCGCCTCCTTGACCTGCATCTCGCCGGCATCTCCCCTGAGCTGGAGGACAACAGTCCTTATTTGTGAACCACCGGTAGCCCCGATGGGATGTCCTTTGGAAAGAAGTCCGCCGTCGAGATTAACCGGGATACGGCCTTCCTTGTAAGTTTCTTTATTCTTGACAAGCTCTTTTCCCTGGCCAGGCGTGGCGAAACCCAGATCTTCATAGGCCATAATTTCCGAGATGGTGAAGCAGTCATGAACTTCTGCCACATCAATATCCTCTGGACCAACTCCAGCCATTTGGTATGCCTGTCTTGCTGCTTCCTGGGCTACTTTCAACCCGGTGAAGGTGTCCCTGCCGGCCAGGTTCACGCTGGCCGAAGCTGCTCCCAATCCCAGAATCCAGACCGGCCGCGATGAAAGTGCTTTTGCTTTCTCCTCGCTGGCAACAATCAAACACGAGCTTCCATCAGCATTGGCGCAGCAGTCTCCAACTCGAAGAGGACTCGAGACTGGACCCGAGAGAGGGCTTTCCGGGTCGCTGAACATCTCCATCGTAACAGGCTTGCGAAACACTGCTTTCTCGTTGAGCTGTCCGTAGGTGGCGGCCTTGACCCTGACTAAAGCCAGGTCGTCGAGTGTTGTGCCGTATTTTTCCATGTGCGCTCTGGCAAACATGGCATAGTAGGCTGGCATCATCGTTCCGAACGGGCTTTCCCACTGGATGTCAGCTCCTCTGCCCATCCTTTCCTGCGATTCCGAGGAGGATATTTCTGACATTTTTTGAAAACCGATAACAGCAATCACCTCGTGAAGTCCGGATTTAATCAGAGAGTAAGCCAGCCTCAACCCCATGCTGCTCGAGGCGCAGAGGCTTTCCACATAACAGGTCGGCTGGGGGATAAGCCCCAGGTATTCGGCGAAAACTCCAGAAGGTGAACGCTGCCTATCATACTCAGGAGCCGAGCATATGATGGAAGCATCAACATTCTCCACAGATGTCCCGGCATCCCTCATCGCTTCCCTGAAACCCTCAAAGGCAAGCTCCCTGATAGAACCCTCGTATCTGCGGACAAAAGCACTCTGTCCCACACCGATAATGCCTATCTTTCCCATTCATAACCTCCAGGCAATAATGCATTGAAAGCCACTCTGATAAAGACACGAAACTCTGCTTAAAAGCGTGAGCGGCTTTCAGGTAATTACTCATGGCGAGTGCGCCTTCCACGACCGATGAAAATGACCTTGTCATTGCGAGGAGCAGAGCGACGAAGCAATCTCCTACACTGGCGGATATGATGAGATTGCTTTGCTACGCTCGCGATGACATGCATTTTCAAGCTAAT
>JBHIDX010000136.1:0-1837 GCA_046760305.1 Candidatus Aminicenantales bacterium
AGGGCGGATAAGGTTGTTGTTGTTTCAGAGTACTGGAAGAATGTCATGGAGAAGGCAGGATGCTCAGATGTAGAGGTAATTTATAATTCATTCGACCTCGAGCTCTTCAGGTTCAATTCAAGCGAACTTCAGAGCCTTAAGCAGAGATTAAATCTTTCAGAGCATAAGCCGCTCATTTACTTGGGAAATGCCAGGCCGGATAAAGGATTTCTCGACTCATACCAGAGCCTTAAAGACCTTGAAGCCACATTTGTCGCTACAGGTAAGAACGAGCATTCAGATCAACTTCCGGTCAGGACTTTTTATCTTTCTTATAAGAATTACCTAAGGATTCTCAAACTTTCAACCCTTGCCATCACCATGTCAGTTTTTGATGAGGGCTGGTGCCGCACCGCCCACGAAGCAATGCTCTGCGGAACGCCTGTTGTGGGCTCGGGAAGGGGAGGTATGCAGGAGCTACTGGAAAAGGGCGGCCAGGTTATCTGCCAGGATTTTTCCCTCCTTGACCGGGTTGTAAAGAGCCTGCTTTCTGATAAGAAAAAAAGAGATGAGATGTCAAGGAAGGGGAGGGAGTTTGCATCCAGGTTCAACCTCGACTATTTCAGAGAAAAGTTTCTCGCTCTGGTTTCATTTTGATTGCTCGGAAAAGCTGCACTTTTCCTCCAATGCCAGCGCAGAGTATTACTTCCAGCTCATAAACCTCGGCAAAGAGAAGGTGCAAGGACTTTATGCTGATATCAAAAAAAGTCGTATTAATCACCAACATTCCCACTCCCTACCGGATTCCTCTCTTTAATGAACTCAACACACAGCTTAAGGAGAGGGGATTCGAGTTTAAAGTGCTCTTCGGAGCCATAAGCTATAACCGGCGCAAATGGCTGGTCAATCCATCTGAGTTCAAATTTAGCTATGAAGTGCTGCCCTCAAAGAGGATAGAATATTCTGACCCTGAGAAAGTAAGCTTTACCTACTCAGGTCTTTTTCGCCATTTGAGAAGAGAGAAGCCAGCAGTAATTATCAGCAGTGGATTTTCGATTGCTACGACCAAACTCTGGTTCTGGTCCTGGTTTACCTCCCGGCCTTTTATTATCTGGTCCGGGGATATTGCTCGAGAAGGAAGAGCTTCCTATTCCTTCTTGAGAATATTACACCGTAAAATATTGGTTAAGAGAGCGTCAGGATTTGTTGCTTACGGCTCAAAAGCAAAAGAATACCTTATTTCTCTCGGTGCGGCTGCAGAGAAAATTCAGGTTGGAATAAACACGGTTGATACACACTTTTTCAGAGAGGAAGTAAGGAGGCTGCGTGCTGTGAAAGGTAACTCAGGCTCAAGGAAAAGTCTTCTTTATGTCGGACATCTGTCGCCCAGAAAAAACATCGGAAAGCTCCTCCAGGTGATAAAGAAACTGGCTCAATCAAGGTCAGATTTCAAGCTTGACATCGTGGGAGATGGGGTGGAGAAGCCAGAGCTGGAAAAGTTTGTGGCCGAGAATGGAATCTCAGACCTGGTGAGATTTCACGGTTTCATTCAGAAATCACAGCTTTGTTCTTACCTAGCTGAAGCCTGCTGCTTTCTTTTTCAGACAGATTTTGATATCTGGGGTCAGGCACTGGTCGAGGCCATGGCAGCAGGGCTTCCCTGTGTTGTTTCCTGTCATGCAGGCGCCCAACATGACCTGATAAAAGAAGGGGAAACGGGGTTTGTGGTTGATTTTTCAGAGGTGGATGAGGCAGTGGATAGGATTAGCTATCTACTGGATAATCAGAAGGAAGCGATGAAAATCGGTCAGAAAGCCTCCCGTTTTATAGGCGAGAATCTTAGTCTCGAAAAATCTGC
>JBHIDX010000137.1:0-1745 GCA_046760305.1 Candidatus Aminicenantales bacterium
AGAGGGATGGCTGTTATGAAGGAAAAAGTTGCTCTTGTTACTGGAAGCAGCCGGGGAATAGGAAGAGAGATTGCACTCAAGCTGGCTGATGAGGTTTCAGCTGTGGGGGTTCATTTTCACAAGAGCAGAGATGAGGCAGAGAAGGTAGCAGGAGGGATAAGAAAAAAGGGAAAAGAGAGTGCAGTATTTACCGCGGACCTGAAAAATGAGTCTGAAGCTATCTTCTTGATAAGGGAAGCAGAAGAGCGCTTCGGCCGGGTTGATATTCTTGTTAACAACTTCGGCCCTCTGCTCGTCAAGCCATGGGAGGAGGTGGAGGGTTCAGAATGGGAGGATATCTTCCGCAGCAACCTGCTCAGTGCTCTCCACTGCATGAAAGCTGTGCTTCCTGGCATGAGAAAGAGGAAATGGGGGAGAATAATAAACCTTGGCTACAGCCGGGCTGAGCAGCTTGTGGCCTTCTCGAATATCACTCCCTATGCTGTAGCCAAGACAGGCCTTCTCATCCTTACCAGGAGCGTGGCTGCCTCAACCGCCTCCACCGGCATCACAGTCAACATGGTTTCGCCCGGACTCATAGAAGGAGGCATTCTTCCCTCAGGGAAAAAGGAGGGGAGAAAAAGGGTTGGTAGTTTCAGGGATGTGTCCGAGGCGGTCGTCTTTCTGGCTTCGGAGAAGGCGGGTTTCATCACCGGCACCAATCTCATTGTTGGCGGCGGCTGGAAACTATAGCCTTTTCCTGAAAATTGCCTCGCCTAAAAAAATTATTTTTCTCTTGACAAGAGCGGGAAGAGGTATTATTTATATATATGGTGAACAAAATGGTGAACAAACTGAAAAAAAAGCTTACCGAGCGCCAGAAAAATGTGCTCAGGACCATTGAAGACTTCATCCTCGACCACGGCTACCCACCCACCATCAGGAAGCTGGGAGAGCTTGTCGCCATTTCCAGTCCTTCGGCTGTTTTCAAGCATCTCCTCAGTCTGGAGAAGAAGGGCTATCTCACCAGAAAGAGGGGTGTGTTGAAGCTTACAGGATTTCCGGCAGCTCTGGAAGGTCAGGTCAGGGTGCCCCTGGTGGGTCTCGTGCCGGCCGGAGATCCAAAGGAGGCTTTTGATGTTTCCGGAGAGGCAATCGAGGTGCCGGAGTGGATGGTCGGCCGCAGGAGAGGAAACGTCTTCTGCATCCATGTCGAGGGCAAAAGCATGGTTGATGCCTTTATCGATGATGGAGACCGGGTGCTCATCGAGAGGACAAACACAGCCAGCCCGGGCGAGATGGTGGTTGCTCTCCTGGACGACGGCTCGGTGACGTTGAAGAGACTGAGAATCGAGAACGGAAACGTCTTCCTCGTTCCTGAAAATCCGGAGTATTCCCCGATTCAGGTCCAGGAGTTGAGGATTCTGGGAAGAGTAATCGGTGTGCTGAGGAAGTATTAGAAGGAGGGTTAAGGGTAAAGGCGAGAAAAGGTTAAAGAAAGAGAGGCAATAACCCAGAAGTAAGAGGAGAGGAGGACTCCCCTCTCTTTCTTCCTCACTGTTTACTTTTTATTAAAGTGAGTAAAAATGAACAGATTTATTGTCCATGTTGATATTGATGCCTTTTTCGCAGCCGTGGAAGTGCTGCTCAACCCTTCTCTGAAGGGGAAGCCTGTCATTGTCGGCGGCCTTCCCCATGAGAGGGGAGTGGCTTCCACTGCTTCCTACGAAGCCCGCCGCTACGGCGTCCATTCCGGCATGCCCCTG
>JBHIDX010000138.1:0-1712 GCA_046760305.1 Candidatus Aminicenantales bacterium
CTTGAAGTGATTTTAAGAAAATCCTTAAAGCCCATTTTTGACCCCAAAAATGAAGCTTGTTAACTTGTAGTTTGGCTAACGCAACCTGCTGATATCATGTGAATTAACTTCATTTTTTCCCCGAAAATAGGCCTTAGATGAGCCTTTTCGGGGCCCAAAAGCGATGTCTAAGATAACCTACAAAGGATATTTTCTGTTTTACGGTGAAGGAATAGAAAGAATATGGAGAAGGAGGATTTGGCTTAGAGTAGTGTTTTTGGTGGGAAAAAGGGGATTTTAAGGCCATATTTCAGGGGAAAAATCGATGTATCACATGTAATTTCAATAACTTATGTAAGCCAAACTAGAATAAAAATAAGAAAGAATAAAGAAGTAAGCCAAAGCAGAATAAAGGTAGAGAGATAGAAGAGAAAAAATAGAAAGGAGGGAGGGAAAAAAGGGGGGGTTATGGGCGGGAATGAGTGAGGAAGTCTCTCGTAAATGAGAGACTATACTTGAGGATGTTCAGGGCTTTGCTTTTGTTGGAAAAGCTCCGAAAGAGCCATTCAAGCCCTGTTTGCTGGAGGAAAAGCGGAGCGCGTCTTTTTGCCCTGGCCCAGATGTCGATCGCTCCGCCTACAGGAAGCCAGAAAGTGGCGTTTATCTCATGGAAATGGTCATGAATAAAGTACTCTTTCTGGGGCATGCCGAGTCCGAGAAGGAGGATGTCCGGGTTACAGGCATTAATGCTTTCAATCACTGCCTCCAGTTCATTGAGTAGTGGATTGGATAAGACACTAGGGAAGGAACTTTCAGGGATAAAGCCTGCAATTCGAGGATGGCGAGTTTTGCTCCCGCAATTCATATCAGGTGAGAACGCTCCCGTCGCTAATGTCGCTACTGTTTTAACAGATGATTCATCGGCTCTTTCAGTAAATAATTCACTGCATGATTCACTTGAATTGAAATAGCCGTGACAGAAGCCTGCGATGAGGGGATTGTTGAACCTCTTATTGATGGTATGAAGTGCCTTTTCCAGGTTCTGGGGGGATGCTCCGAGGATAAAGATTCTCCAGTTCTCCTTTCTTGAGCGAGCGAGAACTGCTTCGGCCAATCTTATTCCTGTAACATGACTTACATTTCTGTATCCAAGACGCCTGCTGAGCCAGACAATTGGCTTTCCGTCTGCGAGGCATAAGTCAGCAGAATTTATTACCTCTCTGAGTTTTGAATCCCTCTTGGAAACCGCATACTTGGTGCAGTTGAGGGGAATGCAGTAGGATTTCTTCTTTCTGGAAATACTCTTCCCTATGAATGAAAGAAAGTCCTCTACAGTGCCGGCCGAGATTCTGATGTGGCCAAGAGAATACGGGGTCAGGTCTTGCATTATAACACCTGTGGAAAAATCTGTGGAAAAATAGGGATCGGCGGGATCAGCTCTTGCGTTGGAATACCTGTGGAAAACTCCTGGCTGTGGCGGAAATTATATTCGGGCTTTCCCATGTTGAAGTACCTTCTTATATCGAATTAATGTAAACGTAATAATTAATGTGTCATCGCGAGGAGCGGAGCAATCCGTCATTGCGAGCGAAGCGAAGCTATCCGTCGTTACGAGCCCTGAAAGGGCGTGGCAATCTCATCATATTCGGGAGTGCTTGGGGTTGCCACGCTTCGCTCGCAACGGAGGATTGGTTCGGCACCTCGTGCCTCGCAATGACGAGAGGCCTCCGGTG
>JBHIDX010000139.1:0-1578 GCA_046760305.1 Candidatus Aminicenantales bacterium
CGGAAATCCAGGCTCCCAGCATGCCGATAAGTGCTGGTTTGATTACATGCTGGCAGTAGAAAAAATCATAGTTGTTGGTCTTGTCCAGCGCCTGAAAAATACGGCCTCCCACCTCAGGAAGCACACAGAGCTTCACATATTCATTCTCAAGGAAAACCGCCCGGTAGGTCTTAAAATCCCGCTGGTCTGTTAGCTTGGCAATCAGGGGATAAGGATAGACTGGCCCCTTTGCTCCCTGATAGGCTCTGCCGGTGAAAAAAATGGGGTTAGGTTCAGGTTTACCCACTCTGTATGTGGGAATTTCAAGAGGTTCTTCCCAGATTCTAACTCCTGCGGCAGAAGAATAAGATATGGACCAGAGGCACAAAAACAATGTCATTATTCTTTTTATTAATCGAAAATAAAAACATTTTTTATGCATACGCCCCTCCTTTCAAAGTCATCTTACTGTTCTGCTCTTTCCCTTATCCAACCAAAATAAGCTGTAAGTCCATGACATTGGTAAAAGTAGGTCCTGTGATGATCAGGTCGCCCAGGCGCTTGAAGAAATTATATGAGTCATTCTCTTTCAGGAAATGGCGAGCATCCAGCCCAAGCTCCCCTGCTCTCTTTATTGTTGTCCCATCTGCTAAAGCTCCGGCAGCTTCTGTAGGTCCGTCTGTTCCGTCTGTTCCAGCACTTAAAATGACAACATTATCAAGTCCATCTATACCCATTGAAGCCGCAAGTACAAACTCCTGGTTTCTGCCTCCCCTCCCCTTACCTTTTACAGTAACCGTAGTCTCTCCTCCAGAAACTACACAGGCCGGCCTTTCAACAGGCTTGCCTGAGAACAGAATTCTGGCCGCAAGAACAGAATGTGTTATTGCTGCTTCCCTCGCTTCTCCCTGGACTTCTGCTGAAAAAAAGAGAGTGTTGTACCCCAGTTCAGATGCCTTTTTAACCGCTCCCTGGATGGCTACCCTGTTATTGCCTATAATCACGTTCTGAGTGCGTTCAAAGGCTGGATCCCCTTTTTTCGGTGTCTCTTCCACCTCACCCTTCAACCCTCTCTCCAGCAAATCAAGAACAGAAGAAGGAACTCTGTTCCTGATACTGTACCTCTCAATGACATCAAGACAATCCCTGAATGTGCTTGAATCAGGCACAGTTGGTCCAGAGGCAATGAACTCCAGCTCGTCCCCGATTACGTCTGAGAGAACAAGTGAGATAAGAGTGGAGGGAAAGGCAAGTTTTGAAAGTCTTCCTCCTTTTACGCCAGAGAGGTGCTTCCTGATAGCGTTCATCTCCTGAATTTTCACTCCACTTCGAAGCAGAAGCCTTGTGACCTTCTGCTTGTCATCCAGTGAAATACCTTGAGCAGGAAAAGGAAGGAGAGCAGAACCCCCGCCAGAGATTAACATAAAGATGAGGTCTTTCTCCCCGCTTTTTCTGAGAATTCTGATAATTTGCTCTGTACATTCAAGTCCTGTTTTATCAGGTACAGGATGGCCTGCTTCACGGACACGGATAAACTTAAGAGGAAGAGAATATCCTTTCTTTACGCTGATTACCCCCCCTTTTATCATCTCTCCGAGA